>NZ_AZUI01000001.1:3981009-4281345 GCF_000526995.1 Lacrimispora indolis DSM 755 | reverse complement strand
TGATCTTTCCCGGTATTCCCCCAAGTCCTTCTAAAAGAAGCTGTTTTAAAGACCAGCCTGCGCAGTACCCGGTCAGCATGGATAAATCGTGAATATGTACGTCTGCATTCCTGTGGGCATTGGCAATCTCCTGGTCATAAATTTCAGACAGCCAGTAATTTGCCGTAACAGCTCCGGAGTTGCTTAATATCAGCCCTCCCACGGAATAGGTGACAGTGGAGTTTTCCTTGACCCGCCAGTCTTCCACCTTTACATAGCTGTTCACCACAGCCTTGTAATCCAGGATGGTATCCTTCATATTCCGTATTTTTTCTCTTTGTTTTCTATATAAAATATAGGCCTTTGCCACATCCGTATATCCCGCCTGCTCAAGGACGTGCTCCACACTGTCCTGGATCTGCTCTACCGTGACTTCTCCCCCCGACATCTTATCCTGGAAATCAGCGGTTACACGAAGAGACAGCAGTTCCAGTATTTCATTGTTATACTCCTTCTGGGTGGCCTTAAATGCTTTTTTAATCGCTTCCGTGATTTTATTCAGACTGAATTCAGCATTTTCCCCATTTCTCTTTACTACCTGGATCATAAAGACTAAACTCCTTTCCACTTTCCTGCCCTGTTTTTTGGCATAGTGCCTTTTATCAGAAATCTGATAAGCGGTCTTTGATAAATATCATTATAGCAGAACAAAAACAAAAACACAATATGTAGTTTGGTTTTTTAACACCAATCCACATATTGTGTTTTATTATTCATCAAAAACATCGGCATTGTTTGCCAGAGAGGCAAACAGCTCCGATGGCACATAGGCGTTCACCAGAATCCCGTCTTCCTGATATTCTTCCTTTAACAGCTGGCCGTATTTGCGGATCAGCTGGATCTTTCCTGCATCCTTATAGGGGTAAACCTTTTCCAGATACACTTTCTGATTTCTAAGAATGGTCTCCAAAAGATTTAAAAGCTCGTCAAGGCCTTCTCCGGTTTTTGCGGATATCCTCACCTGATGATCCGAAGATATATCCCTGAATATCACACCGTCTTCTGCTGCATCGATCTTATTAAACACCGTGATCATGACCTTATCACAAACTCCAAGCTCCCTTAAGGTTTCGTATACAACATACATCTGCATGTCCATCTGCGGATTGGAACAGTCCACCACATGAAGGATGATATCACTGTATTTGGCCTCTTCCAAAGTGCTTTTAAATGCTTCGATCAAATGATGGGGAAGCTTTCTGATAAATCCTACGGTATCCGTCAAAAGAATCTGCTGTCCGCCCGGTAAGTTCAAATTCCTGGTAGTTGGATCCAGGGTGGCAAACAGTTTATCCTCAGCCAGGATTCCGGCATCCGTAAGCCTGTTTAACAAGGTGGATTTCCCGGCGTTGGTATACCCGACAATAGCGGCAGCAGGCACATGGTTTTTATCCCTCTGCTGCCTGACCACCTCCCTGTGCCGCTTCACATCCTCTAATTCAGACTTTAACATCCCGATCCGGTCATGGATCAGACGGCGGTCCATCTCCAGTTTTTTCTCTCCCGGTCCCCGGGTGCCGATCCCGCCTCCAAGACGGGATAAGGAGCTTCTAAGCCCCACCAGACGGGCTGCCCGGTATCTGAGCTGGGCCAGCTCCACCTGTATCTTTCCTTCTCTGGTAATGGCTCTGGAAGCAAAGATATCCAGAATCACCATGGTGCGGTCCATGACCTTTGTGTCCAGGGCTCCTTCCAGATTCCGCAGCTGGGCCGGAGAAAGTTCATCGTCACAGACGATTCCGGTTGCGTCCAGCTCCCAGATCCGGTCCTTTATTTCCTCGATCTTACCTTTTCCCAGATAAGTCCCCGGATGGATCCTCTCCCGGTTCTGGATCATCTTATCCACGGTGACGGCACCCGCTGTTTTTACCAGCTCCTCCAGTTCATCGAGAGATCCTTTTGCATCATCCCCATCCCCGGTACTGACTGCCACCAGGATCACCCGTTCCTCTATTTCTTTTAACTCAATCAGTTCTGCCATCAATCACTCCAACCTATCTTGTCTTTAAAAATGTGATCTCCCGCTCGGCTTCCTCATCAGGACCATGAGCGGAAATATACTGCTGCATCAAATCCAGGGCTGTTTTAAATTCGCCTTTATGTTCCTCGGCAACAGCCTGGTTAAACAAAAGCTCCGGAACCTGGGCGCTGTCCGGCGCAGAAAGACCTTTCTTAAAATATTCCGCAGCTCCATCCCAGTCCTCTTCGGCCAGCTTGCATAAGCCCATCCGGTTGTAAAGCTCCGCGCTCTGTTCCCCGTCCTGAAGGGCCTCTTCATAGAGGCTCATGGCATCGGAAACCGTTCCTTCCTTCTCCATGGCAGCCCCTGCAGCCAAAAGTGCTTTCAGCCTGCCCGGTGCCTTTTTTTCCGTATCCAGCCCGGCGCTTTTCTTATAATCCTCAATAGCGCCCTTTAGATCTCCGGCTCCTGCCTTGGAAACAGAACGCATATTCAAATATTCCGGCAGTTCCCCATCCACCTTGATGAGTATGTCATAGGTGTCTGCTGAGGAGGTATAATCGCCTGCCAGGTATTCGGCTTCTGCCCGGTACTTTAACACATCCACATCAAACTTCCCCACCAGTCCTTTGGAGGAATCAATGGCTTTGTCAAAGGCTTCCACGGCACCGTCATAGTTGCCCTGGTTAAGTGCCTCGATCCCGGCAGCCCGGTAAGAATATTTATCTTCCTTTTTCCCGCAGCCGCCTGCCCCGATAGTAACCGCCAGAGCCAGTCCAAGGATGGCAGCCATATATCCTGTCTTTCTTCTCATGCTATTATCTCCTTTTAAGGAAATTCGATTCGCCTTCTGCTCACAATAGAAATGTTATTGTTTTCCCGTGCTTCCATGGCCGCCCCGGTCTTCATGTCCCAGGGTCTTCACTTCCTCAAAGCACAAGGCCGGCTGATGCTCCATAATGCGGAACTGGCAGATTCGGTCATTTATATGAATCACTGTATCCCGGAGGGCATAAGCCGGGAAAAACCACTGGTCATTGTCACCGCAATAAGTTTCATCGATCACACCCATGCTGTTGGTCTGGATCACGCCGTAATTTTTAAATGTGCTGCTTCTTGGAACCACATGGGCTTCAAACCCTGCAGGCAGCTCCATGGCAATTCCCAATGGAATCAGCTTAAAGTCCCCTGCTTTCATCTCCACTTCTTCCGCCGCGCGCAAATCAATCCAGTCAGATTTGCCCTCAATATAGCGTAAGCGTTCGATTTTATCAGTAAAATATTTTATTCTTATGTCTTTTGTCACCTTGTTTCCTCCTGAATGTTATCTTCTTTTTTATGGTCTGCCGGCATTAAATCCCCGCTTTCGGAAAGCTCTTCTTCCACTTCCATGCGTATCTCAGCCGCAACTACCGGATCGGCCACCGGAAGACTCTGGGTGGAGCCGATGCCGAATCTTCTTAAAAATTCCTCTGTGGTGGCAAACAATGCCGGCCGGCCGGGTGCATCAAGACGGCCCACTTCATATACCAGGTTGTATTCCACCAGCTTATTGACTGCATGATCCGACTTAACACCCCGGATCTTCTCTATTTCGAGCTTTGTCACAGGCTGCTTATATGCTATGATGGACAGAGTTTCCAGAACCACCTCCGTAAGAACCTGCTTTTTGGGCGCAGCTGCAACGCGGATTAAGTTTTCATAATACTCAGACCGTGTGCACATCTGGTAACTGTTCTCCAGCTCCAGGATCTGCATCCCTCTTTTTCCTGTATCATAGCGCTTCATCAAACGAAGGACAGCTTCCTTTGCTGCAGCTTCATCCTGGCCGATGGCCGCGGCCAAAGCCTTTAGTTCAACGGAATTTCCCATGGTAAAAAGAACCGCCTCAATTACGGCTTCCCAGGTTTTTTCTTCTTTTGTGCTCTTTTTCGGTCCAATGGTCTCAAGAGTTTCCTTATCCATCAATTTCCTCTTTCCTGCCAGTCTTCTCCGGGCATAACGGTATCCCTGGAAGGAGTTTCTTCTCCCAGATCTGACAAATCCAGTTCCCCGTCTTCTCCTTCCGGCTCCAGGGTTTCGATGAACATATCATCAAACAAATGCTCCTGGGTCAGCCTGATCTTGCCGATCTTCATGAGCTCCAGAAGCGCTAAAAATGTCACAACAACAAGGGTCCGGTCCGGCTGCTGCTCAAGCAGCCTGCGGAAGGAAAATTTCCGGTGCTCTCTGGCATAATCCATGACCGATTTTATCTTATCTTCCAGGCTTATGGATTCCTTCTGAATGTTGCCGAACCGGCTTCGGATAGGATCCACCCGGTCAGACTTGCGTTTCGTAACAGCCCGGAAAATCTCCTGGAGCTTTGCCAGAGTAAGGCCGTCAAGAAGCTTGTCCAAATCCACCGGCGGTTCGTACCTTGCCACCTCAGGGGGAACTGAAGGGGTCTTGTACAGCAGGCGGTCTGCCCCCAATTCCCGGTCCCTAAGTTCCTGAGACATATATTTATAATATTTGTATTCCAGAAGGCGCGCCACAAGCTCTGCCCTTGGGTCCTCCTCCTCGCCTTCCTCATTGGTTTCCCTGGGAAGCAGCATTCGTGCCTTTATATCAATGAGGGTCGCAGCCATGACCAGAAACTCGCTGACAATGTTTAAATCCTCTGTTTCCATGTGATTGACATAGTCCAGATACTGCTCCGTAATCTCAGCAATGGGAATATCATAGATATTCACCTTATTCTTGTCGATCAAATGAAGCAGCAAATCCAGCGGACCCTCGAAATTATCCAGTTTATAAGAGATTCCCATAAAATCCTCCAAGGCAGACTAACGCATGCCTTTGACCAGTATATCAAATCCTTCCTCATCTGTAAATATATGGCAGGCGCAAAATCATGATTTCGTTTTTAAATCCACCACTACCAGTTGCGGTTTATTGTTTAAACGAATGTTGATGGAATGGGTTCCAAGCCCCCTGCTCACGATCATATGCCTTTCGCCTTCCGTAAACTCTCCGGCGCAGTATGGGAGGAAAAACTGGTATTGAGGTGTCATAACCCCTCCTAAGTAAGGAATCCTTATGGTACCTCCGTGGTAATGGCCGGACAGAGTCAAATCAGCTCCCCAGCCTCTGCACTCACTGAAATAAAGAGGAGAATGACAAAGCAGAATCTGAAACCGCTCCCTGGATGCCTTTCCCGCCTTTTGTTCAATCTCCTCCTCAGTCAAACGCTCCGGCCGGAATTTCCGGTAAACTCCCGGTTCCAAATCGATCCCGGTAACAGCCAGATCTTCTCCATACCGTTCCGTCCGGTTTTCCAGCATTTTGACACCAAACCTTTTTAAGCTGCTCACATAGTCTTCATAAGCGCTGCCGTACACTTTAGGCTCCCAAAGCAGCCGGTTCTCATGATTGCCGTTGCCGCAAAATACGGGATACTTACCGGCCAGTTTTTCCATAAGCTCCAGCGCCGCATCCGTGCTTGCCCTGCTCTTACTGAAGATCATATCGCCCCCTACCAGCACAAGATCAGGCGCCGTCTCATCCACAGCAGCCAAAAGTCTTTCATTGCCGTCGCCAAACCGGTGTTCGTGCAAATCGGAAAGGAACACAAGGGTACGGTCCTTTCTTATCTTTTGACTTTTCAAAACAGTTCTTTCCACGGAAAGCTGTTCTTTTTCATACTCAGAACGCAAATACAAGCCTGCACCTATGGCGCAAAGGGCTCCGGCAGCAAACCACATCCGATTTTTCCTCTTCTTCCCTCATTTTTTCCTTATTTTCTCATCATACAATGAAGAGCCTGTCTGCGTCAAGACTAAGAGGTCCAGTTGCCCACCAGATATTCGATGATAAGATTGGGCACGACCACCATAAGCCCGATGCCAATGCTCATGACAATTGTGCCGCAAAAATATTCCTCATAGCCTGGCGTTCCCGGAGTCGGGGGCACCGTAAAGGCAAGGCGGTAGATGGCGCTGCAGAGAACAGAGAAGCAGATAAGATAAAAAATCACGTTAAAAATATTTTTTTTCATTTATGTATTCCTCCTTTCCCATAATATAAACCACTTATGGATAATATGCAATACTGGATAATCACGGTTTAATTAAGACCAGAGGTGATAAATCATGATCGTTTATGACAGACTTTGGGAAACTATGAAAAAGAAAAGCATCAGCCAGTACCATCTGATAAAGTACTGCAAGGTCAGTGCCGGACAAATCGGACGTCTTAAGAAAAATAACTTCGTTTCCACTCACACCATTGATATGCTCTGCAAGATCTTAGACTGCAGCGTGGAAGAGATCATGGAGTACCGGGCCGATATAAGCGAAGCCACCCAAAAGACAGAATGCCCGCCTGAAACAGAAGAAAGCAATTCTGCCCCATCAGAGGATTTGGCATAGAAAAAGAGCCCAAAGGCTCTTTTTCTATGCCAAAATATCCATGTTCCTACCGGATCCAGGCGCCTGAAGAATCAAGCCGGTATCCATCGGGAGTAACGGTGTCCTTAAGCATGGCTCCATCTGCGCCCAGATAAAACCATTTCCCGCTGCTTTCTACCCAGAAATTTTCTGCCATTACAGAATCTGAACCAAACCAGTAATAGACTCCGTTTATTTTTTGCCACTCATTGCAGGCCTTGTTTCCATCCTGCTTTTGGTAATACCATTTGGTCCCCTCCTGGATCCATCCCGCGGACGAAACTGCTGTCCCTGTTCCTGCCGCCTTCAATGCAAATCCATAATCCAAAAGAGACTTTGTATCCCCATAATGAGTTGATTTACTCTTCATGATGACCGCAATCAGCCGTACTCCGTTCTTTTCCACACAGGTAACCAGGGTGTTGCCGGCCAGTGAAGTATAACCGGTCTTTCCGCCGATGACTCCCGGATAATATCTGGCATCACCAGGGCTCAGCATCTTATGGCCCATGGTCACGGTCCTGGCCGAAGCCTTTTTTGTGGCCGGTATCTGATAGCTTAAGGTGGATGACACCTTTCTCACGATGTCATTCTGGAAAGCAGCCCTGGCAATGAGCGCCATGTCATGAGCCGTGGTATAATGGCTGGAGCTGTTCAGTCCATTGGGATTGACAAAGTTGGTTCCTGTGCAGCCAAGTTCTTTTGCCCTGGCATTCATCAGGACAGAAAAGGCGCTGACACTTCCTGAAACGTGTTCTGCTAGGCCATTGGCCACCTCATTTGCAGACTTTAACATCAGGCCGTAAAGGGATTGTTCCACCGTCAGCTTGTCCCCCTCCGTCAGTCCTAAAGTCACCGCACCTGATTCTAAGTTTGTGGTGGCTGTCTTTGAGAAAGTCACGGTATCCGGCAAGCTGCATTTTTCCGCAACAAGAAGCGCAGTCATGAGTTTTGTAATGCTGGCAGGATAATATCTGGTCTCCCCGTTTTTTGAATAAAGAAGGGTTCCAGTCGCTGCATCCATAAGGACCGCCCCTTCTGACTGGATCTCCGGCTGTGTTATTGCAGAAGGCAGCGTCACATCTCCGCCGGAGGCCGCTCCTGTCTGAGGGCTGCCCGTAACGGTCCCTGTGCCGGTCCCCGGCCCTGTTTCACTGACGCCGCCGGAAGGGCCGCTTACATTCTCTGTCTTCCCTCCTGCCTCCGGGAACGGCTGTATCAGGGGCATATCCCCGTATGATGTAAAGGCTGCGAAAATGCTGATACTGATTACCAGGCTCCATAGCCTGCATGTTTTTTTTGCCATATCCTGTCATCTCCTGTGTGTTTCTGCGTGCAAGTATCGTTTCTCACAACAGTATAGCATAAAATCCATAATTTTCCGATTAAAATTTTCTTACAAACTTCTATTATTAAAGAAAAAAGCACCGCCTTATCCAGGCGGTGCGCATCTGTTAAAAAATTTGCTCTCTGTATTCCTTTTCCAGCTCTTCCAGCCTGTCCATTGCCACATTTAAGATTTCAGCATGATCAAATGCAAGCTTTTCCTGATCCAGCACATCAATAGCCGGTAAAAGATCAATCTCCGTTTCCTTTTTCCACATCAAGCCCTGACGTTCATAGGTTTCGGTGATCCGATAGCTCATAAAAATATGTTCCTCTTCATTTTCAATGGTAAGCGCATAGGTCGCTCCATTTTCCAGTTCCGAAAGCTTCTTTTTCCTTATCTGGAACCAGCAGGCCTCTGCGGCATCATCGCCAGCCGTTGGAATCAGTTGGTCTTTTGGCACTGCGGCCATATAGGATACTGAGATCACTCTTGTTCTGGGATCACGCTTTACATTCCCCCATGTGTAGAGCTGTTCCAGGCAAATGCCTTTTAACCCTGTCTCTTCCTCAAGCTCCCTGGCTGCCGCTTCCTCCAGAGATTCATCGGGATTTACAAAACCTCCCGGGATCGCCCACTGTCCGATGCAGGGATGATTTTTCCGCTTAATGAGCAGGACCTCTGTTTCCGGCTCCTCCTCGTCCACTGCAAAAATCAGCATATCCACCGTCACCGACGGGCGTTCGTAATTCCCCGGCCGATACTGCAAAAGAAACTCTTTTTCTGTTAATCCCTCTTCATTCCTTCGTTCCATTCTGCCCTTCTTCCTACCAGAATCTTAGAATATCACGGATTGAAGCGCCCCTAAAAGTCCTGCACTGGCAAGTCCCATAATCACCCCTGCCACCAGGACGCCTCCCATAACGGCTAAAATACTGGATTTAAAATCAATATCAAGCAGGCTGGCTGCCAAAGTGCCTGTCCAGGCACCGGTTCCCGGAAGGGGAACTCCCACAAATAACAAAAGCGCAATAAACAACCCCTGTCCAGCTTTCGCCTGCAGTTTTTCGCCGCCCCGTCTTCCCTTTTCCAGGCACCAGGAAAAAAATCCGCCGATCACCGGTTTATCCGCTCCCCATTCAAGAACCTTTCTCGCAAACAGATAGATAATGGGTACTGGAAGCATGTTTCCGAGGATGGCAACGATATAAGACTGAAAAAGCGGAAGTCCCATTACCGTTGAATACGGAATCGCTCCCCGAAGCTCTATAAGCGGAACCATGGAGATAAAGAAAACAGTCATATATTTTTCTAACATATTCCATTCCTTTCGTGTATAAGTCTGCCTTTATACTATACACAAAGATTGACTGTCTATCAACCATTTTATAAAAAGATTATATTTTCCAAATATGTCCGGGACAAGGGTATTAAGGCAGGTTCAGCCATATATACCATTTATTATAGAGGTAAGGAGGCCTTAAGCTTAATCTTCTCTGAAATATATATTAACATTTGTGAAATACTATTGTACTGTCAAAATGAGTGTGATATAATCCTCCAAAGTTGATAAACATAATACCAACCACCAAAATGGAGAAGGATGACTTTTATGAAAAATCTGCTTCACAGGTACAGGCATGTCTGGATTCTCACCTATGCCTTTATCTATATTCCATGGTTTATATACCTGGAAAAAACAGTGACAAACAATTACCATATCATGCATGTTGCCATAGACGACCTGATTCCTTTTAATGAATATTTTATTATTCCTTATCTTTTATGGTTTGTTTATATCGCCGGCGCAGTTTTATATTTTTTCTTTACAAACGTAAAGGACTATTACAGGCTGTGTACCATGCTGTTTACAGGGATGACCATCAGTCTGGTGGTCTGCACCGTGTTCCCCAACGGCACGGATTTCCGTCCTGTGATCGACTCCGGAAAAAATATCTGGTCAGCCATTGTGGGGATCCTTTATTCCACGGATACTTGTACCAATGTATTCCCAAGCATCCATGTTTATAACTCCATTTGTGTGCACATTGCGGTCATCCGCAGCGAACAGTTAAAGAAATACCGGTTTCTCAAGACCGGCTCTCTGCTGTTAATGATCTCCATCTGTCTAGCTACTGTTTTCTTAAAACAGCATTCGGCATTTGACGGTCTTGGCGCCCTGGTTATGGCTTATGTCATGTACCACTTTGTATACTCTGATTCTTATGTACCCAGCAGAGAAAAGGTTTCCGAAAAAGCAATCAGTTAATAACTAATCCCCTGACACCTCTAGACAGGTGCAGGGGATTTTTGTTTTACGGTCAGACCGTCCTCTAATTAAAACCGAAAAATTTCTGGGTCATCTTATAGATGGCAATAGGAAATTTCCTTCCGCTCTCTCCCGGGAGATTAACCCCCTGTCCCATAAA
The DNA here is from genome assembly GCF_000526995.1 of Lacrimispora indolis DSM 755. Classification (NCBI taxonomy): domain Bacteria; kingdom Bacillati; phylum Bacillota; class Clostridia; order Lachnospirales; family Lachnospiraceae; genus Lacrimispora; species Lacrimispora indolis. The sequence goes on along the minus strand of NZ_AZUI01000001.1, from coordinate 4,271,160 downwards.
GCCCCATCTGAGCCTTAAGTACAGCGGTAAATTCTGCTTACGGAGATGCTGCCACAGTTCTTTTTTCTTCTCCATATTTTCATCACTTTCCGATTTGATGGCAAGGATGGAGGATATGGTCATCATGATCTCCAGATAACGCACCATGTAACGGCGGAGCTTTCGCTGCTTGATTTTTGTCACATCGTAATAACCCAGCATCAGCTTTGTCACCATGATCTGCTGGTCAATGCGGCCGATCATGATCGCTTCATTGACTGACTGGTCTTCTCTTCCGATAAAGTACCTGTAAAAATTCACATTTAAATAGTAGATATTCTTTACGTGAGGCAGTGGCTGGTATACAAAAATATTATCCACATAAAAGGTATGCTTGGGAAGTTCCAGGCCGCACTGCTTTAAAAGCTCTGTCCGGTAAATCACCGAATGCATGAGAATGTAATGCCCCAGCAGAAACACCTTCACATCCTTCCAGGTAAACAGCTCATTCTCCGGAAGGGCGGTACGGTAATTCATGACTTTTTTTCGATTTGCCCCCTGCTTTTCATAGACAAAATTGCTCACCAGCATATCCAGGGTCTCTTCCCCATATACAAAGTGCCGCAGGGTGTCCAGGATTTCCATATAAGCGGATTCATCCACCCAGTCATCGCTGTCCACCACTTTAAAATAAATTCCGGTAGCATTTCTTAATCCCGCATTGACCGCCTCTCCGTGGCCGCCATTTTCCTGATGGATTGCCCGGCAGATTTCCGGATAGTTTCTTTCATATTCATCCGCAATTTCTGCCGTACGGTCCTTTGTGGATCCGTCATCCACAATGAGAATCTCTACTTCCTCTCCTCCCGGCAGCAGGGAATCAATGCAATGCCTCATATAGGCTTCAGAATTATAGCATGGAATTGCTACAGATAAAAGTTTCACACAATATCCTCCTTTAAGTTGTTTTTCCGATAAATCCGGATCGCACAAATAACAGACACTGCCGCAGATGCGGCTGCCAAAACCGGCCTTCGGTCTGTATGAAACAAAGAATTCAAACGTCCTGTATTCATCACGAAGAGCGACAGTAAGTTGGCTGATACGTGAAATAGGTAAGGAGCCGGCAAGGTCCCTGAAACCTCATACAGCCAGGCAAGAGCCAGGCCGATGAAAAAAGCATAAACTCCCTGAGGAAGATTTCCATGGTAAAGCCCGAACAGAGCCGCTGACAGAACTGCTGACAGCCAGAAAGGGAGTTTTTCCCGCAGCGAGGCAAACCCCAGCCCACGGAAAATGACCTCTTCCGCAAAAGGAATCACAAGGCCGGAAGCCAGAACCTGAACGGGAAAGGGCGGTGAATAGAGATAGCTCTCTGCCTCCTTATAGGACACGGACATCTCAGTCAGCCCCAGCGCTTCCACCATATAATTCCCAAGCACGGACAAAGCCATGCCGAATATTAAAATATAGGCCAGACAGCCATGAAGGGAAAATCCTGCTGCTGGAATGTATCCCCGCCGCTTCTGGTCTAAATAATAGAAATAATAAAGCACGGGAGATGCTAAAAGCGCAGATAAAGCGGTGGCCACCAGAGCGCCCAGGTTTAAGTACAAAAACAGGGCGGTCGTCACTGCAGTATAAAAAAACATGGGAAGGATCAGATGCAGGATGATCGATATCATAAACACGGTGTCCTTTCATTTTCTGTATCTTCCTAAACATTATACCATTTGATTGCAGGATATCTACCAAAATATTTTTAATTCTTTCTAAAGATCATTCCTCTCCCATTTCTCTGATACCCAAACCATGAAACCTGTTGATTTTTTTATTGTCTGATAATATAATATCTTTATACTTTTTGATCAAACTATACGGAACTGAGAGGTAATGAGATGGCAAAAAAACGTATTGTCCTGGCTTTGGGACATCATGCTTTGGGAACAAATCTTCCGGAACAGAAAAAAGCGGTTGCTGAAACAGCCAAGGTCATCGCAGATTTTATTGAAGCCGGCTGGCAAGTGGCTGTCACCCACAGCAATGCCCCGCAGGTGGGCATGATTCATACAGCTATGAATGAATTCGGGAAACTCCATGACGGTTATACTTCTGCGCCCATGTCCGTATGTTCTGCCATGAGTCAGGGCTACATTGGATATGATTTACAAAACGGCATCCGGGCGGAGCTGGTAAAACGCGGCATCTATAAATCAGCTGCCACCATTTTGACTCAGATGATGGTAAATCCTTATGACGAGGCTTTCTACACTCCCATGAAGCCTATCGGTCGTTTTATGTCTGCAGAAGACGCAAAAGAGGAAGAGGAAAAAGGAAATTATGTGGAGGAAGTGCCTGGGATGGGCTTTCGCAGAGTAGTGGCTTCTCCAAAGCCCGTTTCTATTGTGGAAATCGACATCATCAAGGCAGTTATGGATGCGGACCAGATCGTCATTGCCTGCGGCGGCGGCGGCATACCGGTTATGGAACAGGGATACCGCTTAAAAGGCGCCAGCGCAGTCATTGAAAAGGACCGGGCAGCCGGACTTCTGGCAAAGGAAATTGACGCTGATGTGCTTTTGATCCTTACAAACGTGGACAATGTCACCTTAAATTACGGAACCCTTAAGGAACGCCCCATCAGCCAGATGAACTTAGAAGAAGCAGAAGCTTCTATTAAAGAAGGGCAGTTTGAAACCGGCTCCATGCTTCCCAAAATTGAAGCTTCCGTGGATTTTATCCGCCACGGCAGGAACCGGAAGGCTATCATTACCTCCCTTGAAAATGCTAAAGCCAGCCTGGAAGGAAAAGCGGGCACTATTATAAAAGAAATATAAAACAATTGGGCAGGAAACTGCGGCAACCTTTTTGAATATGGACAGAGGGCAGCTTCATATATTGAAACAAACGTAATATAACGGAGCTTTATATATGAAACTTTTGCAAAAATTAAAGATTGCAGAAAGAATCAGAAAGCTTTCGGTTTCTTCCGAAACAGGAAAAAAGGCGGTCATGGTATTCCTGCTCTTTCTCTGCGCTTTTTTGGCCGGCCATCTTGGAGCCATGCTGGTAGAACATCACAAAGCGGTGGAAACTGCGGCAGATGGAAACTGGGGGTTAAGCTTCCAGCAGGAAGGGCAGCCGCCGGTGGCCAATGCCACCATGGACTATTTAAAAAAGTTCGATGCCTATTATGCCGAAAAGACCCCGGATAAAATCCTTTATCTGACCTTTGATGCCGGATATGAAAATGGAAATACTGCAGCCATACTGGATGCATTAAAGAAACACAATGCTCCCGCTACCTTTTTTGTGGTAGGAAATTACATAGAAACGTCTCCGGAGCTTGTAAAGCGAATGGTGGAGGAAGGCCATACCGTAGGCAACCACACCTATCATCATCCGGACATGTCCAAGATTTCTTCAAAGGAAGCGTTTGAAAAAGAACTTAAAGATCTGGAAGGCCTTTTTGAAAAGACTACGGGACAGCCCATGAAAAAATACTACCGCCCTCCTCAGGGAAAATACAGTGAGTCCAATTTACAGATGGCAAAGGATATGGGTTACAAAACCTTTTTCTGGAGCCTTGCCTATGTTGACTGGTATCAGGATAAGCAGCCCACAAAGGAAGAAGCCTTTAAAAAGCTTTTGGGCAGGATTCATCCCGGCGCCATTGTACTCTTACACAGCACCTCCAGCACAAACGGCCAGATCCTTGATGAATTGCTGACCAAATGGGAGGAAATGGGCTATCAGTTTAAATCCTTGGATCAGCTGGTGGCTGAGTAGCGGGCTGCTTCTCGTCCCGTCAGAAAAGCAGGAGGTGATGCACAGCAAAATGCAACAACTGCCTGATATGGTAAAATAGTTTATGACATAAAAATGAGTCCTGACATGGTTTTAAACCGTTTCAAGACTCATTTTTATATTCTGTTTTACGGTAAAACGATTCTGCAACAGCCCTCCTCTGCCTTACAGTCATAAAAGGGGCTTTCTGTCACTCCAGGAAAATATCCTCCAGCTGTCTGATGACGGTGTCCTCCAGCCATAAGGCCTTTCTGGCATACTCTCTGACAGAGCCGTAATCCTCAAGAATTTTATTGATGGAAGCTTCGATATACTCCGGTTTTGTGTCAAAGAGGGAGAAGAGGTAATCGGCCACCCGTTTATCCTTAGCCAGCTCCAGATATTTTTGGTAATAGCGGACATTTTTTTCCGCTCTTGCCCTTTTGGTGAGCATATAATCATAGATCATAGTCTCTTTCGGGACACCCAGGATCCCTTCCAAAAGCATGGCCCCGAATCCGGTCCTGTCTTTTCCTCCCCTGCAATGCTGTACGCTGGGATTGTTTGACTTCTGTGCCAGAAGCCTTAAGCTGGTTCCAAAGGCCTTCCGGCTTTCATCGCATATGACAAAGTTCAGCTGCTGCTGTATCATCCTCAAATCCCCTGCATTGGGATTTTCCTCTACCGCCAGCCTGGCCTGCTTTATGACGGCTTCTTCCTTTGCAATGTTTTCGTTATTGTGAAGAAGGCCTGCCATCATGGCCGTATGAGCGTTGGGATCGCAGGAATAGGTGGTCACGCCCTCTCCTAAGTCCCGGTTAGGGCTTTTTATAATCTCCATGTCGTTTCTGTAATCAATAATGGTTTTAATTCCCAGGCTTTTTACATACTCCAGTCCGTCATCTTCCAGAAAGGCGAAATAATCGGAGCGGAATCCTACGCCCCATTTCATTCTTCTTCCTGATCCGGTCATATATCCTCCCATATCCCGCAGGTTATACATTCCATCCACTGGAAGAATCCTGTATCCAAACACCATGGGGGCCTGGTTTTTCCATTCAATGATAAAATAAATCTGTTTTCTTTTTTCAGGCGCGGCATGGAAAATCAACCTTTTTTCTCTGGATGAGAGGAGAAAACTACGGTTCTTGGTAAAGGGGTCCTTTTCATAGGTCCAGTACAGCTGATATTCTTCCAGAGCCTCTGCATCCGAAACAATGTTTAATTCTGTTTTGCCGTTATCCAGAGGAAAGGCCTCGACGTATTTTATCTCCATGGCACTACCTCTTAAGCTGTTCTATTTTCTTTTTCATATCCACAGGGGCGTCATAGGCAGCGACCTGATACTCGATTTTGACGCCCATTTCCAGAAGCTTATGAAAGTCTTCCTCTTCCTTTGGGGAAAAGCAGATAATGTGGTCATAGGATATGGTTCTCTCCGGAGTCGTCCTCATCCCTCCGAAGTTAATGTGGTCAATGGGCACGCCCCCTTCTTTCAGCCTTAAAGCGTCGCTGAAGCTTCCCATGATCATAAATGTGTTCTTCTTAATGGGATTATTTGCATATACCCTGATAAACTTATCCACGCCGAATACGTGGACCGTATAGGCAGGTGCCGCCATTTTCAGTACTTGAACCTGTACTGGATTTTCCACTGCAGCATCACTGATGCAGATCACCTGTTCCGCCCCGATGTGACTTAACCAGGAAGTTGCTACCTGACCGTGAATCAACCGGTCATCAATACGAATCCATTTGATCGCCATCTTGTTCCCCCTCTTCTTTCAGCTTGTCGTTAATGCAGACCAGACCCATTTTATAGGCCCTTTCAATGATCGTGCCGGCTTCCTCCAGTGTCTCGGGCCGGGCTATAAACAGCTCCATGAGCACCGGCATGCTAAACCCGGAGTACACCAGAATGTCAGGCTCCGTCAGGGCTAAATAGGTGGCCGCCTTGGCCGGAGTCCCTCCATAAATATCCGTTAAGATCAAAACTCCTGATCCCTTGTCTTCATAGGAGGCATGTAAATCCAACAGCTCCTTCAGACACTGGTCATAGCTTTTGTCCGCGGTCACGGAAATAATATCAACGTAGTTTGCAATATCCCCGATAATCAGTCCGGCCGTATTTAATGCCTCCCGGGCATATAAACCATGGCTTGCAAGAATCATGCGAATTCCCATATCTATCTTCTCTCCCCTGTTTTTTATTTCTGCAGGCAATTCTGACTAAACCAGAATACCGGCCATTGCCAGCAAGGTTCCCACGATCAATATGCCGAAAATAAGCAGGATTAAATATTTTCTCGGCATCCGGCCGTGAAGCTTGTAAAGCCCGATGGTGAACAAAAGCGGAAGCAGCTTCGGTAATATCCCGTCTAAAAGAGCCTGAATATTTACAACGGTCTCATTGATGACAATTTCCGTGCCCACGTTGATCTTCACGTAATTTCCTATGAGGGCGCCCAGCACGATCACGCCCACCATGGTGGAAATATTTATGATTTTCTGGATCACCTTTGCCTGCTCCCCGCTCTGTACAAATTCGATCCCTTTTTCATATCCCATCACAGTACCGAAATACTTGACCCCAATGTTGATGCCGTTATAAATCAGGAACATCAGGATGGGGCCGATCAAATTTCCCTGCAGGGCATAAGCCGCGCCGATACTGCCTGCAATGGCCTGGATGGTGATCTTAAATACGCTGTCACCGATTCCGGCCAAAGGCCCCATCATGCCCGCTTTTACCGCAACTACGGCATCTTTTTCGTCCAATTCCGTAGTTTCCTCAATGGCAGCGGTGATCCCAAGGATCATGCCGGTGGCCGTGTTTTGAGAAAGGAAATAGGTCAAATGCCTCTGCATGGCCTCTACCCGGGCAGCTTTTCCAGCATCCTTATAAACCTTTTTTAACACCGGCGCCAATGCGGTAATAAATCCGATGGCCTGGGCATTGCTTGAGGTCACAGTGATCCCAAGGCCGAAAATCTGCAGACGCCAGTAGACCGCATTTAAATCCTTGCGGGTTATTTTTATGTAACTCCCTTTTGCCTTTGTATTGGGATTATCCAATCCGGCCGCATTTTCTTTCCCAGCACTCATAAGTCATACCCTCCATCCTCGTCATCTCCGCGGTTTGAAACGATCACAGGCACCTCATTCTGACGGTCCTTAATCTCCATCATAACGGAATACAGCATTGCAAATGCCAGAGAAATCAGGGTCACCGGCAAAATTCCCAGTCCCAGGTAAGTGGACAGCACAAAACCGAAAATCAGGAAAGGCCACATAAAGCCCTTCATCATCATTGTCATCAGGATGGACAAACCAATTGCCGGCAATATTCCTGAGGCAGTGCTTAAGCCCTTTAAAATATTGCTGGGAATGACATTTAAAATCTTATCCACCACCCCGGTTGAAAAATAGACCACCAGGAAGGTAGGAACCGCACGGAGAAGAAACTGGAATGCGATGGCAACATAATTTACCAGTAATATGCTGTCAAAATCTCCGGTCAGCGCCAGCCTGTCTGCCCATACTGCGAAGAACTGACGGACAAAGTCAAAGATCAGAAGCAGCTGCTGGGATAAAACCGCCACCGTCGTAGCCGCTGCCACGCCTGCTGCGATCCCCTCTGCCGTAGCTCCTGTGCTGGTAATGGAAATGGTCGTTCCCACGATGGTTCCGATAATCATGTCCGGCGTTTTGTAACCGGCCATGTTTCCAAGCCCCATCCACATCAGCTCCAGGGTCGCGGAAATGACCAGTCCTGTCTTAACATCTCCCAATATGATTCCCACCAGCGGACCTACCAGCAAAGGCCTTCGGAGCATTTGCGGGCCCTGATCGTCAAATGAACAATACCCGGCCCATACCGCTATAAGTAGTGCCTGCCAAACTGCCATAATTGTATACCCCCTTTATTTGATACAAAAAAAATATCACAAATCCGCCATTGCCTCAACGTCTACTTTCATCACTGAACGCGCATAAATTTAGCAGGAAAAATTTGCGCCTTATTGCGCAAAAAAATAGGGAAAGGCTGACCTGTAACAGGATCAGCCATCAATATAGTGCCGAAGCTCAGAATCTCCGTTCTTGACCTCCACCAGCCCTTTCCTTAAGTCCAGCAGGATGAAATGAATCTCTTTTACGGCTGCACCGTTTAACAGGATCTCCTGTGGAAGACAGAAGATATAATACTGCTGCTGCGGCCCGGTTCCAGTAAAAATATTGATATATTTTTTCTTTTCCTCAGCCACATAATCCGTATGGTAAATGACACTGTGCATTAATTTGTAAAACCCCAGCTTTGTATAGCCGGGAGCGATGTTTTGACGCCAGAAAAATTCTGCAATGGTTTCCGCCAGGTTTTCCTGCCCGCAGTCTAACTGTATCAAATCAGGGGATCCCATGTAATTTAAGATGGCCCCCACCTTTCTCTTCTTTGCAATCACCTTGGCCCAAAGGTCATAGGAAACCTTGCTGAAAAAATCGTAATAATAAATGGGGATCGGGAAATAATCCGGCTTGAATTTCATGCCTCCCGGCAAAAAGACGTAATCATACTTTGAATAATCCAGTCCCCTGGCTTCGTAGAAATAATGGGAATGAAAATGAATATTCAATTCATCCACATTTAACCCCAGCCGTCTTATGACCGTTGGATCAGCCGACTTCCCGATTTCATTGATCAGGATGACATTGGTGGGCTCATACTGGTTCCTGATCCGGTAAACAAGATTATAGATCAGAATGATCAGCTCGTAATACATCATGTCCTGTATCTCATCGGTTCTGTATCCCGGAAGCTCATTGTAGATATAATTTGCCAGGGCCTGAGAGGAAATCATCCGGTTGGCCCTGCATTTTATGGAATAGGGATATTCCAGCTCCACAATGCCCACCTGATTCCTCAGCTGCCATTTATAAAAGAACAGGAGAAGGGAATCACTGACCTCTTCATAAGGGGTTAAGTCCAGGAATATATTTTCTTTTAAAACTTTCATGACCTTTTTATAAGTTTCCACCGCCTCCGGCACTGCTTTCTCAAAGCTTTCACCTGCCCCGTCTTCAAACAATTCCCGGTTGCCTAATAGAAAAACCGCCATGTAATAGTACTCCTCAAGCTCTCTTCCCTTTCCCAGGATTTTTTGCCCCACAGAAAATTCTTTCAGATCTTCAAGATCAGGGCGGAAGTCCTGGATCATCTTCTGTCCGCAGCCTGTTCTTAAGGGTAAAATTGACAGATAAAGGACCAGCCTGTGAAACCCTGTATCAGGAATCCGGTACCCGGTTTCATCTAAAACCTGTTTCAGCCTTGCAGCATTCTGTCTGATGTCCTCCATGGCAATTCCGTATTCCTTTAAACAGTGGAAAACAAAGATATTCTGTTCCGAGTTATTGCAAATATCACAAAAATCTATCAGGCAGGAACGGATGGCAAGCTCTTCTCCCACCACCTTCATCCCGTGATAAGGGATGGAAACGATCTGTATCTGATACAGAAGCAGGTACTTTCTTACGGCTCTCATATCCTTATTCAGAGTGGCAATGCTGATATTAAGCATGTCAGCCAGTTCTTCCGCCTTTATGCCGTTTATGGAGGCCGCAAGGCGGCGGATGATGTGCTGCACCCTTTCCTTTCGTCCCAGAAGCCGGTTTAAGGAAAGATTTAAATAGCCGTAACAGGAGCGTCTCAGCTCATCGACCCAGAGCCCAGCCTCAGGAGGATACTCCAGAAAATATCCCTTTCCTCTCTTGTTGCGTATTCTGACATTTGATCTGCCATTTTGTTTCAGCTTGTCATTCAGGGATGCAATTTCTATTTGTACCGTGCGCAGGGAAATGTCGAACATTTCCATGATCTTCTCATTTTCCACATAACTGTTTTCCAAAAGCATATTTAAAACACTGATTTCTTTGAAATTACAATCAAGCATAAACCCACCTTAGAGGATGACCTTTGTGTTTGCGTCAAAACCTTTCCTTCCTGTATTTCTTTTTTTGCCGGCACTTTCTATGTACTCTGACTGCCCCATAAAATAAACAGGGCAGTTTTTGAGTTTATCGTATATTGTTAAGCGATGAAACCCAAACAATTACTTTAACCAAAACCTGCCTGAATATAATTCTATCATCCATTCCGGGAACTAACAATTATTACTTATTTTTTTACTTAATGATCTCGTTTCCCGGCGAATGTTAAGAGCAAAAAAATAAGCCAGATTTCCTTTTTTAAGGTGAGTATCCGGCTCATTCTGCTTTATTCTATTTTTAATCTACCGGAATCACCAAATCCTTGTATTGGTCAATGGTATTTTCACCGGTCCATTTCTCCGCAATTTTCCCTAAGGTTCCATCAGCAAACATAGACTTTAACGCCTCGTCAAATTTTTCTATGAATTCATCAGACACCGACTGGTTAAATACCTGATATACATCCTCTACGATAACCGGTTCATCAGAAAGAGTAAGATTTTCCAGATTTAAGTCCTTTTGCACCGTATCGTAAGAGCTTTTATAGATCAAAAGTACATTTCTTTGATTGGTGGCAATCTGCTGCAGGCTGTCAGCCGTAGTGATGTCGCCCGATGTATCCACAATATTAATTTCCTTTCCTGGGTTGGCTGCATTGTATGTATTTATGATTTCTTTCTCGTAGGAGGTGGAAGCAAATTCCAGTGTCTCGCCGGCGATGTCTGCCAGTTTCTGTAGATTGTCCTCTTTTCTGCCCACCAAATACATGGGGCTTAAAGCGTAATACTGAGCAGGAAATTTATAGGTTTCTTTTCGGGTGGCACTTGCCACATATTGACCTGAGCCGAAGTCAATGCTTCCCGCCTGCAACGCTGCAAACAGAGCTGGGGATGCGTCAAATCCCACAATTTCCACTTCATAACCGTCAATGCGGTTAAATGCCTCTGTGACCACGTCTTCCTCCAATCCGATCAGATTCCCTTTATCGTCTGTGTAGGAAAAAGGAAGGTGAGCCTGTTTTACCCCGCAGCGAAGTACGATAGGTTCCGCGTTCCCTTCCGCTTCCGTTTTTACTTCTGCTGCTTCGCTTTTTGCTTCTGTTTGGGCTGCTGTATTTGTATCTGCCTGCTTTGCCGTACTGCAGCCGTTTACCCCAAGGACTGCAGCCAACACTGTAATAATTAATGCACTTTGTTTTCTTTTCATAATCTTTCTCCTTTTCATATTTTACTTTTTATAACACTTTGTCAATAATGATTGTACATATCCTCCATAAGAGAAATACACCCCCGGATACCGACATGGGATTTGTTTAAAATCTCTTTATCCAGGCAGGGGGCGGAAACAGTCACAAAGAACGAGTCCAGTTTCTTTGCAATATTCTTTTCATAGGTGCTCCCGAGAAGAAGTGTGGCCCGTCCCTGATACTTTTCCGTTATCTGCTCCACTAAGTACACGTCATTTTCAAAGTATACATCTGCCTTTCTGTCGCAAGCCAAAGCTTTGATATGGGCTTCAATTTCCGGTTGAACTTTATCGGGTACACTATCCGTACAGATCACCGCCAACGGAATGTGCCCATGATCGTTCGTCAAAAATCTGGAGATTCCAAGCACAAAATTGCTCTCACCCACCAAAATATATCTGTGGCGTTCAAAATTGCCCATAAGAGAATCAAAGTATTCATACACATACTGTTGTTCTACAAAAATCACTTGATCAGCCAAAGCTTTCTCAATATTCAATTGCTCCGCGATCTGACGGATCAAGTCTGCCACAGCAGTGGGGCCGATGGGCATCCCAGGATAATTCAGAGTGGGGATGCCAAAAGTTTTTTCATAATAGGCATCCAGGTTTTTATTAAGCCAGGTGGAAATATTAATATTTAAAGCCGCATTTCCTGAATCGGTTATCTGCTGTATCCCGTCTCTGGCAATAAAAAAAGTATTCACCTTTAATCCCAGTTTTTGAAAGATACGGGAAAGCTCCTCTAAATCACCACGGAAGGTCATATCTTCACTTGGAACCTGACCATAGAGATTGACCAGCTTCGGATCAGTCTCTGTTTTTCGGGCCAGCTTTTTCACTACTGCAAGAAGTGTACTTTGATATCCATAGTAAGTATCTCCTTTAAACCCAGCCACATCAACTGAAATGATGGGATAAGGGCTGTCCTCGAACTCTCGCACCACCGCCTCCACATCATCTCCGTTGATTCCCATGCTGCAGCCAGTAAGGACAGCATAAAGCTCACCGTCCATTACCTCTAAGCTTCCGGCTATGGTCTCTCTAAGCCTACCCGCACCACCGAATACCACTTCCTTTTCGTAGGCGTTAGAACTGGGCATCCCGTGATAGCCTCCTAAATAATATAGGTTTGTTTGAACTGCCGCCTGCATACTGCATCCAGGACTGGCGTGTAAAATAGGGATTCCTTTATATAAATTTCCCACTACGTCTATGGCACCGTTTAAAGAACAAAGAATCCTTGGACGCTCCGTGCACTTTTTCATCTGACCTATCCTCCATTTTTTCATTTACTGCCTTGAAGCATTTTTTCAGCTCATAGCTTTTATTGTGCCGGAAAATCAAAGTATTTAAAGGCATCCTCTTTATACCAACTGTCCCTAAAAGGAGGATTTGAAAAATCCTTTAACTTTTTATTGAAATTATTATTGTCCAAAGCATCCTCGATTTTCCGCCCCAGATACAAAACGCCCCTGTATCCAAAGGTCGGCCGTTTTCCATCTAAAATATGGGTAGTGGGAATCCCCAGTCTGGATACCCAGTTTGCCATGCCGATAAATACATCCGGTTTCAATTTTTTAATTAAATTGATCTGCTCATATGGCTGCATATCTGCTACATTAATGAGGAATTCACTTCCGTGGTATTCCTCCAGACGCTCAAAATCTTCCACATACGCTTTTTCATAATAAGGTGCATGGATACACAAAAGCTGCATCCCATATTCTCCCATTAAGGTGGCGGCAGCTAAACCGCGCCCGGTACCTGCCGTAATACAGACCTTAAGCCCCTTCGTCTTTTTCCTGATATGGCCGATTTCCTCTTCTACCTCGCCCCGTTCTCTCTCTATAAATTCCTCCGCCTCTTTTTCTTTTCCCACCAGTTTGGCAATGGCTCTTAACCACCGGTCTGTGCTGTCTGAACCGATAGGCATACAAGTGACGGTATAGGGAGTTCCATATTCCTTATGTAAAAAGTCCATATACTCATCCCCAAAGATCTGACACACAGAAATGTTATACTCTGCCGCCGGAATTCGCATGATGTCCTCATAGGCAGCATTGTAAGGCATAATATTGGCTTCCAGACCAATGGCCCTAAGCATGCGCTTCATCTCCAGCTGATCCGCCAGGCTTAAAGAATGGGTGGCAAATAAATTAATGAGGCCTTTCTCCTTTTGGGGTCTGGCATTCCTGATGACAAAATTTTGCAGGGCGCTTAAAGCCAGATCATATCCGGTCGCATGGTTTCTGGATTTAAAGCCTTCACAGTGAATGGGGGCAAAAATCACATCCGGATATTCTTCCTGCAATCGTTCTGAAACAGCATCGATATCGTCTCCGATAATCGCAGATGCACAAGAAGACAAAATAAAAATCATTTTGGGATGGTGCCTTAAAATTGCTTCTCTTGCCGTTTCCTCCAGACGGCCCTCACCGCCTAATATCACTTCCTTTTCCCCTAAAGCAGTGGATATGATCCTGCTGTTTTCTCCATTGGTATCGCCCATATGATGCTTGTATATATTGATTCTTTCGATGGCTGCCAGACTGCCGCAGGCGGAACACCCATAGGGGGAATGTATAATCATAACAGAATCCTGAATACTGGCCAGCGCATTCACGCTGTTTACCTGAACACATTGGATTCCCTGTTCAAATTTCCTGTGGGCATTTTTCAAACAATTTTTCTTAACTCTGTCACGCATATGTCCTGCACTTCCTGCCTGTGCGTCGGTAAATCCCTCCCGCGTATCACGGATCTTATCCCTGATGATTCTTTCCATTTTACCAGATCCCCTTTCCTGACTTTTAGATATAATAAATACTGTCCTGCGAATTAATGCGGGTTAAAAACTGTTTGGTTCTTTCATTTTTAGGCTTGCCGAAAATTTCCTTTGGCGTCCCCGTTTCTACTACCAATCCCTCATCCATAAAGATTACCTGACTGGCAACTTCCTGGGCAAATGACATTTCATGAGTTACCACGATCATGGTAATACCTGTCTGGGCCACCTTTTTTATGAGTTCTAAAGTCTCTCCCACTAATTCCGGATCTAAAGCCGAGGTAGGTTCATCAAATAAGATCACCTTCGGAGAGAGAGCCACTGCTCTGGCAATCCCCACCCGCTGCTGCTGTCCGCCGGATAAGTTGACAGGATAATAATCCATGCGGTCAGACAGGCCAACCCATTCCAAAGTCTCCACAGCGATTTTTTTCGCCTCTTCTTTTGACTTTTTCTGAACCGCCACCAGCCCCTCCATAACGTTTTCCAAAGCGGTTTTATTTAGAAATAAACCGTAATTTTGAAATACAAAGGCACATTTTCTTCGAATATTTAACGTTTCTTTTTTGCTGCTTTTTTTCATATTCACGGTCAGATCATCGATCGTCAGTTTTCCTTCATCCGCTTTTTCCAAAAAATTGATACAGCGTAAAAGTGTGGTTTTTCCCGAGCCGCTGGGTCCAATGATAACCGTTACATCACCTTTCTTCACCCGAATGGAAATTCCTTTTAAAATTTGGGAGTTTCCAAAGCTTTTCTTTACATTTTCCATTTCAATCATAATGTCACTCCCTTCTCCTATAGGACAATTCCCTTTTTATATTTGCTCATCTTCTGCTCAAACCTACGAAACAGTTTTGAAAAGACAAAGCTTAATGTTTCATAAATCACCGCAATCAGAAAAAATGCTTCCAGAAATTGATAACTGGGACTGGCCAGGGTATAAGCCATGCCCGTAATTTCCACCACGCCCGAATAATAAGCCAGTGTGGAGTTTTTTATAAGGCCGATAAATAATCCTCCCATATTAGGCAGGGCGATAACAAACGCCTGCGGAAAGATAATGCGGAAACAGGCCTGTAAGGTGGTCATTCCTATGCTTTTCGCTGACTCTAACTGATCGTGGGGAATCGCAAGCAGACTGGAACGAAAGGTTTCTGAGGCAAAAGCAGCCTCTGAAATGCTCATAGCTATGATAGGGTAAATGATGCTTTTATTTCCCGCCACAGAGGCTACGGAAAGCCCGTGCTCAAAACGATAATAAGCGATAAACGTGGGTATGGCATAATAAATAAAAAACATGATAATTACCAGGGGCACACTTCTCATAAAAGATACATAAACAGCAAACAGCCGGGACAGGCCTTTTATTTTATTTATCCGAATTAACGCGATTACAATACCAAAAATCCAGCCAAAGAAGGCGGAGAAAAAGGTGATAATAAGCGTATTTTTTACTGCAGGTATCATTGCAGGCAGCATTGATGCGATAAATTCAAAATCCATGAATCTCCTCCTCTTTAATTCATCTGTATTTTTTTGCCTTTGGTATACACTCGTTCCGCCCATTTTGTGATCTGTTCTAAAAAGACACTCACCACCCAGAATATAATGGATACCCCCAAATAAAGCTCGGCACGGTTCAATCCATATAAATTAGAACTGATCAGCTTTGCTCTGCCGAACATATCCACGGCTCCGATGGAAAAGGCCAGCGACGTAGACTTGAAAATATAAATAATGTTATTCCCTAAAACCGGTATGGCGACCCCAAAGGCCTGGGGGAAAATAACCCGGCGAAAGGCAGTCAAATTCCCCATTCCCACGCTATAGGCTGCCTCCCATTGATACTTATCAACCGACAGATAAGCAGATCGCATCATCTCTGCCATATTGGCCGCCGAAGTAAGAGACAGTGTTGCAATAATAAAAGAATCCTTGTTCCAGGATGCCGTATTGATTCCGATCTTTTTTAAATACAGGGGCATGACAAAATACAAAATAAAAATAAGCACCAGGATTGGCATCCCCCTCATAAAAGCAATATAACCCTTTGCCATGGCGTTTAATAATTTACTTTTTGCTAAAGCCATGCAGGCAAATACAAAGCCGATGAGCAGTCCAAAGAGCAAGGAAAACAAAACCAGCTTTATCGTGACCGGAAAAGCGGTCATCACCTTTGCCATGAGCCCCGGTATTTTCATAAAGTTAAAATATTGATTCATATTAACTCACATTCCTTTCGCCTTGGTTTTCTATCTGTGCCGTTTTTTTATTTTATAAAGACAGCCATATGAGGACCCCCACGGTTCCGCTGGCTGCTACCGCACCGCTTGAGAGCCTTCCCAGCCAGAACATGCCGGCAAAGTTATAGGTCATCTGGATGAGCTGCACGCCCATGGTAGGAAGGGAAAGGCGCAGAAGCCCGGGCATTATTTTGCCGGCGGTAAGATCATATTTTGAAGCTCTGTCAGACATGAATCCCTCCTTTGGCTCAATATTCCCAGTTGACGAATCTGTTTTTTAACAGATTCACCACCTCGTTTAATCCTGTGACCACGATCCCGATAAATATGATCCCTGCAATCGCCTTGGTATAATTTGCGTAATTTAACGACACCCGGACATAAAATCCCATTCCGCTGTCAGCGCCGATCATCTCCGCCGCCGTCAGAGTCATCAGGGCGGTTGACAGATGGATGGGCAGACCGTTGATGATCCGCGGCATATTGAACGGAATAATGATCTTAAAGAGTATGGTAAATGTAGATACGTTCAGTACCTTGGCGGAATTTATGATCCGGTTTTCCACAAAAGCGGTATTATTGATCATGCCCATAAAGGTTCCCCAGAAGATGCTCAAGAAGATCACAAACAATGAGGCCGCCTTAAAGGTGGGCATCAAAAGCACCACATAGGGCGTATAGATCAGGGCCGGCACGGTTGAAATCGCTTTAGTAATCGGATAGATGGCATTCCGCAGCCTGGGGACCCAGCCCACCAGGGTTCCCAGGATCACTGCCGAAACAATGGCAGAGAGCAGGCCGATGACCAGCAGATACATGGAGCTGGCGAAGCCTTCCAGCATTACCTTTGCATCATCCAAAAACACATAAAAAACATTTTCCGGCGCCGGTATGAACACATAGGGCAGAAGGTTCAGCCTGGAAACCAGCAGCTCCCACACCAGAAAAACAGCGTATACGAAGCCGGTAATATCCTTTGTCGCCTGCATTTTCGCCTTATTATTTATTTTTATAAGATAAATGATCTCTAAAAGCACAAGCACCGCACCGAATGCGTACCAGTCCCTTAATCCGATCTTCATTTCGGCAGCGTAACGGCTTGGCAGAAGGAAACACAGCCATATGAAAACATACAGAAGGTTGGGAAGGTTCAGGATTTTTTTTGCGGTCATAGGATTACCTCGCTTCCCCCGATTTCTTTTGATACATGCTCCATATAGAACAAACGCACCAGTTCCCCATGGAGTCTCCGGTATTCATCATTGTCGAACAGCACCTCTTTGCTGCGGGGGCGGGGAATGGAAACCTCCAGAACGCTATGTATCCCTTTGGGCACCATGAAAACAATCCGGTCCGCCAGAAGCAGTGCCTCATCCAGATCATGGGTCACAAAAACAATGGTTTTTTTACTTTCATCCTCCACCCACAGCTTCAGCAGCAGCAGCTGAAGGTTTTCCCGGGTCTTGGCATCGATTGCGCCGAAGGGTTCATCCATGAGCAGTATTTCCGGCTTACATGCCAGTGCCCTTGCTATGGCGACTCTCTGCTGCATCCCTCCGGAAAGAGCCCCCGGCAGTTTGTCTTCGAATCCATGTAAATCTACCTTGTGCAGGAATTCCTCTGCGATTGCCAAAGAATCTTTTTTGCTTATTTCATTTGTTTTCTTTCTGGATTCCCTTACGGCAAATGCCACATTCTGCCGTGCCGTCATCCAGGGAAACAGGGAATAATTCTGAAATACCACCGCCCGCTCCGGCCCGGTTCCATGAACTGCTTTTCCATTGATCAGAACTTCACCTGACGTTGCCTGATTCAAACCCTCCATAACACTTAACAGTGTGCTTTTACCACATCCGCTGGGACCGATCAGACATACAAATTCCCCTTTTTGGATCGATAAGTTTATATGTTCCAGAGCCTGAAATGTTGTTTTCTCCGTTTCATACGTTAGACTCAAATCGCGAACTTCAATTACCGCATCTGCCATATCCTTTTTCCCATACTCCCTTCTGCTCAGCTTAAACCGCTTGAAAGCCGGTCTTTTCCGGGGATCATCTCCCCTTTGTGTCACAGGTCATCACAGGTAATTACCGTAAACCTTATCAAAATCAGGATATTCACTGTTATTTTTTTCAAAATATTTCCACATATCCGTAAAGAACGTATCATCCGGGTATTCTTCTATCACAGCCTTTAAGGCATCTGCATATACGGACAGATCATAAAACTGGGAAAGTACGGTTCCCTTTTCCACATAATCCCATTCCAGAAGGGTGTCATAAACCGCCAGCGTTCCATTATAATTGGGGTCCGGGTTATAGGTACGGTTTCCGTTGGTTTCCTTGTTGTAAATATAATTTTTAATATAGTCTTCCGTTTCACCGGTCGCCTGTGCAAGGGATGCCACCGTCCCGGCTTCATCCTTTACGTAGTCTTTATATGCACGGATCTGTCCTTTTAAATAAGCCACATATGCCTCCCTGTTGTCTTTGAAGGATTTGCTGTATGCGGTCTGGCGGCAGCATACGTAATCCTCCAGCAGATTGGTCAGCGGAAAGAGGTAAACCAGGCCTTCCGAAACCGCGCCTTCCACATACTCCGCGGAAATAAAACCGATGTCCACCGTGCCTTTGTTGACTGCAAGGGAAATGTTGGGATATCCGTCAATCAGCGTATACGTTAAATCTTCTCCGGCTTTATAGCCATAGTCCTTGCCCAGTACATACTTGGTAACCATTTCGGATGTGGACAGCTGGATAACGCCTATGTTTTTGCCTTTCCAGTTTTTTAAATCCTTTAATTCTTCTTCGTTCTCAGGCCTTACAACGACGCACATTCCGCCTGAAATAGTGCCTGCAAACAACGTGACATCCGAGCCCTGGGACCCGTAGCTCAAGGGCGGGATCAACTGTCCGTAGGTCGTATCAACCTTTCCGATGCTGAGGGCTTCAAAGGTGCCCGAGGTTTCAAGGGTGGTGTTTTTGAGTTCCAAACGGTAGCCGTCAAAATAGCCCTTCTCCTCTGCCAGCTGGATCAGCGGATTCGTCAGCGCGGAAGAACTGGTCTTTGCCACGTTGAGCGTATAACTTTTTTCACCTGTCTTTGCCGGATCCCCTCCGGCCTCCTTTGATTTTGTGCATCCGGAAACGCTTCCCGTTACCAGTATTGCGGCCGTCAATGCCCAAAACAGCTTATGATTTCCTGATTTCATTTAACTCTCCTCCTGTCTTTTTCTTTCCTGTGTGAATGATTCCAGCACCCGGATCACTTTTTTGTTTTCTTCAAAGGTTCCGACGGATACCCGGATCCAGCCGTCAAGGCCGAATTCCGATGCATTTCTTATAATAATTTCATTTTGCAGAAAAGCCTTCTCCACGGCTTCTCCGTCTGCTCCGGTCCTGATCAGAATAAAATTTCCGTTTGACCTCACATAATCAAGTCCCAGCCGTTTTAATTCCGAATAATACAGATCCAGGCTCTTTCTGTTATTGTCAAGCACAAGTCTTTTAAAATCCTCATCCTCCAGACTCACTTCAGCCGCCTTTTGCGCCGGAAAGCTTACGCTGAGAGGGCTTCTTACCTTATTTATTTTTTCTATCAGCTCCGGGTCTCCGATTCCGTATCCGATCCGGAAGGAGGCCAGGCCGTAGAGCTTGGAAAACGTCCGCAGAAGGATCACATTCTTATGCTGTTTTATGAGTTCTGTGGTGTCAAAATAAGGTTCTTCCACAAAATCGATGTATGCTTCATCCAGAACCACCAGAATGTGATCCGGCACCTTTTTTATAAAATCCCTCAACTGTTCTTCCTTTAAGACCGTTCCGGTGGGGTTATTGGGATTGCAGATCCATATGATTTTTGTCTGCCCGCTGATCAGGCGCAGGATTTCATCCGTATCAATGGCAAACTCCTTTAAGGGAATCATAACAGGCTTCCCGTTCATCTGCAGCGTCACATTCCGGTACCAGCCAAAGGAAGGATCCGGAATGACTGCTTCTTCCCCTGTTTCCAGATACGCATGGGCAATCAATGCGATCAGTTCAAAGGACCCGTTGCCGAACACCAGATGATCCGGTTCCACGTTATGGATAGAACTCAGCCGTTCTCTTAAGACCGTGCAGTTAGAATCCGGATAAAAGGAGAACTGGCTTTTCTGTTCTTCCAGAATACCGGCTACCCGGGAAGAGCAGCCCAGACGGTTTTCATTTCCCGCGAGCTTGATGATCTGGTCCAGGCCAAATTCCCGTTTCACTGACTCTAAGGATCTGGCCGCCTGATAAGGCGCGATTTTCTGCACCCCGCTTCTTTCTTTAACCATTGACATATTCCAATTCCTTTCTATATCTTCTGACGTAGTGATCCGCCTGATATGCCGCGTTTATAATCGCCCTTTCCTCGGAGTTTCCCTCCAATATGGAAATCCCTCCGAATACCTCCCGGATCCGGTCTGAAATGACTTGAAGCTTCTCCTCGGTCTGTCCGTCTATCCCGATCTCCTCCAGGGTGAAGGCCACTTCAAGCTCACCGAACTTCTTTACCACGGCAAGGATTTCCTCCCCGCTCTTCTTTTCCAGAACCGCCTGCATGAGAAGCCCGAATGCCACCAGTTCGCCGTGAAGCGTCTTTCTGGTTTCCTTCACGATCCTGGAAGAATGGTAAAAGGGATGGGCAAATCCGGAAAATGCCTTGTCTCCCACATAGCTTCCCACATTTCCTGCCAGGTAAAGAATGGCATCCACCGTTTTAACGGTATTTTCATCAATCTTCTTTTCCCTTGCATTTTGTATCACCTTTGCCGCCTGTTTATCCAGAAAATCATATGCCAGACGTGCGGTATTGACAGAACTTATATGGGAAAAGTCGCTGTCCGAGAGGTCAAAACCCACGGAAGTTTCATACCATTTTGCCAGGGTATCCACGATTCCGGCCCTTAAGTACCGAACCGGCGCATTTGCCAGGATTTCCGTATCCGCTACCACCGCTTTTGGGGAATGCCCGTTGCGCCGGAAATGATCAAAGTTTCCTTCTTTCGTATACATCACGGACAATGCAGCCCAGGCCGCGCAGGTGGCGGCTATGGTTGGAACGGATATAACCGGTATTTTTAAAATGTCTCCGGCTGCCTTTGTTGTGTCAATGACCCTTCCGCCGCCGATCCCGATCAGGATTTCGATTCCCTTTTCTTCTGACAGCTCCGCTATTTCATTTGCCTTATCCTCCGTAGGATATCCCTCCAGCAGATATTCCATATAGATGATCCTCTGTACTCCCAGAGCCTCGGCCACGGCTTCTTCCGTGACCTTTCTTGCCGTTGCCGACCAGACGATCAGCCCGCGCTTTCCGTACTTTTCAGCAACGGTCCCAAGTGATTTTATGGCGCCTGGTTCACTTATATAAATTTCCGGGGTCTTTACCTGTAACATTTCATTCTCCTCTCCTGCTAAACAATGCTTTTCTTTTCATACTTCCAGCATGCGATTTCATAGGAACCGATCCGCAAGACGGGTGGTTCCCGGGTTTTGCACAGCTCCGTACATTCCGGGAATGGACTTCAGCAGTCCCACGGTATAGGGGTGCAGCGGATTCAGAAACAATTGAGGGCCTGAGGAGACAGACATGGCTATCATCACTCTTTGCCTCATTCCCCCGCTCAGCTGGTGGGGATAATCCTTCATTCTTTCCTTTGCCGCCGGAATCCCAACCAGGTCTAAAAGCTCCGCTTAAGCTTCCTTTATCTTTATTTTCCCAGGCCCCACCCTTATATGAAATAATTGGGTTCCAGAGAAATGATCCTGGACAGAAACTGTCTGGTTCTCTCTTCCCTGGGATTTGAAAAAATCTTTTCCGGCTTCCCTTCTTCCACCACAACTCCGTCGTCCATAAAAATCACCTTATCCGCCACATCCTGGGCAAAGGACATTTCATGGGTCACCACGATCATGGTAATTCCTCTGCCTGCCACTTTTTTTATGATATCCAGTGTTTCTCCCACCAGCTCCGGATCCAGGGCTGAGGTGGGTTCGTCAAACAGAATCACTTCCGGATTTAAGACAAAGGCTCTGGCAATGCCCACCCGCTGCTGCTGCCCGCCGGAAAGCTGGGAAGGGTAGAAATGATATTTCTCCCCTAATCCCACCCAGTCCAGGGCTTCCTTCCCCTGCTTCATGGCTTCCTCCCTGGGAATACGCCTTGCCGTAACAAGGCCCTCTATGACATTTTCCAATGCCGTTTTATTGGCAAAAAGATTGTAATTCTGAAACACAAAGGCCGTTTTCCTTCTGATCTCCAGGATCTGCTTTTTAGTGGCTTTTTTTAAGTCCACACAAGTATCCCCAATGGCAAGCTGTCCGCTGTCCGCATTTTCCAGGAAATTAATGCACCGCAGCAATGTGGTTTTTCCTGATCCGCTGGGGCCAAGGACAACCACTACCTGGCCATCCTCCACCTCCACAGAAACATCCTTTAGGACCTGCTGCTTTCCAAAGGCTTTTTTTACATTTTTCACTTCAATCATATGGATTCCTCCTAAATTTACTCATATGGCGTCTTAAAGCCCTTGCCAGGTATTCGATCACAATGGTAAATGCCCAGTATATGACTGCGGCAGCAACATATCCTTCAAAAAAAGAATAGGTCCGGGAGCTAGGAATGGTGGCTCCTGCCACAATTTCAATAATGCCGATGGCCATGACAACAGAGGAGGCCTTGATCAAACCAACCACGTGATTGATCAGGGTGGGGATGGCTGCCGGGATCATCTGGGGGATGATGATCCGCCTGATGGTCTGGACCTTTGTAAGTCCTACGGAATACCCGGCTTCATCCTGGCCCTTGTCAATGGATAACAGAGCTCCCCGGATGCCCTCTGAAATGGAACAGACCGCAGTAAGGCTCAGAGCAAAAATTCCTACCCAGATATTATCCACGTCAGCGGCTTTTGTTTTAATATGTAAAAATCTGGCCAGGTCATTGAATTTGAGCATGAAAACCAGGTTGTATATCATCAGTGCCACCACAATGGGAACGCCCTGATATACGGTAACAAAAATCCCAAGAAGCTTATGTAGGACAGGTACTTTGTAGACCCTGACCAGCGCGGTCACCGTTCCCAGGGTCAGGCCTATTGCCAGTGGAATGAACACAAGCCTCAGGGTGTTGGGAAAATACCTGATACCATAAATAAAGCTTTCATAAAAATGAGCGGTATTAAAATTCATTCTAATCCTTCTCTCCCATACTCCAGTTTTGTATTCAGGTAATAAAAAAGAAGCCGGATCGTTAAACTGATAACAATATAAATTATCACCACAAACACATAGGCTTCCAATACATGTTTTGTGGCCGCGCCAATGGATTTGGCCCTCCCCATGATATCGGTAACGCCAATGAGAAATACAAGGGAGGAGTTTTGGAACAGCCCCACCAGATCAGAACCAAAGGGCGGAAGGGCGATCCTTACCATCTGGGGCAAAAGGATCCTTCGAAAGGTCTGAAGCTCTGTAAGCCCCACGCTTAACCCCGCCTCTGTCTGCCCATAAGGGACAGAGGTGATCGCGCCGTAAAATATGGCTGAAAGAAATGCTCCCTGATTTAAGATAAATGTGATATAAGCAAAGGTCACCGCACTCCAGCCCCGGTTGATATTGGTACCTAAAACTGGATCAATCAGAGCCGGTATCCCGTAATAAATGAGCATCAGCTGCACCAGCATGGGCGTCCCTCTCATAAACGAGACATACACCTTAAAAAACGGATACAGGACCGGAATCCTTTTAAGCTCTGTCAGAACAATGAAAACCGCAAGAAGCACTCCGAATACAGTGGCATAGATCACGATCAGAAAGGTCACTGATAAATATGGAAGAATTTTAGGGATATTTTCAAAGAACCGCTCCCAGCCAAACAGTTTATCCATACCATTACTCGCTTTCCGTATAATCCCCGCCGATTACATCCTTTGATATCTGTGCAAGCTTTCTGCTTTCTTTTAACTGCTTCACCGCTTCATCCACTGCCTCCTGCAGCTGGGTATTGTCCTTTGCAAAAATGAAATACGTGGATGAGGACTGGATGGGCTCCCCCGTCACCTTTATGACTTCCTTGCCGTTTCCGTAGTTTTTATTCAGCTTTTCCGTATCCCGCTTTGTTAAGATGGTGGCATCCCATACTCCGTTTAAAAGACCGGTAACAGTCTCTTCATCGGTTGAATTGTTCACGTAGTCAATTTTTATGGGATTATCTTCATGATCCTTATTATAATTTTCCAGGATGTACACGGAATTTGACCCGGTAGAGCTTTTTACCTTCCGTCCCTTAAGATCATCAAGAGACTGGATATCTGTCCTGTCATTTGCTACGGCCAGATAGGTTACATAGGTGGTATAAGGTTCTTTTCCAAACAGATACTTTTCATCTCTTTCCTCATTCCATTCATACTGATGAGCTGCAATATCAATCTTACCTGCATCAAGAGAAATCAGCACATTGGCAAAATCAGAGGTCTGATAATCAAATTCATACTGAGGGAGCAGCTCATCCACTGCTTTTAAAACCTGGTATTCATACCCGGCAAGCTCTCCCTTTTCATCTAAGTAGCAATATGGTTCATAGGCGTTGCCGGTCCCAACCACCACTTTTGTGATGCCGCTGTCCGCTGCTGCCGCCTTTTTCCCGCAGCCGGACAGCACTGCCGCCCCCAATGCTGTCAATACTGCTGCCAGAGCAAACTTCTTTATCCCTCTTCTCATCACTTTTTTCCATCCTTTCTATTTGACGTTTCATTTGCCATCCCGCGAAGTGTCTGATGGTGGTCCACCCGGTGAAAATACCAGGTGATTTTCTCCAATGTGTCCTCGATTTTCCCTTCCACATCAAAGGCGCTGACCGCCTTTTTTTCAAGCTGCTTTTGAATGTGGAAGCCGATCTTTTTACAGATGA
The DNA here is from genome assembly GCF_000526995.1 of Lacrimispora indolis DSM 755. Classification (NCBI taxonomy): domain Bacteria; kingdom Bacillati; phylum Bacillota; class Clostridia; order Lachnospirales; family Lachnospiraceae; genus Lacrimispora; species Lacrimispora indolis. The sequence goes on along the minus strand of NZ_AZUI01000001.1, from coordinate 4,246,197 downwards.
CACAACGGCAGTCTGCTATGGAATCCACCCAGGGATGGCTCTCTTTAGAACTCTGGCAGCCCCCGCCTTTACACCCGTCATTACAGAAAGAAGGCTCCCCGGCTTCTTTTACGGCTTCCCTGATTTCCAAAAGAGCGTACTCACCGCTTTCCCCCACCTCATAGATGAGAAATTTATGGGCTGCCCCAAAATTCACATCAATGTTCACTCCGTCAGAAGATGCAACCGCAATTTTATATGGCATAATATTTCCTCCATGAAACGGATCTGTTAATTGAATCTTGTTCTGGCAACAGAATAAATGTCCTCGATCAGCTTTAAGCCCCCGTCATATCCTGCATAATAGCTGTTCATCACCAATCTTTCGTTCACCGGCCAGGATACATTAAGGAAATGGGCATCGGTCTGCTTTGCGATCTCTTTCTCCCAATGGCCTCCAAGAATCAGGGGATATCCATGATAGTCATGGGCTTTGATCTCGTTGTGGATCTTGTAGCCATCTGTCTCAAAACTCACCTCTGCTTCTATGCCAAAATTCAGTTCCTTAAAATAGGAAAAGACCTTTTCCCTGAATTCTCTTGGGGTGTCATCCGTCACGAACTGCTTTGCGGGAAATAAACCCAGATCATTGACCAGGAACTTCGTAATGCCAAGGGCATATTGGGCGTCGGATACAACCGTAAACTGTTTTGACATGACTCTGGTCTCCAGGAATAAATCCGCATAGCGTTCGATGTAGTAGTAATAATAAGCTTCTTTCTCTGCAATCAGGCTTTCAATCTTCTCCTCTGGCACTCTTGCAAACCCGCCCACTTCCCGAAGGAATTTACTGGTTTCAAAGGCCCCTATGGGGAGCGTCGGATAGTGGAGGTAAGGAATTCCAAGCTTCTTCTCCATGTTCTTCATATTATTAAGCCCGACCCAAGGAGACACCAGCAGGTTAAATTCGGCTTGCGGTATCCTCTTTATGTTACTTAATCCCCTTTGATAGCCAAATATCGTATTCGGCGTAAGACCAAGCTCCTCAACCAGTTTTTCAAGCTCTCTTAAATTTCCCAGCCAGAACTCATCCTGATAAGGCACATCTGCCCATATATTCACCAGATTTTTTACCCGGATATCTGACCGCTCCAAAAGCTGGTCAATGATTGCATCCACCACCTGCTCGTGGCCCTTGTAGTTGTTGCCCTTAAATCCTGCGGTGGAGGCATAGATCACCGGTTTTTTGGCATCCTGAAACCCTTCCACCACTTCTTCGGTGTTGTCACCCACGATCTCCGGGATACAGCCGGTTAATACCACATATAAATCTGCATCAATGACATCCAGGGAATGCTTGATGGTTGACTCAAGCTTTTTAACACCTCCGAATACAACATCCCTTTCGTTGATGCTGGTACAGGGATAGATGTTGGGTGAAAAATAGCCGGAGCTTCCCGAGGAATTGGAAAGCTTCTGGGCACAACCCGGACCGGAATGAAGGACAGGAATCGCCCGTTCGATTGCCTGAACGGTCTGCATGGCGCTCATCGCGCATTTATACCTCTGTTTATCTAAGATCTTCGCCATCAGCCAATCGCCTCCTCTAAGAAGCTTCCCACATCCTGCTTATACCACCAGTCCGTGTAAGGCAGCTTCACTCTTTTTGCCAGATTCTGTTCAAAGCTCCGGTTCCGTATGGTATCTAAAACCGTATGAGCGAACTCCAGGGTATGCTTATATCCGAATATCATGTATTCGTCCGCCACATAGACTGCCGGGGTTCCCTGTTTAATGGCCCATACCGTGGAGCCGGGATGGCGGGAAAGGTATAAATCAGGGCGGTACTTATTTAAGATGTTCATTACCTCAAAGTTCTGCTGGTCCGCCACACTGGCTTCAAAATTGATATTATTGTCAAGAAGATAACTCATGGCAGGGGGAACATCCCCGTTTTCATATTTCTTGTCATAATGCCATGCCAGCGCCCAAACCACTTCAATTCCCAGCTCGTTTAACACTCTCGTTACCTCAAAGGTGTAGCCCGGTCCCATTCCAAGAACCGCTTTTAATCCCTTTAATTCTTTCTTCACCGCTTCTATCTGGGGAATATAAATTTTTCTCTGTTCTTCTATGTAATGTTCCACTTGAAGCTGCTTGCCGGCAACTCTTCCGATTTCCCTAAGCCATGTCTCAAATCCGACGATCCCTAAGGGATTGACGGTCCGGATATAGGGAACGCCGTACAGCTCTTCTAAGCCGTTGCCCAGATAATTTCCAAGAACTCCGCAGATGCATGTCGTAGCAACGGACTCAGATAAATGTTCCAGTTCTTCCACCGTTGCATTGGCATATAAAAAAATGGGCTCTAAATCAAAATTCTTAAACATTTCAATGACTTCATTTCTTGCGCTTTCGAAAAAGTTTTTAAAATTAACGGTGTTTCTTTTCTGCTCTGGCGGCTTTACGATTCCGCTTAACACCGCATGATCGGATATATCAAACCCAGTCGCCCAAATCCGTGATTTAAAGCCCTCACAGTGAACAGCTATGACAGGCACCGGAATCTGGTCCTTCACATCATCCACCACGCTGTCAATATCCTCTCCGATGATCCCCGTGGCACAGGAGCTGCTGACAAAAATTGCCTTTGGCTGGTAACGCCGGTTGACCTCCACAATGATATCCGCCAGCGCTTCTGTGGAGCCGAAAATGGTATCATTCTCATTCATATCTGTACCAATATAGACGGATTTGTTTACGACACCTCTTTTAGCAGCCACCTGATTGGTAATGATGTACTGAGAACTTGCCGTGGCCGAGCACCCGGAAGGGCCGTGGTGAATGACCGCCACATCCCGGATCCCTCCAAGCTGGCTGAGGGCACAGCCGGATAAGCAGGTACTTGACTGGGAAAAACAGCGTCCGCAGCCCTTTAAGCTGCCGCATTTGCTCTGGCTGGCAAGATCATGCAAGTCTCCGACATATCCGGTTATGGAGCCTAGCCGGGTCTCCCTGGTGGCCAGATTTGAATTTGATAAATTAATTGCCATATTTAACCTCCAAACTTTCACTATGCTTCTTCAAAAAGTTTCGTGGACAGGTACCTAAGACCGGTATCCGCCAAAATAACCACAAGATTCTTTCCTTTGTTTTCCGTTCTTTTTGCCACCTTGGTTGCTGCGAAAATGGCGGCCCCGGATGAGGTTCCCACTAAAATCCCGTCCGTCCTTGCAACTTCCTTTGCAGCTTCATATGCCTGATAGGTTTCCACCTCATATTTTTCATCGTAAATGCTTCCACCAGAATATCCACCTTTCCCTCTGTATCCGCCCATATCTCGGGCCCTGTGGCCGCTTCATGAACGGAAGGATTTGCCAGATTTTCGATCTGATTGACAAAGAAGATGTTTTTTTCTTTTGACAGCACTTTCTTCTTTAATGTTCTGACAGCCGCTACAAAATCCCCGCCTGTTTCATCTAACACTGCCTGGACCTCGGGCACCTGGGAAAATCTGGTTGTTTCTCCGCCAAAAGCTTTGATGTTTTTAAACCGCTCCTCACTGACATTATCCTGGACATATACCCTGAAGGAATATCCCCTGGCTGCCGCAATTGCCGCCATGCCGATCCCCGTATTTCCACTGGTGGTCTCCACAATGGTATACCCCAGCTTTAAGAGTCCCTTTTTTTCTGCATCGTCGATCATTGCAAGTGCAATCCTGTCTTTTACGCTCTGGTTGGGATTGAAATACTCAGGCTTTGCTATGATCTTCGCTTCCAGACCGTGTTTTCTTTCATAATTCTCCAGCTCCAAAAGAGGCGTTCTTCCTATGAGTTCGGTGATTGATTTATGAATATTACTCATTGATTCCCTCCTTGATCCAGCACCTTTGTGCTTAGATCTTATAATCGTCATTGATATTCATGAGTCCGAATTCAAAAAGGATCTCCTCCAGCCGTTCCTGGTCCATGGGCGTGGGAATGGTGAAATCCTGATTGTCGATGATTGCCTGAGCAAGATTCCGGTATTCATTTGCCTGGCTGGAATCGGGTTTGTATTGAATGACTGTTTTGCGGTTGATCTCCGCATGCTGCACAATGTTATCTCTTGGAACGAAGTAGAGAAGCTTGGTCCCAAGCTCTTTTGAAAAGGCGCGGAGCAGATCCAGTTCCCGGTCTACGTTCCGGCTGTTGCAGATGATTCCCCCAAGCCTCACCCCTCCGGACTTTGCATACCGCTTAACGCCTTTTGCAATATTATTTGCCGCATACAGGGCCATCATCTCCCCGCTTGCCACAATGTAGATTTCTTTGGCCTTTCCTTCCCGGATCGGCATGGCAAATCCTCCGCAGACCACATCGCCCAATACGTCATAAAACACATAATCAAGATCATCGGTATAAGCACCCAGATTTTCAAGAAGTCCTATGGAAGTGATAATGCCTCTTCCCGCACAGCCTACCCCCGGCTCCGGGCCTCCTGATTCCACACACCTGGTCCCTTTATAACCTTCCTTCAGGATGCGTTCCAGTTTTACGCCGTCTCCCTCTTCCCGCAACGTATCAAGAACCGTTTTCTGTGCCAGGCCGCCTAAGAGCAGCCTGGTGGAATCCGCCTTTGGATCACACCCCACTACCATGACCTTTTTCCCAAGCTCCACCAGCCCCGCCGTAAGGTTTTGGGTTGTAGTGGATTTTCCGATTCCTCCCTTCCCATAAATGGCTATCTGTCTGATTTGTCCCATTGATAAAATCCTCTCTTTCTGATTCGCATTATAAATTGTCGTATAAGTCTTCAATCAAAGTCAGGCTTCCTCTATAGCCCGCGTAAGCCCTGTTGAAAATCAGCCGGTCCTTTATGGGAAATGCCGCTGCGATGCACTGCACCTCTTTAAGGGAACTGATTTCCTCCTCATTGCTGCTTCCTATGATAAGGGTAATATCCTCCTCATCCAAAAGAGCTATATTTATTTCATGCTGGTCCGGACTGAAAACCACCTTAGGCGGCCTTGCATATTCCAGATCAGTAAGCTCACTTAAGATCCTGTCTTTGTCTTCCTGCCGGAATACCGGTTCTGATATGACCACAAGCACAGGAGTAAAACTGTAATCGTTGGCAAGATACCGGGTGATTCCCACGGCAATTGACGCATCCCCGACCACGGCGAATTTTTTCCAGCTCAGGGCACCGATGGCCTGTGCCAGATAGTGGTACACATAATCCTCCTCTTCCTCTATCACCCTATTAACCAACCTGTCATCCAGCTTTAAGGCATGAGCCACTTCAAGGATAAACCGTCTGGTATCACTGGCACCGATGGGAAGACCGGGATAGCGGAGAAAGGGAACCCCGAATTTTTCTTCAAACCTTCCGGCCGGCCCTTTCAATATCCAGGGGTGAATGATAAGGTTTAAAACCGCTCCGGAAGATTTCCTGATGGTTTCAATTCCCTGGTGTTCCGTAAAAAAAGTATTAACCTTTAATCCAAGCTTTCTTAACAGCCTTGCGATCTCCTCTAAGTTCCCGCTCCAAAAGGGATCGTGGTAGGGAATGATCCCAAATACGTTTATAAGGCCTTCTTCCTTTGGGACTCCTTCTTCTATCACCTGATCGATCATGGCGTTCCAGACCACCTCATACCCTAAGTTGCTGTCTCCGGCAAATCCAGGAGTATCTATGGGGTAGACCGGGTATCCTTTTTCCTTAAACCCTTCCCCAATGCTTTTAATGTCATCCCCGATGATTCCTGCCGTACAGCCCGTAAGGACGAAATATGCATCCGCATCAATGATGTCCAAGGCTCCCTGAATGGTTGACTGCAGCTTTTTTGTTCCTCCGAATACCACTTCCCGCTCCAGCATGTTGGTGGAGGGGATGGAAACGCTGCTTACAAAGCTGGAATTCTTATTGCCTGACTGCCCCTGATCGGAAGCAGTTGACTGCATACAGCATCCAGGCCCTGCATGATAAATAGGGCATACCCGGTCTATAGCCCCAAGTACGGAATTTATTCCGGCCAGAACACAGCCTCCTCTGGGGTTTTCAATTATTTCCGACATTTCAATCACCTCCGATTATGTATTTAAATGCATCCTCTTCGTACCAGCTGTCCCTGTAAGGAAGCCTGATATGCTTTGACAGCTTCACATTAAAACCGGGATTTTCCAGCTGTTCGGCAATTTTATTTCCCAAAAATAAAAGTCCGTCATATCCCATGGTAGGCCGTTTCATATCCAGAACATGTGTGGTTGGGATTCCAAGCTTTGCCGCCCACTCGGGAACTCCGATGAACACATCCGGTTTCAGCCTTTTCACCAGATTCACCTGCTCAAAGGGCTGCATGTTGGCAATGTCAAGGACATAGTTGGGGTGAATGGCATTGAGATATTCAATGTCCGCCTGGGCGTCTTCATCATAAGTCGGCGTCTCAAGCCCCACCAGCTCCATTCCGAAATCATCGATCAGTGCGGCCGCTGCAAAGGAACGGCCGGTTCCGCCGCAGATAAATACCCGTTTTCCCTTCAGCCGGTCCTTAATGGATTCCACCAGAGGAAGGATCCGTTCATGCTCACTTTTTATGATCTCTTCTCCTTCCTTTTCCTTACCCACAATCCCTGCGATCCCACGGAACCAGATATCCGTATTACGGACCCCGATGGGCATAACCGTATGGGAATATGGGATGTCATAATCCTCTTTCAGGGTTTTCATGAATTCATCTGCAAATACTTTACAGATGGAAGTGGAAGCCTGGGCTGCGGGGATCTGCTTAATCTTATCTAAGGAGCTGTAAAAAGGAATATAGTTTACAGAAAGCCCAAGCAATGACAGCATCCGCTCCATTTCCTTCTGATCTGCGTAGCTTATGGAAACAGGAGCAAATAAGTTTATCAGGCCTTTTATCTTTTCTAGTTTCTGCTTTTTTAATATGTATTTGTTTATGGAAATAAAGGCCGCGTCAAAGCCGGAAGCACAGATTTTCGATTGAAAGCCCTCGCAGTGAATCGGAATGATGAGTTCCTGCCTATCCTTCTGCAGTTCTTTTACTATGGCATCAATATCGTCCCCAATAATGCCTGAGGCGCAGGAGGCAAATACAAAGATAAGTTTCGGATGATACCTTGATACTGCATCTTCAATGGCTTTTCTAAGCTTGCTTTCCCCTCCGAAGATCACATTATTCTGATCTAAGTTTGTCACAATGATCCTTGGATTTTTAATATGCTTCACTCCCCGGTGTGCCTGCCCCACCCGGTATTGATCCACTGCCAGGGAGGTACAGCCCACGCAGCCCTGGGGAGAATGGGCGATAAAAACGGAATCTTCCAGGGACATTAAGGCCGCCATGCTGTTGATCTGCTGGCACTGCAGGCCCTGGGCAAAGCTCCGGTCCGCTTTCTTTAAACAGCCGTTCTTAAAATCCTCCTCCGCCCGGCTGCCGGTAGAACCCAGATCATTGTACCTGTTTGGATGGCTTTCTCTGATTCCTGAATATATTTCACTCATGGTCATGCCTCCTTTCTAAATATCAATCAATAATTTCCGGACCTCTGTGTAAGAAAGAAGCCTTCGGACAGAATCCTCAATATATCCCGGCAGTTCAAAGACCTCTGTCTGATTCTGTTCCAGGGCGGCCCTTGCACCGGCTCCGATCCGGCTGACCAGGACATAATCACAATCTTCCACCATTGCTGCCAAAAGCTCCAGCTGACTGTCATCATGCTCCTGTCCCCTGCATATGGGAGCTGCTTTACGGCTTTCCACGTATGTGAATGTCATATCCCCGCTGTCAGCCTCCACGATATAAAAGACTTCGGCTCTTCCAAAATGCTGGTTGACTACCTTTCCGTCTGTTGATGCCACTGCAATCTTATACTTCACGGTGTTTCACCTCCCCTTTCTTCAACCGTGGGAAAAGGTATCGCTTCCTGCGATCCTTCTCTGGTATATCATGTCTCCGAAATCCTTTCCCCCAAGCATGCCCACTGCATCGGCACGGCAGTGCTGGCAATGGCGGAAGACATCAATGTGCTTTCCAGCCAAGGTTCTGGCCTCATCGATCTCCTGGCATACAGGTGCGGTTTCATGGGAAAGTTCTGATTGAGGGATCAGGGGGATAATGTTGTAGATGCATGCGCCTGCCTCTTTTACGGCCTTTGCAATAACCTCAATGTGTTCTCCGTTTATGCTGGGCACCAGCACGGTGTTCACCTTTACCGTGATTCCTGCATCCGCTATTTTTCTGATGCCCTTTAACTGGTTTTCTATGAGGATCTCGGCTGCCTGGACTCCCTCATAAATATGTCCATGGTACAGGATCCACCGGTTCAGCCTTGCTTCGATCTCAGGATCCACCGCATTTACCGTAACGGTCACGGATTCCACTCCGATTTCAATGATCTCCTCCGCCCGTTCATAGAGAAGAAGGCCGTTGGTGCTCATGCATTTGATCAGCTCCGGATGGTGTTCCTTTACCAGACGGAAGGTTTCCAGGGCATAATCCGTAGCCAGGGTATCACCCGGCCCTGCAATACCTGCCACCGTAATCTCCGGGCAAAGGGCAAGAGCTTTGTCAAGGACCTCCAAGGCCTGTGAAGGAGTGAGCACCTTAGAGGTCACTCCCGGCCTTTCCTCCTGGTCATTGATCCTTCTGTCGCAGAACTTACAGGAAATATTGCAGCCGGGGCTCACCGGAAGATGGATCCGGCCCACATTGTTTTTATTTCCTCCAAAGCATGGATGTGACTTTTGCAGGTTTTGATATGTATTTGCCATATTAATCTCTCTTTCTCAGCTTTCTTATATTTGGATACAAAAAAGACAACCTTCTCCTGATACGCATTTTGCTTATCAGAACCTCCGGTTGTCCAGTCAGTCCTTTAATCCGATATTTTCTTTTTTTATCTGCACTATTTTTCCATCCTGAATTATGATGGCAATGGAACCATACTTTACACGTCCGGCCATTTCATGGATCAGCCTATGGATTCTTTTTCAGACGGTTCCTCTTTATATGTACCTGACGTTCCCTTGGTATTTCCTGCATCGTTTTGTTCCTGTGAAATGGACCAACGGTATAGTTGATGAATTTTATCATCAATTTCTGCTTATAAAAAAACAGGTACTATTATAGTACCTGTCAAGCCTCTGCTGCGGATCCAGGTATTCTAATACATACAAAAATAAGCTGTATTCATATACATGCACACAGTTTTACAACAACAGCAATCCATCTTTTCAATATTTGAAAAATGATTCGTCCTGGCAGTAACCATTGTTTTTTTCATATGAATAGCATCCTTTCCCGATATATCCTATTATTCTCATAGGTTTTATATGCATTGATTATAATCTTATCTTTTTGGGATGTCAACATCTTTTTCACATTTTTATTTAATTAGTAAATCACTTTATAAAATGTCTTTATAGATTTTCCCATCCTTCATGATCAATTTCATATTGTTCCTGTCCGCCAGTATATCCAGATTCTCAACAGGATTCCCTTCCACAATGCACAAGTCTGCAAAGGCTCCTTTTTCCAATACTCCTATTTTTCCTTCCGGATAGGGATTTTGATAGGTCATAAGCTTTGTCAGCTGGTAAATATTCCCTGTTGCTGCCGCAAGGCCTTTGAAACTGCCAAATCTCTTTTTAAAAAAGGTAAAATCCTCTAATTGATATTTATCTACCCGCTCCGGGTCTCCAAAAGAATCTGTTCCAAATAGTATAGGAAGATCATATTTATGGATCAGTTCTGTAGTAAGCTCTTCTCCCTGCCTTACCATGGCTGATTTTCTCTTTATATATTCCGGTGTAGACTCATTATGCCAGTTTCTGCCGCACTGGGGGCCGGCTGTTACCCATATTCCATTGGCAGCTATGATCTTAGCCGTTTCTTCATCCATCATCGTCGCATGCTCAAAGCTTTTAACCCCGGCTCTTGCGGCCCTTTGCATGGACTGTGGCGTATAAAGATGTGCCATGACATAAGTTCCGTAGTCCGATGCCGCTGAAACTGCCGCCTTCATTTCCTCCAGGGTAAACTGTACGGTCTGAACCGGGTCATAAGCAGAAGAAATCCCGCCTCCTGCCATGATCTTTATTTGGGAAGCTCCAAGAAAAAGCTGTTCCCGCACGGCTCTCAGCACTTCTGCCACTCCGTCTGCCAATACGGTGCCCTTACTCTGCAAGGCAGCAGAGGTATAGATTCCGTCGGTCAGCCGGTATTCTGCCCGGCTTGCTCTTGTATCACCATGACCGCTTGTTTGGGAAATAAAAGCATTTGATGGGAATATCCTTGGCCCTTCCAGATATCCGTTATCAATATTTTTCTTTAACCCAAAAGTCACGCCTCCTGCATCACGAACCGTTGTAAACCCGCGAAGAAGCATATCCCGGGCAAACCGGACGGAACGGACTGCATTTTCATCCTGCCTCATAGCATCAGATATACCTGCTCCGTTGAAAAACAAGTGAACATGGGCATCTGTAAGCCCTGGTATCACGGTTTTATTTTTTGCGTCAATAATCCTGTCAAAGCATTCCTCTGAAAACTCTCCTTTCAAGATCTCTTTTACCAGGTTGTTTTCAATTACAACCGACGCATTTTCCTTTAATTCTATATGCCTTCCATCAAATACACCGGCATTTTTTATTAATATTTTCATATGCTTACAGTTCCTTTCTGTATCTTCCAAGACGCTGTTCCAGGGCATTGCCGCCCCATTGAATGATCAGGCTGAACAGCCAGTAGATCAAAGCTGCCGCCAGATAAGCTTCAAAGAAGCAGTAAGCCGCGTTGGCATATTTTAAAGCACCGTTTAATATGTCCATCACTCCGATCAAAATTACCAGGGAAGTGGCTTTGATAATAGAAATAATGCTTCCTGCCAGGACAGGAACCAGAACCAGTAAAAGCTGGGGAAAAACAATTCGGCAAAATGTCTGATTAGGGGTCAGGCCAACGGAATATCCCGCCTCATATTGTCCCTTTGGAATAGAAGCAAGGGCTCCCCTTATATTTTCAGAAAGCTGGGTGGTACAGGTGAAAGACAGTGCAAAAACTCCTACATACAGCATATGGATATCATTTACCCGGACTGCCAGACCAAGCGCCTTTGCAAAATCATTAAACTTCATGGCAAATACAAGTCCTGATGCAACGATTAAAAGATTAACGGGAACCGCCTTAAATATAACAACATAAAGATCAAGGAAAAAAGATAGTCCTTTGATCCGATATGTTCTTCCAAGGGCGATCAGCGTCCCGAATATAATCCCGATAATCAGGACCAGTGCTGCAATATACAGGGTGCCTGGGATATATCTGACCGCGTTCCAGAAACATTCCACAATATAATTTAATTTTATATTCATATTCCTTACGCCTCTTTTATTTTCTTTTCATAATTTAACTGTTCTGAAAGACAGACACAAAAGCGTTCAAGTATAAAGCTCGCCACTACAAAGATAACTGCCGCACAAAAGTATCCCTCTAACGTATGAAATGTAACGGTTCCAATTGCCTTGACCTTTCCCATCATATCCGTGACACCCAGCATATAGGCTAAGGAAGTGGCAGGAAGAAGTCCCACCAGCATGGTGCTGAAACCGGGAAGCAAAACGCGGAAGGCCTGAGGCATGACGATCCGATAAAAAGTCTGGGTTCCGCTTAATCCGACGGAGTATCCTGCTTCTGCCTGGCCAGCAGGCACTGATAATATCGCTGCCCGTATATGCTCTGACAAAAAACCGGCTTCATTTAATCCGTAGGCTATGTATACAAAAATCAGTTTATTCCATTCTGATGTGATATTGTTTCCCACAAGGGCCGTAATGAAAAGGGGCATTCCATAATACACCAGAAACATTTGTACCAGAATGGGGGTCCCTCTTACAAAGGATACATATACGGCTGACAATTGGTTTAATACAGGCAGTCTTTTGATACGGATCATTGCGATAGCAGTTGCCAGTACAATGGCAATTGCAATGGAAACCAATACAATGTTTAAGGTAACCGGTAATTTTGAGAGTACCTTTGGAAAATATTCCATTACCCGCTGAAAGGAAAAAAAATCACCTGCCATGATTATCTGCTCCTTTCTATTTATTTACTTAGATCTACGGTATAATCGGCGCCCAGAACTTTTTCGGAAAGTTCCTTTTGCCAGCCGGAATCCAGCAATTCCTGCTGTATTGCATCAATATCCTGCTTAAGCTGTTCATCGCCGTAATTATAGATAAAATAGCAGCCGTTCAGCTTATCAGGGCTATAAAACAGCTTGGAACCGGCAACATCAAAAATATCTCCATATGCCGCTTTATCCAGGGCATCTACAAATGGTATACTGAGGAGCCCGTCGTAAATACCGCTGTTTAAGCCTGCCAGATGCTGTTCCGTTGTTCCGTCATCATAAATAACGGTAATCGGGTTATCCGGATGCTCCGTGTTATATTTTTCTGCCAAGTAAGCCACATTGGAAGATGTCTGTACCGCAATTTTAAGTCCGCCTAAATCTTCTTCACTTTTCACTGATATTCCTGAGCCTTTTGCAACCCTGAAATTATATCCGGTATCAAAAAAATTCCCTACGGTTCCATATAAGTATTTTTTTGCCCGTTCTTCATTCCAGCCGTAATGATGCACAGCAATATCATAATTATCTGTATCAAGACCTACTAAAATATTTTTAAATTCCGTAGGCTCATACTTAAATTCATATTGGGGAAGCTGTTCATCTATCTTTTTTAATGTCTCATAATCATAGCCCTGCAAATCTCCATTCTCATCCACATAGCACATGGGATTAAAGCTGTTGCCAATCCCGATTTTAATGGTTTTTACAGACGCTGATGATTCTCCCTTTGCTGTGCTTTCTGCCGATCCGCCGCCAGCAGGCACATCACCTTTTAAACTGCATCCTCCTGCTGCAGCTGCCATAACGGCCATTAATAAAACTGCCAAAGCCTTCCTGCATCTTTTTACACATTTTTTCATTTTCCATTCCCCTTTCTTGTATTTCTTATTAAATAAACAGTCATATTTCTGTTCATCAGCGATGCCGGTTGGATTTGAACCAACAATCTAAGTTTTGCAGACTCTTGTCTTTTCCCCCTGACTACGGCACCTTATCCTCTGTTATCTAAGTCATGGAACGGACAGACTTCCCTATGGTCATACATTCACATACTTCCAGCATGATACTTCATGAGTCCCTTCTTCCACCGGCGGAGGTTCCTGCGTCTTGCACCGTTCCATGCAATCGGGGCACCTGCCGGAAAATCTGCATCCCTTTGGCATATCACCAAGAGGCGGAACCGTTCCTTCAATGGAATAAAGGTCCTTTATTTCTCCGTCCAGCCTTGGTATGGATCTTAGCAGTCCTCTCGTATATGGATGAAGAGGATTGGTAAACAGTTCCTTTACTGGGGCATATTCAATGATCCTTCCAGCGTACATGACAGCCACATGATCGGCAATCTCCCATATGACTCCCATATCATGGGTGATCAGGAGAATGGACGTTTTCAAATTCTGATTTAATTCTTTCATCAGCTCCAGTATTTGTGCCTGTATGGTCACATCAAGAGCCGTCGTCGGTTCATCGGCGATCAAAATCCTGGGGCCGGAAGAAACAGCCATGGCTATCATCACCCTCTGTCTCATCCCACCGCTCAGCTGATGAGGAAATGCCTTCATCCGCTCTGCTGCTGCCGGGATCCCTACCATGCCAAGGAGCTCCAGCCCTTTCTCATAAGCTTGTTTTCTGGTGATCCTGCTATGGGCCCTCAGCATCTCGGTCAGCTGTTTTTCTATGGTATATACGGGATTTAAAGAGGTCATGGGTTCCTGAAAGATCATTGAAATGTGCTTTCCCCTGATTTCTCTCATCTGCCTGCTGCCAAGTCCTGCCAGATCCACCCCGTCATATAGGATCTGTCCCCCGCTTATTCTTCCTGTTCCCTGGGGCAGAAGGCCCAGTATAGAAGAAACCGTCAAACTTTTTCCGCAGCCGGATTCTCCAACTATTCCAAGTGTCTGACCTGCGTTCAGGGTAAAGCTCACCCGATCCACAGCTTTCACCGTTCCTTTGTTTGATATTTTAAGTTGGATCTCCAAATTTTTTACTTCCAGTAATGGCCTGCTCATAGGAAGACCTCCTTATCAGGACAATTTCATCTTAGGATCCAGGGCATCCCGTACCCCTTCACCTATAAAATTAAAGCTTATTACAGTAAATATGATCAGGAAGCCGGGCGGTATCCACATCCATGGCCTGAGCATAAGATTGCTTAAATTCTGAGCGGCATTAATTAAGTTCCCCCAAGAAGCTTTGGGCGCCTGAACTCCTACTCCAAGGAAGCTGAGTCCTGATTCCGTTAAGATCGCGCCTCCCACCCGAAAGGAAAGGATCACCCATACAGGTCCTGCAGCATTAGGAAGTATTTCAGTAAAAATAAGGGACCAATTATTTTTCCCTGCCGCTCTGCCTGCCTCTATGTACTCTTTCTTACTGATGGATAACACATTTCCGTAAATCAGCTTTGCAATTGCGGTCCAGCCCATCACACCTATTATTAGAATCACGGTAAGAAGAGAGGGTCCTGCTACGGAAACAAGAACCAGTATGAGGATCATACTGGGAAAGGACATAAACACATCCGCAGTCCGCATGACTCCTGTTTCCCATATTCCTCTATAATATCCGGCGAGAAGCCCCAGCGGCAGACCGATGGACACACTGATGAGAGTGGATATAATGCCAACCAGCAGCGATACCCTGCCCCCATATATGGTGCGGGCAAACAAATCTCTGCCAGCAGCATCCGTGCCCAGCCAATGCTTTAGAGTAGGGCCTGACAAAAAGCCAGCCTCCCCGTCGCTGATGTACGGATCCATGCGAAAGATCAGAGGAAAAAGTACAACCACCCCAATCTCTGCCAGAATATAGCACAGCCCGAGCATCGCCCTTTTATTTTTTTTAAAGCTTTGAAAAAGAGCCGTCTGCCTGCCATTTTTTCTAAATGCCATAATTAACACCCTTTCCTGTTTAACCATAAGTAATCCTGGGGTCCAGTAAACCGTACAAAATATCCAGAATTATGTTGGTTATTAAAACAGCCGTTGCAATCAGAACGGCGATCCCCATAACGACCGGATAATCTCTGTTGCTGATGGAGGCAATCATCAGGCTCCCGATCCCCGGCCAGCCAAAGATCTGTTCCGTTATGGTTGAGCCTCCTATGATATGTGGGATCTCAAGAAGCACGGCAGTCACCACAGGAATCAGTGCGTTGCGCAGCCCATGCCTTATAATTACGTTCCATTCACTGATTCCTTTTGACCTGGCTGTTTTCATATATTCCTCATTGAATACTTCCAGGCAGGCCCCTCTTGTCTGCTTGATCAGGCCTCCTATTGAACCAAGGCAGATCACGGAAGCAGGCATTATCAAATGAATCGCATAATCAGGAATACTTCTATCGGAAACCTGATACATGCCTTTTGAAGGAAGCATTCCAAGCTTCATGCTGAAAATATAAATTCCTAAAATACTGATAAAAAAACCAGGCAGCGTAGCTCCTGCCAGCGCCAGAAAAGAAGAAACAGAATCCCACTTGGTATAAGGTTTATATGCGGCCATGATCCCAATGGGAATCCCCAGCAGGACCGCGAAAAAAACTCCTGTCCCCGTAAGCAGCAGGGAGGGAAATATTCTTTGGGATATGATCAGGGATACTTCCTGATTGCTCCGGTAAGACACACCCAGATCTCCTTTCAGAAAATCTCCCAGCCAGATAAGGTATCGTACAGCCACCGGCTTATCAAGCCCTAAGGAAGCCTTTAAATCATTATACTGTTCTGCACTCAGCTTGGTATCACTGTCTGTCAGAATGTCCAGCGCACTTCCCGGAGCCAGGCTCATCAGTATGTAAACAACTGCTGTAATTCCAATAAATATGGGAATGCCAGTTAATATCCTTTTGACAATGTACCTCCACATGGTCTGCTCCTTACTATTTTTTCACCCATTCCCATACATTATCATTGCACATGCCGGCAGCTTCGTAATCCACATTCTCAATGGTCTGGGACTGGACAAAAATGGTTCCGGAGTGCCAGAGAGGGATAAATGGTGCATTTTCAAATACAAAAACCTGATAATCGTTTAACAGCTGCTTTCTTTTTGCGTTGTCGGTCTCATCGTATATCTTCTGCCGCCACTCATCATAAGCAGGATCTGTAATGGAAAAATCGTTTTTCACACTGCTGCTGAAATTATTGGCAAACCACAGCGGATAGGAAGTTCCCTGATGACCGGAAATACCGATATCATATTTTCCTTCTTTTAAGCCGGTAAACATGGTTGCCACATCGACCGTAATAATTTCCACCTGTATCCCCGCTTCTGCCCACTGCTGCTGCATTAAGGCAGCAAGACTGGAACGTGATTCCCCGATTGCCATTTTGTATACCTTCCCCGGATCATAACCTGCTTCCGCAAGCAGCCCCTTTGCCTTATCCAAGTCTCTGCCTGTACTCAAGTCTTTATTATAATAATCGCTGCCTGGAAGGACATAAGTAGCAGAAGCTGATCCCAGCCCCTGAGTACTCGCCTTAGCCAGCACTTCTTTGTCCAGAGCCTCATTCATGGCAAGCCTTATCCTAAAATCGGAGATACTGTCATTGTTTAAGATCACTTCCACAAAATTAGATTTGGCCTTGGATTCTGTAATTTGAAAACCAGAGGTCTCTGCTACTTTTCTGTCGTCCTGGTTATTGATCCCGTTTCCAAAGGCAAAATAATCCAGCTCCCCGGATATCAGGGAAGATAATGTGTTAGAAGAAGCTATGACATTAACGACAAGCCTTCCAAATCCGGGTGCGCCCAGATAATAATCCCCATTAGACCGGAACACAAGCTGACTCCCCACGATTTCCGACTCATAAATGCAGGGACCTGAGCCCACCGGAGCTTTCCAGTAATCGGCAGCCTTAATTTCGTCAATGCTGTAATTTTCCAGAAGATGCTTAGGAAGAACATAGAAGTTCCGGTTATACAATACCAGAAAGTCTTCCGGAGAAAGCGGGTTCTTTAATGTCAGCTTCAAGGTATAATCATCAGGCGCCTCTGCTTTTACAGATCCTTCCCCAGTAGCTTTTCCCGAACTGTCCGTGCCTTCCAGAAAACTGAAATAGCCGCTGTTGCTTAAAACCAGATCCGGGCTGGTAATCAGATTTATGGTATAAACCCAGTCAGAAGCTGTCAATTTTTCTCCATCCTGCCATTTTGCGTTCTGGTTTAAATGAAAAATAATGGTTTTTCCATCACCCCCGCTTTCCCATGAGCCGGCATTCCTGGGTTTGATCACCTGGCCTGCCTGGCTGACAAATGCCAGTCTGTCATATATCTTATCCCAGATCAGCTGGGAATACATGGAACCTGATGGGGAGTCATAAGGATTTAACGTATCCCAGGCAGTAGACATAGCATAGTTGACAGTAGAGCCCTCAACGTCCTTGGGATCTTCAGACGTTGTCTGTGTACTGCTCTCCTTTATCTGAGGCTCATCCGTATTGGTGCTTTTAGAGGCCGGAGAGCTGCATCCGGTCAGAAGAACGCCTGCAACGTATACCCCCAGCAGGAATGATTTAAAATGTCTGTTATTTTTCATAATCTCCTCCATTCTGCCGTTCAAGCGGCATTTATAAACGATTTTATTTCAACTGTGTATGTTAAAACAAGCAGCTTTATGGTTTGCCCCGGCCGGTAAAAGCCCGGGTTCTGATTTCTGGCATCGGGAATCCGCGTAAGGGCACCGGTTTCTGAAACGGCAGCCGGCTAAAAGCTCCAAGGGATTTGGAGCCTCTCCCTTTAATATGATCCGGCTCATTTTTACATTGACATCAGGAACGGGTATGGCCGACATCAGAGCCATTGTATAAGGGTGAGCCGGATGTTCAAAAACTTCCTTTTTTGATCCAATCTCCACAATTGTCCCAAGATACATTACTGCAACTGTATCACACAGATACCTTACCACACTTAAATCATGGGAGATAAAAAGATAAGACAGATCCAATTCTTCCTGCAGCTGCTTCATCAGTTTCATCACCTGGGCTCTCACAGAGACATCCAGGGCGGATACCGGCTCATCGCAAACAACAAACTCCGGCTTCATCACAATGGCTCTGGCAATCACCGCCCTTTGCCGCTGGCCTCCTGACATCTCGTGGGGATATTTATGAACCTGGTTTTCCTGCAACCCAACATGCATCAGGATTTCCCGTACCATATCCCTTCGTGCTTTCTCCTGCTCTATTTTATAAACATCCAAGGGTGTAATCACGGATTCAAAAATCGTTTTCCGGGGATTTAAAGATGCATAAGGATCCTGGAAAATAATCTGCATATTTTTTCTTAAAGGCCTCATCTTTTGAAAATCATAGGATTCTATTCGTTGTCCCTGAAACAAAAGCTTTCCGCTTGTAGGTTCCTGCAGCTTAATCATAGTCCTTCCAAGGGTTGATTTGCCGCAGCCGCTCTCGCCTACCAATCCCAAGGTCTCTCCTTTATGTACAGTTAAATCGATTCCGTCAACAGCCTTTAAAACCTTTTTCTTCCCCCTGGATAAGCCTTTATTTACAATAAAATGCCGGGACAGCTCATCTGCCTCGATGATTATCTGGCGTTTATCCATAAGATCCCCTTTCCTCCCCGCCCGCCTTCATTTGAAGCTTTCTGCTGCCGCATATCTTTACAAATGCTTCGAACATAGGGCTCATGTCAATTCCTTCCGGAGGATCTATAATATCTCCCCGCATTCTTTCCGGATGCCATTCCACACCGTAAACAGGCAGTGTATCATGTTCGATGGCTTCGATTACACGGTCATTGGAATAAGCGGCTGCCTTTAAGGACTTGCCAAGGATTCCGATTTTATTATTGTGACGGCTGTTTACATAGAATTCTTCTCCAAACAGCTCATGCAAAAGAGAACCTTTTTCCGTTTTTACAGAATGCTGGATGAGCATGTGCTCGATTCCTTCCGTATATTTAAAATTCCGTATTATTGTGCCCCCCTGCTGCTCATTGATTACCTGGTGACCCAGGCAAATTCCCAAAACCGGTTTTTTTGCTTTTACAAATGCCTGATAGATGGAAGCATCAAAAATACTCCTTTTAGGTTCCTCCTTCTGGACCGCCTCTGAAAGCTCCGGTTTTGGTGAAAAGGAAACAGAGCCCGTTAAGATCAGGCCGTCAGCCTTATCACAATAATCCTCCGTCAGTTCAAGCTCTATGGGAAGCAGCGGAACTCCCCCGGCCGCCGCCACCGCTGTGGTATAGGTTTTATTGACCATTACGGCAGGTTCTAAAAACTGCCTGTCATAAGCAGGACCTCCGCAGATCAGAATGACTGGTTTCATGCTTACTCCGCTCCTTTACATATTTGAATAAAATAATGAAACAGTGAGTGGTTTTGTGCCCCGGTATTTTCATTAAGAGGGTTCCATCCGATTCCCAGTATCGGGAGATCATCGTGTTCCAAAGCTTCTATGCATTCCTTTTCCGAAAATGCTGTGGGCCGCATATTGATCCCCAATTTACTGATTCCAGGAATTTTAAACAGCTCCGCCGGAAAGCTGCTTCCTGACAAAGCAAAGAGTCTGCTCTTTGGCTCCGGATACACAAATTTCAGTTCCCCTGACAGATCCTGGTCCAATTCTTTTTTCTTTTTACTGTCGGGTAAATAAAGAGTGCCTCCCAATGCCGTATTGATGACCTGCATGCCTCTCCCGATCCCCAAAACAGGCTTTCCTGCTTCAGCAAACAGGGTAAATAGAGTAAATTCAAAATCATCTCTGGTAGAACAAATGTCCCGCATTTCCTTAAAATCCGTATAATACTGGCCGTAACGGCCTCTGTGTATGTCGGGACCATGGGAAAGGATGAGCCCATCAGATAATTCTACATATTCTTTTGCCATCCGTATATCTTCCGGCATAAACGGCAGGCCTCCGTTTTTTGCAGCATAGCCGGTATATTTTCTGTTCATGATAAAATTTGCCGTGCCAAAAGAAGGATCAAATCCTTCTTCCCCGGTAATTAATATAACCGGTTTCCAGTCCTTATCTTCTTTTTTCAAAATAACACCTCTGTCATGGAATAATCAGGTTCAGGCTAAAGAATCCGCCCAGCTGCCACTTTAATCGCGTTTTCTCAGCTTTCTTTCTCAAATCAGGATACAAAAAAAGACAACCTTCTCCTGATAAGCATTCTGCTTATCAGAACCTCCGGTTGTCCAGTCAGTCCTTTAATCTGATTTTTTCAATTTTTTCGATCTGCACTATTTTTCCATCCTGAATTGTAATGGTAATAGAACCATACTTTACATGGCTGGCCATTTCATTGATCAGCCTGATGTATTCTTTCTCAGGATCAGGAGCATTTGAATAGGATATGGGAATCACCTTCTCTCACTTATGGATCGCTGCCGGGCCTGTATCTTTTCCAAGGCCCTGGTTCTTTTTCTCAGGTGGTTCATTTTTATATGTATCTGACGCTCTCTTTGTATTTCCTTCATCTTCCCGGCCGCGCAGATTGATCCAATGGTGTAATTGCATTTGCAACTATATTTCCTGAACGCGGAGTGCGCAGTCCCGGAAGGTTTTTATATCAGAGGATGTACTTTCCCATGATATAAAAAAAACAGGTACTATTATAGTACCTGCCAAACTCCTGCTGCCACGGACCAGGTATTCTAATACATACAAAAACAAGCTGTATTCATACATATGCACACAGTTTTACAGCAACAGCAATCCATCTTTTCAAAGCTTGCGGAATGATTATTCCTGGTAGAAACCATTGTGTTTTTCATATGAATGACATCCTTTCTTAGAATACCCTATTATTTTTATAGGTTTTATATGTATTGATTATAATATCATCTTTTTAAGATGTCAACATTTTTTTCATAATTTTACGATATTTTTTTAACAACTTGTCCGTTTTATCTCTATTTACTCACTGTTTCAGACTTCCGTCCCATATAAAATAAGACGTGATGAAAGATTAGCACTCTGCATGGAAAAATGCGACAGGATCATTAAAAAGTGAATAAAACCGTTGTCCTTGCCGGTATTTTTATAAAGCGGAGGCACGTATCAATGCCTCATCAATGCATCCCGCAATATTTTCTCTTCCCATATCCTCTAAGAAACCCGCTTTTTCCATTACCCACATCGGCTGTTCATTTACATGGGACAATACCAGTATGACATTTTTTCTTTTTAAATTGTGGTAAAGCTTCTTTAGGCTCTTTAAAGCGGTGGCATCCATAGCCGGAACGCTTCTCATCCGCAGGATGAGCACCCGCTTTCCATCCTCCAAAACTACCTTGGATATCTTGTCGGCAGCTCCAAAGAACATGGGACCATTGATCTCAAATACGGCCACATGCCTTGGGACAGGCTTTAAATCAACAGAATCTCCGTCACAATCCTCTTCTCCATCCTCCAGATATCTCCAGCCGTTTACCTCTGCCACATCTGCCATCCGCTTCATGAACAGCAGGGAGGCGAATACCAGGCCAACGCCAATGGCCATGACAAGGTCAAATACCACAGTCAGAACAAAGGTAACCAAAAGCACCGACCAATCGCTTTTAGGTGAAGTCTTTACAATGGAAAGAAACTCTCTCCACTCGCTCATATTATAGGCAACCATAAACAGGATCGCCGCAATGGCCGGCATGGGGATGAGCGCCGCATAAGGCATGAGGAATATGAGGATCAGCAAAAGAAGAACTGCATGAATCATTCCTGCCACTGGGGTCCGTCCCCCGTTTTTCACGTTGGCGGCGGTTCTCGCAATAGCGCCTGTAGCCGGAATTCCTCCAAACAGGGCGGAACAGGTATTTCCCACTCCCTGGGCAATCAGTTCCATATTGGAATTATGCCTGCTGCCTATCATGCCGTCAGCCACCACGCAGGAAAGCAGGGATTCAATGGCAGCCAGTAAGGCGATGGTCACTGCATCCGGCATGACCCTCTGCATCATGGAAAGGGACAGTTTGGGAATGTGGAAAGCCGGCAGACTGGGCGAAATGGTATACAAATCACCGATGGTGTGAACCGGAATATCCAGCGCCTTTACCAGAACGGCAGTGAGAATGACAGCGACCAAAGAAGGCGGCACCTTCTTAAAATACCTTGGCCAGATGATGAGTACGGCAAGGGCAGTCATTCCCACTGCCAGTGCCATGGGATTAAAGGTTCCCAGGCAGCTGATCACCTGCTCCAGCTTTTCCATGGTCTCCACCGGCGCTTTTTCAAAGGTGAGTCCAAGGAAATCCTTTATCTGGCCGATAAAAATCGTCACTGCAATTCCGGTAGTAAAACCTGTAGTAATGGTATATGGGATAAAACGGATCAGGCTTCCAAGGCGGAAAAAACCCATAATCACCATGATGATCCCGGCCATAATGGTTGCGGCAGCCAGACCGTCAAGCCCGTTCTTTAAGACAATACCGGCCACAATAGAGGCAAATGCAGCCGTAGGCCCTGCGATCTGCACCTTGCTTCCGCCTAAAAGGGAGATCACAAAGCCTGCAACAATGGCTGTATAAAGCCCCTGCTCCGGTGTCACGCCGGAAGCAAGGGCAAGAGCGATGGATAGGGGCAGAGCAATGATCGCCACGATGATCCCTGAAACGGCATCCTTTACAAACTGCTCCCTTGTGTAATGCTTCATTGATAAAAAAAACTGGGGGATAATATCCTTCATCTTTTCTGTTCCTCTGTATAGTATAAATTTTTTATAAACTTTTTATAATATAACTGTGAAAAGAAAAGAATGCAAGGGAATTTCCCATGTTCTTTAAATAATACAACAATTCTTACCTCAGACTGTCGGCAGCCAGCAGCTCCAGCCCCTTTTCATCAAGCAATTCTACGCTTCCTCTGGTGATTTTTACCAGGTGATCCGTCTGAAACAGCCGCAAGAGTCTGGTCACCACTTCTCTTGCTGTTCCTAAGTGATGGGCGATCTGCTCGTGAGTGATGGAAAGTTCTCTGGAGCCGGTAAGCCTTCCCTCTTCTAAAAGAAAGGCAGCCAGGCGGCCATCCATTTTTTTGTTTAAGACCTGATCCATCAGCCACATGACATCGGAGAAACGGGAAGCCATCAGCTCATTGGTAAAATTAGAGACAACTGCCGACTGCTCCATCAGCTTCTTGTAAACCTCCGGCAATACCACGGTTACCACAGAGTCCTGCTCCGCTTCCACCGTCACATCAAACTGAATGTTTTTTACCATACAGGGGCCGGAAAAAAGGCAGATATCCCTCTCAAGCAAACGGTAAAGGGTCAGCTCCCGCCCCTCATCGGATATCATAAAAACTCTCAGCTGCCCTGCCGTTACAAGCAAAAGCCCGCTGCAGCCGTCAGCCCCGCCATGGACCAGCATGCCCTTTTCAAACCGGACTTCCCTGGCATTTTCTTTTAAGAGCATTCTCTGACTCTCCGTCAGCTTATTCCAGAAAGGAAGGTATTCTCCCAACACCATATCATCAAACCTCCATGCGCCTAAGAACTTTGAAACGTAATTTCATCATTGCAGTCAAAGAGTGCAAAACACTCCTCATAGCCCAGTCTTCCGGATTTCAGTTCTTCCGCCATCAGAAGCAGATTCATGGAATTGATCGCTGCCCCGCAGATTCCCGAACGCATCCGGATGTTATCAAGCCTTTCCTTAAAACCTCCGGTAAAGGCCCCGGAAACAAAAGCAAAGTGATACCGCACCACACCTTTGTCAAAAATTTCCCACCATTTATTCGGATTAAGCTTCTCGTCCCGTTTCTTATTTTCCTCTATGTAGCGGTATATCTCGTCAGCCTGTTTAATGGGAAGGGAATACCCCTTTCCATAAGCCTTATTATCAATAATCAGCCCGTCTTCTCCGTAATACACGCACACATCCGGTTTTCTGGTATCACCCAGCCTGGCCCCCTTAAAATCCAGCTCAGCCGTCAGCAGCTGGGCCGTCTGTATCTCATAATCCCTGTCCGAAGTGCCGTCAAATCCCAGATCCAGGAGGATTAAATACTTATGATCCACATGGGTCAAATAAGACCTTAAATAATCCTTGCAAAGGGATACCTCTGATTTCACCGGCACCGGTCCAAGGCTTGCGGCAGGCAGGTCCAGGCCGGTTATTTCCTCCATGATCCGGTAGGTATTTCCGGTCCTTTTTACTTGAAGGCCGATATTTTCAAGGCTTCGGATGTCATCAAGGATCGTCTCTTCCTCTTCTTCCATGCCAACGCCCTTTAAATACTCCTTTACCTGCAAAGGAGAGCGGTAAGCCCCTTCCAGATACTTTATAATATGGGTCCTCCTGCTGCGCAGATATTCCCGGTCAGCCACCTTGGTAGCCAGCATGTCCCACATCACCCGCTTGGGAATTCTGGGAAATTTTGAAACTCCGGTAACATGCTTTAAAATGGTCCTGCCCTTTAACGTCAGCTGGTAAGACTGGGGGATGGTTCCTGTATAAGTCCGCCCTCCTATGGAAAGGGATACCTCCTTTGCCACCTTGCTGATCCAGCCCATCTGTAAAAGCCAGCTGCAAATGGTCCTGACGTATTTGTCACTGGTGCCTTCCGTATCCTGAAGAAGCTTTGTCTTCTCTTCTTTTGTCTCCGCTTCCGTCAGCCCCTGGAGGATCATATACTGGGGAATGGAAGTAAAGCCTGCCTCTCCGATGAAACCAAGCCTTGCTCCGATCTCAAATTTTGTCAGATGCCCTTCTTCTCCCAGCAAAGACAGAACCCTGCATACGGGAGGGTAAGAAAGAAATGCGGTTTTTAACGCGGAAGCCTCCTCTTCGCTGCCGGCAGGTGCATCCGCATACAGCCGTCCCAAGGGAGAAAGGGAACAGACATCCTCTTTCCGGATGTAATGAAGAAAACCAATGCTGACTGCCCATCTTAGAAAGGAATCCGCAGGCCAGTCGCTTTGGTATTCTTTCCGCTGTCCCGGCAGCACTGCCTGGATGATCCCGGAACAGGGGGCATTGCTTCTTGTATAGCCCACAGGTGTCCCCTTTCCCTTTAAATGGGTATAGGGGATGGAAATTTCCTCTCCGCCTAATTCCCGTATAAACTCATCTCTCCCGTCTTTTTCCGATATGAGCCTGGGGATCTTATCCATGCGCAGGATCCGGTTGATCTCTGAATCAGGCACAAACGCGGATACCACATTTTTTAAATTATCCAGGGTATAGGCCTCCTGTACCCAGCCAAATGTACGATCTGCCACTGTTAATTCCTCTCTGCTTTTCCTTTTTTCTGCCGCTGTTATCCGTGCAAAGCTCACCCTGCTTCACCGGGTGTAAAGGGATACCCATAGGGTGTTTTCTTTAGTATACCATAGCCTCCCGGGATTGACCATGTCATTTTCCATGTAAGGAGCAATGGGTTTGATTTGTTATGACCCTTTTCTTGTGATATAATGGTGGAAATCTTAAAAGACAGGATGGGAAAGGAACAGAGATTATGGGAAAATTACAGATGACAATACTGGCTTTTATGGCAATTTCCGGCTGCAGCCATATCAGGCGGCAGCTCCGGGACAGAGATTACATAAGGCAGCTGTTTTTAGGAAATGCCGCCGGAAAAAGCAGGATCCTCTATCTGGATTATGTGCGCCTGACTGCTGCCGTTTTTGTCATTTTGGTCCACTGCCTGGATTTTTCCACGGCTGAACTCCCGGAAGGAACAGCGGCCTGGGTGGCAGCACAGTCTCTTTCCTCCGTCCTTTTGGTCTGCAACACCCTGTTTATCATGAACAGCGGCGCTTTGATCCTAAGAGGGCAAAAGGAGGGGTTCATGACCTTTTATTATAAAAGATTTCTTCAGGTGGCTCTTCCCTTTTTCTGCTACTACTGTATCTATATCCTGCTTTCCTGCCAGTATTTCAATTCCGGATTTATAAGCGGGGCCGCAAAAGCCTTAAAGGATATGGCGGCAGGCCCCATCGACTGGGCGCCCCATTTATGGGTGATCTATGTCATTTTATCCCTCTATATCCTGGCCCCGTTTTTTGCCATACTTTTAAAGCAGCTGACCGATTCCATGCTGCATGGGCTGTCGGTCCTGATTCTGCTCTTTGGCTGCCTGGCAGTTTATCTGCCTGCCATGGGCCTGCCCCTAAATCTTGAGCTGATGATCAGTCCATGGGAAGGAGTATTTTTGCTTGGATACTACTTCTCCCAGCCTATTTCTTTAAAATACAGGAAAGCCTGGTGGGGGCTTGGCATTGCCTCCTGCCTCTTTACCATCCTGTGCGTTTCCCTCCGGCCTGATTACAAGGCCATTCTATTGGCAAAGGGCGCTCCGGCCATGACGATTACAGGAGGAGCAGTTTTTCTTCTGCTCCGTTCCCTGGAAAACCGGCTTCCAAAACCAGGGCTTCTCATGGGCTTTCTGATCCGGTACAGTTATTCCATCCTGCTGGTCCACTGGGCGATTCTCTATTTTGTCAGGGAACGGCTTCCCATACCCTGGCCTGCCTTTGGAATGGCCGGCAGCACCATCCTGTCCTTTGTCCTGGTGCTGGTTTTATCAGCCGGAGCTGCTTTTCTCTTTGACCAGACCGTGGTCCTTTGCGTTCAAAGCCTTTTTAAAGGTCTGGCCCGGCCATTTAAGAACCAATGAGTTTTATTCTTCCAGTTCTGGTGTCCGCTCTGCTCCAATGGGTCTTACGGTGATTCCGTTGATTTCCACATGCTCGCTGATGCCGATCACGATGCAAGGACGGCCGTCGATCATCCGGTTTTCCACCAAATGAGTCTTATCAGGCGCTACCTTGATGCTTACATCCGCAGTTTTGATCTCAAAGCTTCTGGTATTGACCACATTGGTGGCAAGGAAGGGGGGTACTGACTGTTCTTCGTTCTCCCCATAGCGCTGTTCAAATTCTTCCAGCTTTTCCTGGCTGGCTCCGTTGTTCTCCAAAAGCCGTTTCATCTGGTACTTGTCCAGGGTAAAGGGGGCCGGTTCATCCTTTGTTTCCTCTAAGATCTCATTTAAGTTTTCATGAAGGCTTTTGACTGTCTCAAAATCGCAGTTATCTCCCAGGGTTTCTTCCACAATGGCCTGGAACGTCTCCTTCTGGCTTTTGGCTGACATGGGTATGATACAGCCAAGCAGCTCGTCGATCAGGCGCTCCGGCATTTGCTCCGGGTTTTTGGCATAGTATAAAAGGCTGTGGATATCTGTATTTCTGTCCGTAAAGGCCGGAAATAAAAATCCGGTATCAGGAGCCTCTACGATCCAGTCCCTGCTGCGGTTTTCGATCACATTTGCCTCAGTATTGTAGCAAAGGCCTGCCTTTGACAGCTTTACCGGACAAATGGTGCACTGGAGGAATTCATAAACAAAATCCGAGGCATCATACATTTCCAGGCCATCTGAGGACCTTGCGGGAATGTCGTAGGCACAATGGATGAGGATGATGTAAAAATTTTCGCCAAAATCGTAGCTTGCAATGACCTTATCATAGAATTCCTCAATCAGCACATCATCCTTTAACTGGCTGTCCCGGAGCTTTAAAAGGAAATTCTGGGTTCCGCCCTCTTCCTCCGTATGTAAGGGAAATTCCATATTGACCATATTTTTGCCCATGGTTCCTGACAGGGCGCTTCTGAAAATGGTGAAGTACTTAAACGCCTCTTCCTCCGGGAGGGATAAAAATGCCTCCTTAATCTCCGTCCGTTTGTTCTTTTCCGCGTCCACATAGCAGCCGCAGATACGGCTGATGGCGCAGTTGGCCGGAGTAAAAAGTTTCTTTATTTCATTGGCTTCTTTCTTATTCATTCTACGGTCTTCTCCTATTCTAAAGTAAAGCTGCAAAATAATACTAGAGCAAATCAGGGCAGAAGTCAAGAATTGGTATCATTAAAAAAACTCACAGACCGTCAGGCCCGTGAGCTTTTTCACTTCTTCTTATTTATCTGCTTTCCATAATCCGTGAAGGTTACAGTACTCGTATGCAGAAACCACTTCATCTCCGTCGCAAAGCATGAATTCAGCAACCGGTTTCTCTCCCGGGCTTAATACCTTTCTCTGATTGCCCTGCTTGGTCTCTAATGCGATCCAGCCTATGTAATGCTCAGGAAGCATTGGATGCTCAACGGAACCAACCGTAACCGTTACATGCTGTCCGTCAATCTCAATTACAGGAACGTGTTTCTCTGTTGCAGCATCTGTTGTATTAGCTACCAACTCGTGCATATTTTCTCCGCAACATGTAATCGTACCGCCTTTTTCCTCTACAACCGCCACAATATTGCCACAACGGTTACACTTTAAAAACTTCATAGCAATTACCTCCTTCGTCTTTTGAATCTTTATTGAATTATATTCTCATTATACTATAAAATTCAATAATTTTCAATAGATTCAAAGACCTTCTCACTTACCGCATCGTTCTTGGTATTCTGAGGGCGATACCCCCAAAAGCTTTTTAAACTGCACGCTGAAATAGGCTGTGTCCGAATACCCCACCTGGTCCGCCACCTCATAAACCTTGACCCGGCAGTCCTTTAGCAGGGACATGGCTACCTGCATCCGGTAAAGGGTGAGATAGCTGGTAAAGGTATAATCCGTTTCTTTTTTCAGCACACGGCTTAAATACCCTTCGCTGATTTCTAAGTATTCCGCCACCGTACTGATGGTGATGTTCTCCTGATAATGCATCCGGATGTACTTTGTGGCTTCATCCACATATTTGTTTTTTGATTTCTTGTCCGCATTAAAACGGAGCACCGGTGCCGCCTCCTCACCTGCCGCCTTTTCCATACCCTGCTCCATCTGGCTCCTGATATGAAGGATGGCCTGCTCTAAATCTCCATCCTTTAAGGGTTTTAAGAGGTAATCACTGACCCCCAGACGCAGTGCGCTTTGAGCGTATTTAAAATCCCCGTAAGCAGTCAGGATAATGAACCTGGCTTTACACCCTTCTGCCCGCAGCTTGGTGATCATCTCTACCCCGTCCATGCGGGGCATCTTCACATCCGTTACGATAATGTCCGGGGAAAGCCGTTCTGCCAAATGAGCGCCTTCCTCCCCGTTGGCAGCCTCGCCGGCTATGACACAGTCCAGAGCCGCCCAGTTAATGGTCAAAATGATTCCCCGGCGGACCATTGTTTCATCTTCCACAACTATGACCTTATACATCCGTAACCTCCCTCTGGACCGGCAGCCTTAAGGCAATGGTGGTTCCCTCCTTTGTTACCTCCGCCCTGATCCCGTATTCCTGGCCGTAATAGATTTTCAGTATGCGGATCACATTGTAAAGACCCAGGTGCCCATCCCTTTTAAGGGGATTGTCACTGTTGATCCAGTCCACCATTTCCTGATCCATCCCACACCCGTCATCTGTGATGGAAATGCTTAACACTCCGTCTTTCTGGTCTGCAAAAATGCAGATGTATCCGTTTTCGCACCCATCCAGCCCATGGATGATGGCATTCTCCACCAATGGCTGCAAAAGCATTCTGGGCACCATACAATCCTCCAGCTGGTCCGGTATCTCGGTTTCATAGAGGAACCGCCCCGTAAAACGGATTTTTTGGATCTGTATATAGCTTTCAATGGTTTCCAGCTCCTCCTTCAAGGTGATGAAGGGGCGGCTGGAAATGCTCTTCCGCAGGATTACCGCTAAATTCTCCGCCAAAATGGCGATTTCCGGGATCTGATTGATCCTGGCATTCCATTTAATGGTGTCCAGGGTATTATAGAGAAAATGGGGGTTTAACTGGGTCTGATACAGTTTGATGGTGGTCTTATTTAAATCCTTTTGCTTTTGAACTGTGTCTTCTAAATATTTCTGCAGATCCCCTGTCATCTGGTTAAAGCTTTCCGTCAGCCTTCCCAGCTCATCCTGTCTGTTTGTATGAATGCGGATGGATAAATCACCTTTTTTTACCTTTGCCATAGCCTTATCCAGCTGGCTCACCGGCTGGGCAATGCCTCTGGAGAGAGCACCGGAAATCATCAGGCAGAGGATCAGCCCCAAAGCAGATAACAGAATGCTTACTGTGCCCATGGTGCGGATGGCCCCGGCACTGACTGGTGCGGAACGCCTTAAGATGACATAGATTCCATGGGAGGGTTCCATGGTCCAAAAATATCTGGTATACACTCCCCTTCCCTTTTCTCCCTCCTGTCCGGCCACTCCATGAAGGATGATGTCGTTGATCTCCTCATCCCCATACTCCGGTCTTGAGCAGTAAATGGGCCTCTGGTGGGAATCCAGCAGCAGGAACGTATCCCCTGAGGAATAAAAGCCATTTAGCAAATTGTCAAAATTCTCCCGGGAAAAATCCAGAACCACATATCCGGTTCTGGCTCCATGGGAATTTTCCAGAGAATAGGCTCCCTGCATCAGGGTGTTTTTATCCGTTTCCGGAAGATAGGGATCAGTCCTGTAATAGGTAATTCCCTTCTCCCCCTGAGCCTTCCTTAAAAGCCCCCAACGAACAGGGAGGGAGCTGTTTTTAGAAGCAGTATCCGTTGTAAAACGAAGCTTTCCCCCTGAATCATAAATGCTGAACTGGGCGCTGCTGTATATTTCCTGAACCGCCTGATATAAAGATAAGTACAAATCCTTCTGCATCTCAATGGCATCCTTATCGATCATCACCCTGGCTGCTGTTCCGTCTGCTGTAAACGCTTCACAGGCTTTTTCGCAGTTTTCAAATAACTGGGTGAGCTTTGTGCTGACCTCCTCCAGCTGCCGGTTTCCTTCCGCCGCCATCTGTCTGTTAATGGATGCAGTAAAAAGCCTGGTCACTACCACGCTCGAAAAGGTAAGAGGCACCAGAGCTACCAGCAGACAGCCAAAAAACACCCGTGTTTTAAAAGAAAACCCTCGGTACCACTTCATCCTCCGGCCCTCCTTTTATGCAAAGACAGGACCCCATTCCATTGTTTTAAAATCTCCTTTTTCCCCCGGGACAGCTCCTTTAAATCCATATTAATAACAGGAAGCCTGTTCACTGGGGAAAGTCCGGGAAGAGGAGGCACATCCATGCGCACAGAGCGCCTGTTTAAATCCGAAACAAGGATCCTCTGGACATCCTTACTGACGGTGAAATCCACAAAACGCCTGGCTGCCTCCGGGCGGGGGCAGCCGTTTACAATGGCCGTTCCCTCCGGAAGCACCGTTGTCCCCTCTTTTGGGTAAATGTAGTCCACATCCGCTCCTGAGGAGCGCAGGGCATGGGCTGCTCCCTCTATGGTTACCCCAAGGGAATACCTGCCGTCCAGAATGCCGGAATTCACCTCAGATAAGCTGAAAAGGCTTCCGTATTCCAGGTTATCCGCCAGATGCTCCATATAGTCTCCCTCTCCCCGGTATGTATAAACAGCTGCCGCCAGAGCCGAGGAATAGATATCAGACCGTCCGGGATCCATAAAAGCCACCCGGCCTTTCCATCTTGGCTCCAACAGGCTGATCCAGCCTTCCGGCACCTCCCGGTATGTCACCACATTGGTGTTGTACATGATGACCAAAGGACAGGCGGAAAAGCTGGTCCACTTATGGTCCTGACAACGGAACGCCCCGGCTATGGTTGAAATTTCAGGACTTTCATAAGCCTGCCAGTATTCCTTTTTCTCTTCCAGGGTCTCAATTCCCACACCAAATACCACATCCCAAATTTCTCCGCCATCGCCGTATGGGCCGCTGCTGTCCTCCAGAGTTTTTAAAAGCTCCTCTGAGGACCCGGTTACCACCTTGACGTTCAAGCCGGTGCGCTCCTCAAACTCCTTGACAACAGGCTCACAGATCCCTTTCTCCTGAACCGTATAAACCACCAGATCAGAATGGGAAAGCATGGGCGGCTCTCCCGTTTCCGGCTGGCAGGAAGACAGCAGGAAACAGCAAATAAGAGACAATGCCCAGACCGCCGGCCATTTTCCTTTGATACCCTTAAAAAGTTTCATGGATACCATCTCCTCTCCCGTCCCTGATACAGATTTCTTTTATCCATTATATCAAAAAAATGCTCATTTTGCCATGGGCATAGGACCGCATTTATGGTAAACTTTACCTAATAGACAAATGGAGGTGCCTGCCATGGCAATACATATTATTGAACAATCCATTATCTCAAAACACACCGGAAGCAGCCTGTGTGAAGATGGACTGTTTGTAAATGAAAATTTTATTGCCGTCATCGACGGAGTTACAGGCAAGGGCGTGCTCACCTGGCCTGGCGGTCTGAAGCCTGGTTCGGAAAGCATGACCAGCGGCCGCTATGCAAAAGAGGTGCTTGTGAAGGCTTTATCGTCCATGACTCCTGATATAGACGGAGCCGGTGCCATGGACTATTTAAATGAAGCTCTGGCCCGGGCCTGCCGTACACGCCGTGACATCCTTAAGGAAACACCCGAAGAACGCCTGCAGGCAGTGATCATCCTGTACAGCCACCGCCGCAGAGAGGTGTGGGCCTTTGGTGACTGCCAGTGTATCATTAACGGCATCCCTCACCACCATGGCAAGGCCATTGACAGCCTGCTTTCTGAGGTAAGGAGTCTTTATATTCAGACGGAGCTGCTTTCAGGACGGTCCGAAACGTCTCTTTCCTGCCACGACACCGGACGGGAATACATCCTTCCCCTCCTGCGCCGCCAGCTTCTTTTCGCCAATGAAGACTCTGCCTACGGATATGATGTATTGAACGGTTTCTCCATACAACCGGATCATGTCATCATCTATCCCGTACCTCCCTGCTCCCGGCTGGTCCTGGCAAGCGACGGCTATCCCGTCCTTAAAGAAACTCTGGCAGAAAGTGAGGCTGTACTCAGGGAGCTTATGGAAAAGGATCCTCTCTGCTTTCGGGAAAACAAAGGCACAAAAGGGCTGGTTAAGGGAAATGACAGCTTTGATGACCGCACCTATATCCGCTTTGATACTTTATGAAAAAAGCACAGACGGGCTGCTGCAAAATAATGATTCCTTTTGCAGCAGCCTTTTTATTTTTCTATCCCGCCTGCAGACCCAAATACTCCTCAAACAAGCTGCACACGCTTACAGAATCCGCCTCTGCCTCCATCTCGCAGAAGATCCGCAGCAGCGGTTCTGTACCGGAGAATCTTGCGATCACCCAGCCGCCGTTTTTAAAGTAAATTTTACAGCCATCCATATAAGAGATTTTGTCAATTTCAAAAGGCAGCAGGGGAAGCTCCCGGTCAATCATAAGGATCCGGCTGATTCTCTCCTTTTCTTCGGCTGTAAAACGGTAATCCCGTTCCGTCATATGAATTGCTCCATACTCCCGGCGGATGTCTGCTGCAATCTCAGACAGCTTTTTCCCGGATACTGCCATCATTTCTATGAGAAGGGAGGCGGCATAGATTCCATCCTTGCCATGAATATGACCCTTAACCGTAAGGCCGCCGGAGGACTCCCCGCCGATGATGGCATCTGTCTCCTGCATCTTTGCGGATACAAACTTAAATCCAACGGGAACCTCATAGCATGTTTGTCCGAAGCTTTCCGCCACACGGTCCAGCACATGGGTGGTGGAAAGGCTTCGGACCACAGGCCCGCGCCAGCCCTTATATTTCAGAAGATAGTAATAAAGCATCACCAGAATGTTGTTGGCATGAAGGTAGCGGCCCTGGTCATCAATGACACCCAGTCTGTCCGCATCTCCATCCGTGGCGATTCCAATATCGCAGTAACGGTCCAGCACATAATTCTGAAGGCTCCGCAGGGTCTGCTCCGTAGGCGCAGGCATTTTTCCGCCAAACAACGTGTCATGCTGGTCGTTGATGGTTTCAATGGTACACCTGGCAACGGAAAGGATGGTGCTTAAGGCCGTTAAGCTCACTCCGTACATGGGGTCAATAGCAACCCGGAAATCCCGGGAGCGTATGGCCTCCATGTCAATAACGGATATGATATTGTCAAGATATTCGTTTAGTGGATTGATTTCCTCTACTACTCCTTTTTTCACAAGCTGCAGATAAGAGGCCGGGGGCATTTGTCCTGCCTCCTGGCGGTTTGGCCGGTATATTTTCTCCGCTTCTGAGAGATACGTTTCAATATCCCGGGTCTGCGTCTCATCTGCATCACGCCCTCCATAGGTAAACACCTTGATCCCGTTATAAATGGCTGGGTTATGGCTGGCCGTTACCATCATGCCGTAGCTTAACCGGTGCTTCATCACATAAAACATGATGAGAGGTGTGGGGGAACTGCGGTTAATGAAAAATACCCTGATTCCCTGACTTCCGAATATTTCACAGGCCCATATGACCGCCTCCTTGGACAGAAAACGTCTGTCATATCCTATGACGATACCTTCTTCCTCTTTTTTTTCTGTTTTCATTTTAAGGCTGACGGCAAGAGCCAGCTTTTGGATGTTTTCTTTTGTAAAATCTTCTCCGATAATGGCTCTCCAGCCACCTGTGCCAAATGTTACCATCCTTTGTATTCCTCCTTTTCTGAAAATGCCCAAAGCCTTCAAAAGAAAACTTTGGGCAGATTGTTGTGGCATGGATCCGCAGCGCAGCTGGTAAAACCGTAGGTTTTACCAGCTCACGGGCATTCGCCCTATGAAAAAAGGCAGAAACAGATTTTTTTATGTGCGAGCACAACGAAAATCTGTTTCTGCCTTTTTTCGCACTGCTCATTGCTTTCGTGAATGTTATACAACCGAAACCCTCCCCTTGCTCACCTTCAGGAAAATGAGAAGGGATATGACGGTGCTGACGGTCAGTATGGAGGCCAGTGCCGCCGCTGTGCCATAGCTGTTTCGGACAACCTCCGTATAGATGGCTACGGATATGGTACTTGTTTTGCCGCCGTAAAGCATAACGCTGGAGGACAGCTCATTGATGCAGGTGATCCAGCTTAAGATAGCTCCTGACAGGATGCCGGGGGCCATGAGCCTTGCTGTCACCTTGACAAAGGTCCTCATGGGTGACACGCCCAGGCTGATGGAGGCCTCCTCCACACTTGGGTCCATCTGCTGCAGGAAAGCACTTCCTGACCGCACCGTATAGGGCAGCTTCCTGACTACAAAGGCTATAATCATAATAACAGCAGTACCTGTAAGGATCATGGGCTGCTTATTAAAGGCTACGATCAGGCTGATGCCAAGTACGGCGCCAGGAATGACAAAGGGGAACATAATAAGAAGATCCATCAGCTGCCCTGCTATCCCTTTCTGACGTATCACAATGTAGGATATCAGCATGCCAAGCACGATAATGAATACAATGGCTGTGGCAGAGAATACGAACGTATTACGGATATTAGTCCACAGCCTGTTAAAAATCGTCACATAGCTTTCTATGCTGAAGCCTTTTTTAAAGCCTGTAAAATCGCTTTTTACAAAACTGCTGACAACCACCACGATCTGGGGAAGAATGCCGATAAAGGTCACCAGCATAACCGGCAAGGTTACCAGAAAGCGTTTTAAGCCGTGAAGCTGTTCTTCCTTAGGCGGTCTCATGGCTGTCATGACATAGTTTTTTCTGGTTACGAAATATTTCTGCAGCAAAAGCACCGTTGTGGAACAGAGGACCACAATTACGGACAGGGCGCTGGCTAAATGGGCATTTCCGCCGATTTCACTCATATATTCGTTATATACCAGCACAGGAAGAACCATATAGCCTTCACCGATGAGCATGGGTGTACCAAAGTCCGCAAGGCTGGTCATAAATACCATGATGGCTCCGGCAGCGATGGAGGGAAGAATGACCGGTATGGTAATGGTCAAAAGCCTGCGCAGCTTGTTGCTTCCCAGATTCTCCGCCGCTTCCTCAAGGCTTGAGTCAATGCTTCCCATTGCCCCTGACGTATATAAATACACATAGGGAAACAGCTTGAACGTGAAGACAAGAATAATGCCCAGTTTTCCATAAATACTGGGAAGGTGGATCCCAATGCCTTCAAAAAACTGTGTGACAAAGCCCGCACGCCCGAACAGCATGATCCAGCTGTAAGCGCCGATAAAGGGCGGGCTCATAAGGCTCATAATGATGAATATATGGATAAAACGTTTTCCAAAAACATTGTATCTGGACATGAGATAGGCCATGGGAACCCCTACGGCCAGCGTCGTAGCCGTGGTGACAATGGAGACAAACAGGCTTCTCCCAAGGGAGGAATAATAATACTTTTTCGTGAAAAACCGGATGTAGTTCTCAAGGGTGAAGCCTTCCACCTTGCCGGAGAAGAAGCTACGTGTAATCAGGGTGCAGAACGGATAGATCAGAAACAGCAGCATAAACCCCACTACCGCCACTTTCACCCAAAACCAGAAGTCCAGCTTCTTTCCTTTCTTTACCATGATATCACCTCCTGGGTCTGGGCATCGTATACACCTACCGCACTGATATCAAAGTTCACCCGCACCTCCTGACCGTCAGGCCGTAAGTCGCCGGCATCCTTTGTGTATTCGTTTAATTGAATGGTCTTGCCATTGTTTAACTGGATCTCATACTCAATGAAATCCCCAAGGAAGGTGGAAATGACGATCCGGCCGGGAAGCCCTTCCTTTTCATCGAAGAACATCTGCTCCGGCCTTGCGGAAATGATCCCCTTTCCTTTGTAGGCGGATTTCAGCCTGCAGGTTAAACTGCATTCGTCCTTGATGTTTAAAACGGCGCTGTCCGGATCGCTTCCCTCCACCTCACAGTCAATGAAGTTTGATACTCCGATGAATCCTGCCACAAAGGTATTTTCCGGCTTTTTGTAAATCTCTTCCGGCGATCCCACCTGCATGATATTGCCTTCCTTCATAACTGCGATCCGGTCGGATATAGCCAGAGCCTCCTCCTGGTCGTGGGTGACGTAAATAGTGGTGATCCCAAGGCGTCTTTGCAGTTTCTTGATAACCGTTCTCATCTGCACTCTCAGCTTTGCGTCTAAGTTGGATAAGGGCTCATCCATGAGAAGCACCCCCGGCTCAATGACAAATGCCCTTGCCAGAGCCACCCGCTGCTGCTGGCCGCCGGACAGCTCATTGGGTTTTCTGTCCTTTAAGTTTTTAATCTGCACCAGGTCTAAGGCCTCCTCCACCTTGCGGCCGATCTGGTCCTTTGGATATTTTTTAGCTTTCAGGCCGTAGGCCACATTCTCAGCCACGGTTAAATGAGGAAAGATGGCGTAGTTCTGGAACACCATGCCAATATCCCTCTTGTGGGCCTCCATATTGTTGATTACCTTATCATCAAAACAGATCTCCCCGCCATCCACAGAATTGAATCCTGCGATCATGCGAAGCAGGGTCGTCTTGCCGCATCCGGAGGGGCCAAGCAGTGTGAAAAATTCCCCCGGCTTCATCTCTAAATCCACCCCATTTAGCGCTGTAAAATCACCGTACTTCTTCACGGCCTGTTTAATAATAACTGCATGGCTCATACTTTTCGCTCCTCCTTAACCCTTTGGCTGTCTTCCTGCCTCTTACAGCAAAAGACTGTCCTGTCCCCGAAGGGCTGGGACAGTCTTTTTTGTCAAAATGTATTCCTATCCTTTTTTAATTGACCATAATGTCATTGAATCTCTCAATAATGGTTTCTTTCTCATTTGCCGCCCAGTCAAAATCATAATCCACCAGTACGATATCCTGCAGCTTCGCCAATCCTTCGCCTACTTCCATGTCGCTTCTTACCGGACGGCGGCCCCAGTTCTTGCTCTGCTCCGTCTGGCATTCCTTTGACGTAACGAAATCGATAAACAGCTTTGCGTTCTCCTCGTTGGGGCCGCCCTTTACAAGAGCCACACCATCCGGCACTGCACTGGTTCCGTCTTTGGGATATACGAATCCAACCGAAGGATCCTCCTTATACTGAACTGCGGATTTCTCCAAAGTCAGACCTACGTAGAATTCCCCGTCTGCAACCATCTTGTGGCATTTTCCGGAAGAGTCTACGATCTTGCCGTCCAGGTTGTCATATAATTTCTTAATAAAATCCCATCCTGCTTCTTTGCCGCCATGGCCCAGGATCATGGTGCACAGCTGGGTGTAGGCAGAGCCGGACTTGGAAGGCAGGCAGTATGCGATCTTGCCTTTCCATTCAGGCTTTGTTAAATCCTCCCATGTCTCAGGAATGGTAAGGCCAGCCTTCTCAATCAAATCTTTGTTGTAAAAGATGACCATGGGCAGAGGGCTTTCCCCGATCCACATGTCATCAGCATCCTTATAAGCTTCACCTATAAATTCGTCGTTGGCACATACATAGGGAGCGAAATAATCCTTAAACGCTGCCAGTGAATCAGCACCGCCGCCCCATAATACGTCTGCAATGGGATTTGCGGACTCGGCTGCAATACGGTTGCACAGCTCTCCTGTACCGGCTGCCACTACTTCCACCTTAACATTTGGGTACTTCTCCATGAATAAGTTCACGCCTGCATTTAGGGGGTCCGCATCATGGGGAGAATAGACCACAACTGTTCCTTTGTAATCCTCCGGAGCCTTTGCTGCCGCTTCCCCTCCGGCCTTTGATTCCTCTGCCTTTGTTTCAGCAGGAGCTGCGGTCTCCGCAGAAGTCTGGGGAGCTGCCGTGGTTTCCGCAGGCTTTCCGCCGCCGCTGCAGGCGGATAAGCTTAATGCTGCCAGTGCTGCCAGTGAAGCTGTTAATAATCTTTTTTTCATATATAACCTCTCCTTTATAAAATTATTTGTGTTCACCAATATATAGGAATGTTTTAATTCCGATGGTCTAATTATATGATTCTGATGTGCATTTTTCCATTTAATATTCTTACATTTCTTTTGTCATTCTGAACTTTTGCACTATTTTTCATTTATTTCCCCGTCATACATGTACATAATTCATAATTTCCAATAAATAAGTGCCTTCGGCACCTCAACTCCCCTAGCCCCTCATTCATGAGGGGAATTAGGGGATTCCTTTTTACAACTTTTCCTTTATAATAGTATTATGAATGTCCTACAAAAGATTTTTACTGACCATTATGAAGAAATGCTATATATTCTTCATCCTCGTGACATTGTCACAGAGAATGTTGAAAAAATGATTCACTGTGGGGATCCTTCTTTCGGCGGCGCCTTGTATGGATGCCCTTTTTGTGGTGAGCTTAAGTTTCTTCCTTTCCGTTGCCATTCCAAGTTTTGCCCTACCTGCAGCAACAGATATTGTATTGAACGCTCAACAAAAATGGCCTTTAAGCTCATCCGCTGCACCCACCGACACTGTGTTTTTACCATTGATGAAGATCTACGCCCCTTCTTCCTCGAAGACCGTACTCTACTGGATTGTCTTTTCCACGCAGTTCGCAGTGTCATTCTCAGAATGTTTCTCTCAATAAATAAAAGTAGAAACTTTGTTCCTGGTTTCATCTGTGTTCTCCACACCTTCGGCCGACCTCTTGAGTGGAACCCCCATATCCACTGCCTTCTTTCAGAGGGCGGGTTCTCTGACGATGGCTTTTGGCGCATTGTGAAGCATTTCAACTACACCTATTTAAGAATGGCTTTCCAAACCGCTCTTCTAAATGAAATGGAAAAACGCATCGGTCCCTCTTTCAAAAAAACAAAAGCTGCCATTTATTATAAAGACAAAAATGGATTCTACGTTTATGCAAAGCCTAATCTATGCGATTCTGATACCGTAGTGAAATATATCAGCCGTTATCTCGGACGCCCTGTCATTGCCACTTCCAGGATTGATTCCTACGATGGCACAAATGTGGCCTTTCATTACAATAAGCACGAGGATAACTCTTTTGTTATGAAAACAATGCCCGTGCTGGATTTCATGAAGCTTCTTATCCAGCACATACCAGAAAAGCATTTTAAAATGATCCGATACTATGGCCTTTATGCAAGGCACCGTGAGGTAGATAAGTTACTTTTTAGAGCTGTGCCAAAATCAAAGCACAAGACCCTCTTAGACTTCAATCGGTGGCGCACTCTTTTTCTCTTATCTTTCGGATATGACCCCTTGCAATGCCCAAAATGTAAGCATGACATGGCTTTTTTAGAACTCTACCATAACCACAAACGGGTCCCTCTAATTGAACTTTATGAAAGGACAATGGCAAAACATCGTTGCCGCTCCAGTGGTAATTCTGCTTGATTTTCTATCCCATCTGTTTCATACTAGAAGTATCCAAAGATGGGAGGTGCTTCAATGGATCCAAATCAATTAGAGGAACTCAGGCAAAAATATATCAAAAATCCTCCGGAAGGCATGACTGCAAAGCTAGTAAAAGGTATGACCGATTCTGACCTGCTTGACATGCATTATTTCCTTATTGAGGATGATGACCTTGATGATGACGAATTTGAAGAAGGTTTTTATATCTTCTAACTCAGCATCGTCTGTTACCTATGCCCTGCTCTCGCAGGGCTATTTGTTTACATAAATAAGAATTTGAGAGGAATTTCCTATTATATAAGAAAGAATCCCGCAAGCGGGATTCTCCGCCTGCGGCGGGTCGCCCAGGCGACATCCAACCCTGCCGCCGCAGTGCGATCCTCCCGGAGGGTTTTTATCGTATAGGAGGAACTTCCCTATACGATAAAAAAGCCGCCAAAAATGGCGGCCTGTCTTTATATTTCTTTAACTGAATATTCAAATTCCAGATCTTTGATCCCGTTCCCTGTAAACAGAGTCAATACCGGATCGTCACATAGTTCCTTAATAATCGGTATCAACTCTTCCCTCGTTCCAAAGGA
Source organism: Lacrimispora indolis DSM 755 (assembly GCF_000526995.1). Taxonomy (NCBI): domain Bacteria; kingdom Bacillati; phylum Bacillota; class Clostridia; order Lachnospirales; family Lachnospiraceae; genus Lacrimispora; species Lacrimispora indolis. The sequence continues at coordinate 4,205,472 of NZ_AZUI01000001.1, read as the reverse complement.
TATGTTCTTGATCCCGTTTATACCGTTGGGGTGTATAAAGTTCTCAGGTTTCGGATCAATGTTAAAATAGGTCATAAGAAAAGGAAGCTGCATCTCATGAGGAAACAGGCACGTAAACCGTAATTTTCTTCCCTTGGTATCATTCCTCCGTGAGGGCATTTCAAAATATCCCTGATTGTATTTTTCCAGAATACCCTTCTCTTCCCTTAAATCGGTCTTATAGTTCTCAAGTGCGACTCCGCAGGGGCCTCCTTTATGGTTATCCCAATAATCCAGGCGGTCGGCCAATCTGCTTTTTCCAAACATGCGCAAAATTCTCTTCATGAATTTCGGCATTCCAGTTGAAGCAAGCAGTTCCAGATAAGGCCCTTGGGAAAAATAAATAATTGCATTGTATGGGTTTTTCTCTGTCCCATATTCCACTTCAAATCCCTTTTCTTTAAATTCTTCTACTGCCTGGTACAAGTCATCTACTTTATAAATAATATGGCTGGTTTTCACCTGGATTCACTCCTCCTATCTGTTTTGGAGCAATTGTTAACCTGATTGTTTATTCCGAAAAACGCAGATGGATGAATTTCATCATATTGATCTGGTCCGATATTTTCATCATAAAGCGGATACCAAAGCTCCACTGCCTGTTAACCGGTATGCCCTTAAAGTATTTTTCACAGGCAATGGCCTGGATATCCGGGGACCAGTTTTCCAGATCTTTTAAACCATTGATGTAAAAATGCATCATGGCGCCTTTATTCCCGGTCTTTTCCACCATACGGTTTGACTTCTTAACCGCCTGCCTTGATCCCGCATCAAAATAAATTTCCCCTCCGGGAAAACGGTGAGCCATAGCTTCAAAGACCGCTTTCAGCTGCTCTTCCTTGAAATAATAAAAAACTCCGGCCGAAACAAATAATATGCCATCCCCATGATTAAAAATAACATCATCAAACCAGGAAGTGTCAAACAGGGATTTTGCAATGCTTGTGTTACGGGGGGAATCGGGAAGGAACTTCTGACGGAAGGCAATCGCATCAGGCAGATCAAGATTATACCAGTTGATCGTTCCATTATCCACCCTGGAAAAGGTGGTATCCAGCCCTGCCCCGATATTTACGATGGAAGCACGGGGATGTTTTCGGATGAATTTGCGGATGGCATCATCAATTTTCCGGGCACGGACAATATAACAGATTCCGCCGAACTCACCGAAGGTTTTGGCAATGGAGCTGAAGTCATAATCGCAGCTTTTGATGATTTCAATGGCTTCCTTATCATTTAGTATTTCCAGATTTTTCGCACTGGCCGTGGCGCGGCCCCACAGCGGTAAAAGCATGGTGTTTTGCACTGTTTGGGAATTTAATTCCGATTTCATTTTGTATGCTTCCTCCTTTTTCCCTTAAACGCTCCAGCCCATGCTTTCCTGCTGGATCCGGTACAGTCTTTCATAAAGCCCCTTGTTGTTCATCAATTCCTCATGAGTTCCCTCTTCGGACAGTCTGCCCTCCTCAAGCACAATGATTTTATCCGCTCCGGACACGGTTCTTAAGCGGTGAGCAATGACAATGACTGTCTTGCCTTCAATCAGCCTGGAAATTGCCTGCTGAATCAGAGCTTCATTCTCGGGGTCAAGGGATGCGGTGGCCTCATCTAAAAGAACGATGGGTGCATTTTTCAATAGCGCCCGGGCAATGGAGATCCGCTGCCGTTCGCCTCCGGAAAGAGTGCTTCCGTTTTCCCCAAGCATGGTCTGATATCCGTCGGGCAAAACATTTATAAACCCATCACAGCAGGCGGCCCTTGCTGCTTCCATGACTTCTTCCTCCGTTGCTTCCATGTTTCCAATGCGGATATTGTTGTAGACTGTGTCATTAAACAGCACCACATCCTGAAATACAAAGGACATATAGCTCATTAAGTGTTCCGGGTCAAGGGTTCTTACATCAATTCCGCCGATCTTTACGCTGCCCTGATTTACATCCCAGAACCGGGCAATCAGTCTTGAGATGGTGCTCTTCCCGCAGCCCGAAGGTCCTACCAGCGCCGTAATGCCATCGGATGGAATGGATACCGTAAGATTTTTGATCACCATGTCTTTTTTGGGATTTTCCCCATGGTAGCCGAAAGAAACGTTTTCAAAGTCAATATTCCAGTGCGTCAGGGGTTTCTCCGATCCTCCCTCCATGACAGGAACAGTCATGAGCGTGCGCATCCGTTTCGTAGCGATACGGTGGTAAAACAGCTCCGGCAAAAGAGTGAACTCCACAAGGACCGGTCCGTAAATCCTGACAACAATGACAAAAAACATCAGCATGGGGATCAGCTGGATGCTGCCGCCCGTCAGTAAATAAGTCCCGGTGAAAACAGTAAGACCCACACCTGCCTGTAAGATCATCTGGGCGCCGGTGACAAAAATCCCGGTGCCGAATTCCATTTTGATCGCCATTTTCATCATTAGATGCAGGGCATTATCCAGCGCCGCAAACTTTGAGCCATCCAACCCGCAGGCCTTGATGACCTTGATTCCTTCCAGATATTCCTGCACATGATCGGAGGCTTTCAGCTTTGCCTCCACCTGCTTCTCACTTAAACGGGCCTGGATCTTTTTGCTGCCAAGGATGACCAGAAGCGCAGCAGGCACAGTAATAAATACGGAGAGAGCCATCCTCCAGTCAAAAGCAGCCATCATAATGCAGATAATGGTAATGGAAATGGCATTGGCGCTTATCTGGGGAAGGATGTGGCTTAGCACATGCTCTGTTGTGGAACAGTCAGCCATAATGTTTGTGGTCAGTTCAGAAAGATCCTTTGAGTTGAAAAAGCTCATGGGCAGCTTCCTGATCCGCTCGGCAATGCTGATCCTTGAATTCTCCGCTTCCAGATAAGAAGTGACGTAAGTCTTTTTATAATCGTTTTTGCTGGCAAGAAACACCAGGATTGCCGAAACAATACCGCAGCCAAACAAAAACCACATCCTGGTCCAGGAAATCTCCTGTGCCATCAACGGCTTTAAAAGCTCTGCAAAAACCTGAATAGTAACTGCAAAGGGCAGCATGAGCGCCAGATTGGTGATCGTGCAGGCGGCAACGGCTTTCTTTAAATCCGTATAGCCTTTATCGGTAAGCATCAATACTTCCTTCCAATTAAACATGTTCTCTTATCCCCTTTCTGTCCATCTTCCAGTCAAGAGCCTTCGTATACACGTTCCACATATCAAAATATTTCCCCTGTTTCTCCAGCAATTCTTCATGACGGCCCTGCTCAATAAGCCGCCCCTTGTCTATCACTATAATTTTATTGGCACTGCGGATGGTTGATAAGCGGTGGGCGATCATGATTACCGTCTTCCCATGCATGAGCTTTTGAAATGCCTGCTGAATTAAATGTTCATTCTCCGGATCTGAAAATGCAGTTGCCTCATCCAGAAGTACAATGGGTGCGTCTTTTACAATAGCTCTGGCTATTGCAATCCGCTGCTGCTCACCTCCTGAAAGATGGATACCTTTTGTGCCTATGACTGTATGGTATTTTTCCGGCAGTTTTTCAATGAATTCATGGCACTGCGCAGCCCTGGCTGCAGCGATCACCTGCTCGTCGGTTGCGTTCTGGTTTCCCAGCCTGATATTATCCATAATGCTTTGCTTAAAGAGGAACACATCCTGGAATACAAAGCTGACCTTTTCCATTAAGTATTCGCTTCGCATCTGGCGCACATCAACGCCTCCGATGAGGATCCTGCCCTCCGTCACATCGAAAAACCGGGGAATGAGATGGGCAATGGTGCTTTTGCCCCCTCCCGACGGGCCCACAATGGCAGTAATCTGGTTTTCCTCAGCCCGGAAGGAAATGCCGGAAAGCGCCTGTGCCTCCTGACCGGCGTAAGAGAAGGATACGTTTTCAAATACGATTTCATGGCTGGAGATTTTCCTGGGATTCTGTGGCTGAGACAGCTGCGGGGTCTGCAGGATCTCATCCATTCGTTCCACTCCTCCTATGATCTGCATTCCGCTGGTGGAAACGTACATGATTTTCATCAGAACCGCTGCAATGGATGGAACAAAAATAAGATAAAAAATAAATGTGGCAGCAAAGTCAGAATAATCAGAGGTATTTAATCCGATCAGGATGCCCACGGGAATCAGGAATAAGTAAATGTTATTGATAATCGTGTGAAAGGACGACATGTAGTTTTCCCAGCTAAGGGTATAGGGAATGACCATGCGGGTGTATTCCTTGATGGCGCTGTGCATCCGGCGGAAGGAATAGACCGTTTGCTTAAAGGCCTTGACAACGGTGATTCCCCTGATATATTCCACGGAAGCATTGTTCATATCCTCCAGGGCGGTCTGGTACTTTTCCATCATGGTTTTCGCCCCGTCATTGCCATAGGCTTTCATCTGGATCACAAGGGCAATGACTATTCCCGCCGCAGCGGCAAGGCCAAAACGCCAGTCAACGGCCAGGAGAATAATAAACATGACCACAGGAGCCACAAAGGAGGCCACCAGGTCAGGCAGCTGGTGGGCGATAAAGCCTTCGATCTTCTCAATGTTTTCATCCATGATCTTTCGCAGCTTCCCGCTGCCCACCAGCATATGAAACCCCAGAGGCAGTCCGGCCAGATGGGAGGCAAAATTCACCTTCAGCTCATACAAGGTGCCGAAAGCCGCCAGATGAGAACACATCAAAGCCGCAAAGTACAGCAATATATTGAGGATGATTCCCCCAAAAGCCAGCCAGCCAAATCCAATGGTCTTTTGCAGATCAAGATTCCCAAAATCAGGGAATACCCCCATGACTTCCCGAACCACAAAGTATATGGCGATATAAGGGATAAACGAGGCGACAGATGCCAAAGCCGACAGGATCACCGAAGAGACCATGAGAGGCTTTTTAGTTGCCGCAAGCTCCATCAGCCTGGCCATACCTGTTTTAGGCTTAGCTGCTGCAGAATTAGTTTGTTTCATAACGAACCACCTTTCTTTTAAAATGTACTGTTTTTCATACCGGCTCCCAATGGTCTGTAACAGGCAAAAGAAATGCCATTCCAGATAACCGCCCCGGCCATTCCACGGCGGCCTGGATTTTCAGGGATTTCTCCCTGCCGCAGAAACGATTCATGCTTATGTAGTTAGTTTAGGCTAACCCTCATATAAAACTTCTTTGCTCAAAGCCCCATGATCTTCTTCCAGCCAGCATGCTGGAACCTCCCAAGCACAAGGGAATAGGAAAGAGCCTTTTCCCTGGGAACATCATGGGCCACAAATTCCAGGATCTGCTGGAAAAATGAACGGGACAAAATATGGATCAGAGTGCTGTCAATATCCATGACCTCATGACCTAATTCCTTCATGGCCTCGATAAAATCCCAGCTGGACTTCTCTTCGATCTGAGCGAGCTGGGCAAAATAACTGTCACAGCTTCCCGCAGTCCCTTTACAAAATAACAGCTTAAAGACGTCAAGCCTGTCATAAATGTAACTGATCATCCATGGAATCGTATCATCGGTAATATTCTCCAGGGAAGCTGCCTGATCAATGGGAGGAAGGCTTGCAAATTCTTCATGAACCTGTCTGTACCTTTCCAAAAGTCCATCGGCCGCATCACCTGTCAAGGCGTCAAACAGCGCTTCCTTACTGGGAAAATACCCGTAAATGGCTCCTGTTGTCACAGAAGCCTCCCTTGCAATCCTTCTTAGAGACGCCCCTTCATAGCCATATTCCATAAACTCTTTCTTTCCCGCCTCCAAAATAGCCAGACGCGTATCGTTTATCTGAGCGCTCATTCTATCTCCTTTTTATAACACTGTTATATAACAATGCTATTATGGAATGAAAAAGGCAGGACGTCAAGACGCCCTGCCGGTTATTTTTCTCATTAAGCCGTTTGAAAATGACTGTTGATAATTTTTCTCATAGTCTGTTTCCTAAACCTGGCCGCCTTCCACAACCAGATTTTCCGGATCAATTTCATCTCCGTACACAGGCTTTAAAGTTTCCTCAAAATCCTTGTGGAAGAACTCTTCCTTGCCAAGAGTTTCGATCTCACTGTTGATCCAGTCTAAAAGCTCTTTGTTTCCTTTCTGAACAGCCGGTGCAATGGTATCCAGATTTCCGATGGATTCGATTCCTACGGTAAATCCCTTGTTCTGAATGGCCCAGGCAAGAACCTCTGTGTTATCGGTGGAGAAAGCTTCTCCTCTTCCGTCCAGAAGTGCGTCATAGGCTTCCTGATACTCATCAAACTTTAACAGCTTGACTTCCGGATGGTTTTCAGAGAAATAGGTTTCCGCCGTAGTTCCCTTTACCACAATCAGGGTCTTATCCTTTAATTGTGCCACATCACTGATCAAAGCGGCATCAGGAGATACCACGCCAAGAGCCACCTTCATGTAAGGAAGGGCAAAATCTACCTGCTCTTTTCTCTCATCTGTCACGGTAAAATTAGCCAGGATCACATCCACCTTGGCGGACTTTAAATATTCCACCCGGCTGGCAGCCTCTACGTATACGAATTCTACCTTATCTTCACTTCCCAATAAGTCCTTTGCCATGCGCTTTGCAAAATACACATCATAGCCCTGGATTTTTCCGTTGGAATCCACATATCCAAATGGATTCTTATCGCTGAATACGCCGATTTTAATGGTTCCGGCTTCCTTGATCTCAGACAGGGTTCTCGCCTTTGCAGAGGCCCCGCCAGCTGCTCCTCCGTTATCCTTTGCCTGACCGCAGCCAGCCAGAAGACCTGCTGCCATGGTAATGCCCAATAACGCTCCCAGTAATTTCTTGTTCATAATTGTATCCTCCATATAATTTTTTATTTTATAACGCTTCATAATGAAACGTATTTAAAAACTGCTTTGCCCGGTCCGTACTTGGAGAGGTAAAAAACTCTTCCGGCCGGCTCTCTTCCACCACCACACCATGGTCCATGAACAGGACACGGTCAGCCACCGCCCTGGCAAACTCCATTTCATGGGTGACGATGACCATGGTCATTCCGTCCTTTGCCAGTTCCAGCACCACCTGTAAAACCTCCCGTACCATCTCCGGATCCAGGGCCGCTGTAATCTCATCTAAAAGCAGAATCTCCGGATGCATGATAAGCGCCCGTACAATGGCAACCCTCTGCTTCTGTCCTCCGGACAGCTGCCTGGGGTATGAATCCTTTTTATCTAAAAGTCCTACCCTGGCCAGAAGCTGTTGCGCTTCCTCCGTCACTTCTTTTTTATCCCTCTTCTGCACTTTTAACGGAGCCAGAAGGATATTCCCTAAAATAGTCTTATGAGGGAACAGATCATAGCTTTGGAATACCATGCCGATCTTCTGCCTTATTTCATAAACATCCCGCTTGGTTCTGTCAATGACCTGGTCCTTAAACCGGATCGTGCCGGAGTCAATGGGTTCCAGCATGTTGAGACATCGTAAAAAAGTGCTTTTTCCGCAGCCCGAAGGCCCAACCACCACCACGACCTCTCCTTTTTGCAAGGTAAAGGAAATATCCTTTAAAACCGGCTGCCCGCTTTCATAGGACTTCCTGAGGTTCTCTGTCTTTAAAATCTTTTCCTGATTCATTTTTCTCAATCCTTTATTTTTTTATCTAGCAGGGCAGCGGCCCTGGAAAACGGGTAACAGATGGCAAAGTACAGGATAAAGATCACCCCGTATACCCAGAGCGCTGCATCAGGAACCGTGTACCTGGAAGCGTCAATGACCTGTTTTCCCACCTTCACCACCTCGATCACGCCGATCAATACAACAAGGGATGTGGTTTTGATCATTCTGGTCAGAAGATTCATGACCGACGGCAGCAGCCTTCTTATGGTTTGGGGAATCACAATATACCGGTATACTGCAAGCTCTGTCAGGCCTAAACCTAAGCCGCTTTGATACTGATGAACCGGTATGGATTCCAGAGCACTTCGCACCAGATCCCCCATTTCAGCCGTCCCCCAAAAGGTGAATACAATGACCGCAGCCATTTGCCCGGAGAAATTCACGTTCAAATGCTTTGCAGCCCCAAAATAAACGAGAAACAAAAGAACCAGCTGAGGCATGATCCGGACCGTTTCCAGATAAAGCCTTGTGAAAAGCTTAACCGGCTTTTTTTTGCTGGTCATCACCATTCCAAGGACTATTCCAAATCCCACGGACAAAACCATAGACATTGCTGCAATCCTGAGAGATACCCAAAGTCCGCCAAGCAGCCGTAAAAAATTATTTCCCTCAAACAGTATCCTAATTCCCAAATTCTGCATAGCGGACTCTCCTTTCTATCCAGGAACAGAGTAAGGATATGGGCAGCAAAATAATTAAGTATGCTGCCACCAGCATTAGGAGGGCCTCATCTGTTTTATAATAAATTCCTATCAGATCCTTTGCCACAAACATTAAGTCAGCCAGTGCCACTGCACTGAAGACCGATGTTTCTTTTATGAGAAATATGATGTTGGCACAAAATACGGGGACTGAGGTGGTGACCGCCTGAGGAAGGATAATATGCAGGAATACCTGCCCCTTTGTAAGTCCCAGGCTGAGACCCGATTCTGACTGGATGACCGGTACCTGTTCAATTCCCGTGCGAAAGGCTTCCGCCATGTAGCTTCCTCCTAAAAATGCCAGCCCTGTCACGGCACAGCTTTCAGAGCTTAAAACAACACCGATTTTAGGAAGTCCGAAGTATAAAAAGAACAGCTGGATCAAAAGAGGCGTATTTCTGGACACCTCAATATAGCCATTCACAATACTCTTTAACACCGGTATGTTAAAAATCTTCACCAGGCTGCACAAAAGACCAATGGCTGCAGACAGCAGGATTCCCAGAAAAGATATTCGAAGTGTCATACCTGCCGCCTCTATATACAGCGGCGTATAAGCACGGATAAACTCAAAATCCATGATTCTTCTTTTCCCCCTCCTTTTTTCTTATATGATCCATCAATTATTTTCCTCCCTTTTTGTTAATCAATACAAAAGAAGCAGGTATACGCATATACCTGCTTCCTTCCATTTCTTTTCTCTTTGTCACAAGATAAAAAAAATTGGAAATCAGAAACCAAGACACGCATGCAAATAAACTGTATCTCTTCTCATGAAGCATCTACAGCAATAACACTTCATCATATGATTCACGTTCCACTTGCAGCTCGTTGTCATTTTCCGGATCTCCTTATTCATACTAAACCTATATGTTTAATATACTGTTATTTTGCCCATTTGTCAACCTTTTTTTGGGCTTAAACTTCTACGATAAAAATTTATGCCCAGTCCCTGCTAAAAAAAATCACAAGAAAAGGCTAACCTGATTCAGATTAGCCTTAATACCTGGGATCAAACCCAGCTCTTAGAAAACTGTATTATAATGAAACTGACATATCTTCGTCCACAGGCCTATTATACAAACTCACATCAAGCTCTGATGTCATCCTAGCTGTTACAAGGCCAGCCAGCATGGCATCATTCACATTCAAAGCGGTCCGTCCCATATCAATTAAAGGCTCCACTGATATTAACAGTCCGGCCAGACCTACAGGTAAATTCATTGCGGATAAAACCATCAAAGCGGCAAATGTCGCGCCGCCGCCCACACCGGCAATGCCAAAGGAGCTGATTGTAACGATAATAGCCAGTTTTGCAATAAAATCAATACTCATAGGGTTAATCCCTACAACAGGGGCGATCATGACAGCCAGCATGGCGGGATAAACACCTGCACAGCCATTCTGGCCGATTGTTGTTCCGAATGATGCGGCAAAGTTGGCAATTCCATCAGGAATACCAAGTTTTTTTGTCTGTGTCTCAATTGTTAAAGGCAGCGTACCTGCACTGGATCTGGATGTAAACGCAATGGTAAGGGTCGGGAATGCCTTTTTAATATATGTTATCGGATTCAATTTCATCAGCAGGATAATCAAAAGATGTATGGCAAACATGACAATCAAAGCGGCATAGTTTGCAATTACAAACTTAGACAGAGCAATAATGCCTGCGGTGTTCGTTGTCGCGATTGTCTTTGTCATAAGAGCCAGAATGCCATACGGCGTCAATCTCAGGATAAGAGTTACCATCCGCATAATTACAGCATAGAGGGAATTAATGATTTTTAAGAAAGTTTCCGCTTCTTCCGGCTTTTTCTTTTGTATTCCCAATGCGGATATGCCTAAAAACGCGGAAAAGATGACCACGGCTATGGTAGAGGTAGCCCTGCTGCCGGTCATATCCTGGAAAGGATTCTGGGGGATAAAGCTTAAAATCTGCTGTGGAATCGTCTGCTCCTGTACGGTTGTAACTTTTCCTTCCAGATACTCAGCCCTGTCTGATTCTGCCTGACCCACAGTTATTTCTTCTGCCGACAGATGAAAAATATTGGCGGTCGCAGTGCCGACCAAAGCAGAAATGAACACAGTCAGCAGCAATGTTGCCAGCACATAGGTACTGATTTTTCCCAGGCTGGTATGGGATTTTAAATTAACCGTGGCCGATATAATGGAGACCATTATAAGGGGAATAACGATCATTTTCAAAAGATTCACATAGCCCGTACCGATAACGGATATCCAATCCAGTGAAGTTGCAAGTATGGGGCTGTCAGATGCAAAAGCAAGCTGCAGTATACTGCCCGCTGCAATTCCCATAAGCAGGGCAGAAAATACTCTCTTTGAAAATGATATGTGTTTCTTCTGCATATGGTATAGAATACCGACAAGCATGAGTATAACGGCTATTGTGACCAAAGTCCATACTAAATCCATAAATATCCTCCTTGATAACCATACATATTGAGCGCTGCAATATGAGAAATTTGTTAACGGGGAATGACTGTGAATCTGCTGAAACCTTCCATGGTGCATTGATTCTGATCCGGCTTTGGAAAAAGTATATTCACAAAGAACAACCTTAATGATACTGTTTTTAAAAGAGCTGTTAAGCAGATCAATAAAACCCTCAGAATACTTCTGTCTGATTCCAACTGATGCCGATCTATATAACATATATGTTTAGTATGTTAACATTATGTGGTAAATTTGTCAATTTTTTCACCTGAGGATGTTTATCAGCTTTGCAGTACTACAATACATTTGCTGCAGCCGAATAATGAAAAAGAGGGAAACACCTTTTCTGTGTTATATTTTAATCTCCAGACCAAAATATAAACAAAAATCAGGTATTTCCCTCTTTGTCATCCCAACCAGCATAATGATGCCGCTGGCCACCTTAAGACGGATTCTGTTTTTCTTCCTTCATGATGCGTACAAACAACTGGGCAATTGCCGGATCATACTTTTTCCCGGAGCCCCTTAAAATAGCCTGCAGCGCTTTTTCCGCTCCAACTTTCGGATCCTTTTCCCGGTTAAAGTTCCTCTCATAAGCTTCCGCAACAGATAATATCCGTGAAATAAGGGGGATCTCCTCTCCCTTTAAGCCCTTGGGATATCCGGAACCATCCCAGCATTCATGATGGCCGTACACTCCGTTGGCAAGATCCAGGGTTTCCTGGGACAGATTCAGTATACGGTATCCGATGGCAGGATGCTGCCTTATCATTTCATGTTCAACTTCTGTCAGCTGATCAGGAGTTTTCTCAAGAATCGATTCGCTTAGGGTGATCTTGCCGATGTCGTGAAGATACGCCCCATCCCTCAGCTTCTTAAGCTCTGTTTCAGGAAGCCCCATGGCAATACCGATCTTCTCGCACAGCTTGCTGACCTCTTCCGAGTGGATTTTCTCCCACGGGCTTTTCATATGAAGAGAGGTGATGATGCCGTTGATGGCATGAATGCCAAAGTTTATGGAAGAAATGCTCTTTTCCTTATACATTTCATTTTCTGCTGTCTCCAGTATCCGTTCGATCTTCTGCCAGTGCTTGAACTTTGTTGCAGTTCCCACTGCAACGCTGCATGACACCATATTCACCTTTTCCACGGCAACCTGATTTTTTATCCCTGCAGCAATGGTCTCCGCCTCTTCCCTGGAAGTGCGGGGCAGCAAAACCGTAAATTCATCGCCGCCGATGCGGGCAGCAACATCCCCTTCCCGGCAGATCTGTTTTAAGACCCCGGCGACTTTAATAATAAATTCATCCCCGGCCGTATGTCCAAAGGCATCATTGATGAGCTTTAAGCCGTTTAAATCAAGAAAAATCAGAGAGACCGGATGGTTCTGCTGCGTATCCACCTGTTTCATCTCCTGTTCAAAGCACCTTCTGTTTACCAATCCGGTAAGGGGATCGTGATAGCTTAAAAAGCGGATCTTTTCCTCCCCTTTTTTCCGTTCCGTGATATCGGCAACTGTTATGACGTACCCGACGTGCTGCCCCTCCTTTAACTGGGGCAGGGCCCGATACTCCGCCTCAAAATACGTACCGTCCGCCCGTTTAAGCGCACCGGCCCAATCTTCCTGCCCGCCGCAGCCCAGAGCAGCCCCCATATCCCTCCCCAGCAGCTCCTCGGGCTTTGAATATCCCAGGAGGTTAAGACAGCTTTTGTTGCAGAACGTGCATCTTCCATTTAAGTCCGTACCAAATATGGCTTCCGCCGCAGTATCCAGTATGAGGTGAAGCTGGGACTGATTCTCTTTTAATATTTCATTTGCCTTATTAAGCTCCTGGGTCCGCATTTCAACAATACATTCTAAATGCTTGACCATGTCAAGGAGACTGTCTGCCAGCCGGTTGAATACGTTGGATATTCTTCCGATCTCATCGTTCCTTACAATCTCCACTCTTTGCTCTAAATTTCCCGCGGAAATGCCTTCCGCAACAGTAAGCAGACCGTTGATGGGCTTATAAAGCCTTCGGATGATCAGGGAAAAGATCCCTATGGAAAGAATGCCGGCAGCAACAGCCAGCTCTGCCGATACCCTGATATTCCGGTTCAGTTCCGCAGCCAGGAGGCTTTCCGGGATCGCGGAAACAATAATCCAGTTTAGTCCGGCCTTGCGGTACTCCTGTATGTCCGCATACCAGTTGTCCTTTCCTGTCTTTAAGGGAAATTCTGCCTCATGGGATTTAAGATATTTCTCATAGCTGTCTTTTATAACGGGAAGAGAAAGGCCGTCAATGGTATTTCTTTTCAGTGACCCATCGGCGGCTATGGCATAATTATCTTCCCCCATGGAATTAGCGATTAAATACCGGGTATCTTCCTCCAGCACAGACACACAGCCCTTGGAACCGGCCGCCTGATTTTTTAAATAATTCCCAATGTCAGAGAGCCGCATGTGAGCTCCCAAAACACCTTTCAGTCTTCCTTCCTCATCATACACCGGACATGAAACGGATACTGCCAGGTCATCCACCAGAAAATCTCTGTATACAGGGGAAAAGACAGGCCCTTTCTCTCTTTCAGCCGCCTGATACCATTCCAGCAGCCGCGGATCAAAGGCTCCTAAATTCAGCATAAACTCCCCTGCTGTAAAATTCTCATTAACGGAGTAACGCCAGCATTCTTTCCCTGTTTCATCATTGTTCTTTACGAGTTCAAATTCCCCCTTTTTATTTCTGAGGGCACCATAATACTCCCCATCAACCCCTGCATAAGCAAAACTGTAAATCTCATTCTCATAGGATTTTAAAATTCCAAGAAAAAAAGAGTTGCGGCTCTTTTCATAAAAAAAATCAATGGTTTTATTTTCAATCAGTTTTTTCCCTATTTCATTTGCCGTAACCGGAACCCGGAAAAATGAATTTACCTTTTCCATCATATCCTGGTTCATCTTTTCAGACATTCCGGCGGTTTCTCTGGTTATTGAGGATTGCCAATTGTTTAACACGAGTTTTTCTATACCCACAAGGGATAAAAGGAACAGACAGATAAATGTGACTATGGTCACAGTTTGAATCGACATGCTTTTTCGTGGTCTTCGTAATCTCATCTTCCTGATCGCTTTGGTTAAACATACCCTTTCCTGCATGGCTCATTCCCTTTATTCCAGGCTGGCCCCGCATGAACTAAGTATAACTATTTCTTTTATAAAGTTCAACCAGAAAATATCCGCAAATAAAAGAATCCAAATCCGCTGTAATTTCTTACAACAGGATTTGGATTTTTCCCACGCAATTTATTAATATGTAAACAGCTGTACCCAGTACTGAGTTCCGGAACCGTCCTGAGTATTGCCTACTCCGATATGTGTATAGCTCTTATTCATGATGTTTGCACGGTGTCCCGCACTGTTCATCCAGGCATTTACCACTTCCTGAGGAGTTTTCTGTCCCCATGCAATGTTCTCTCCTGCACCGCGGTAATTTACACCCTGCTCTTTTAAAGCAGTTGAGAATGAGCTTCCGTTTGGACGTGTATGATCAAAATTTGACTGTATTTCTTTGGCTCTTACTGATGCAGCCTTCTCTACATTAGGATCAATGGTCAGAGGGGAAAGTCCTTCTTTTGCTCTCTCCGCATTTACAAGGTCAACTACCTGCTGGGTATAAGACTTATTGGAGGTGGAATCATCCGGCGTGGTTGTGTCATTGCCGGTGCTGCCATCGTTTCCGGTATTTCCATTATTTCCATTATTTCCGGTATTGCCGTTGTTACCGTTATTTCCAGTATTGCCGCTGTTTCCATTATTTCCGGTATTGCCGTTATTTCCATTATTGCAGTTACTGCCATTATTGCTGCCATTGATAAGCTTAGACCAGTCCACATTGTTTCCGTCAACTCCGTATTGCTGCAGCTTAGACTTTAAATCATCTAAATTACAATTCCTGCTCACTGTCACAATGTTTCTTCCGGTGTTGCACTGACTATAGGGTCTTGCCACTGCTGCATTTGCTGTCAATGGTATCATACTCGTTAAAGTTAGTGTAATCATTCCAAGTGCCGTTAGTTTTCTCAATTCATTTGCCTCCTTTGAAATTGTTACATTTATGTTACATTTATGTTACAAACATATGATAACACTCTTGCTTCCATTTTTCCAGTGGAAATAATTGGGAATCTTTTGGATGGAAATGAAAAAGCGGCGGAGGATGTCCTCCGCCCTTTTGCCAGTGCAGTTTTACCAATTTTCATTTTATATGATGTAATCATCCGAATAGCCGCTTTTAGACATTAAATCAGCTATGGTTATTCCGTCAAAATAATCATTGATCAGCTTATTTAAACCTTCCCACATGGCAAGAGTCTGACAACGGGAGGCTCTTTTGCAGTCATTGGTTTCCCCTTCCAGACAGGAAACGGGAGCAAGAGGCCCTTCCGTGAGCCTTAATATGGTGCCGACAGTATAATCCTCCGGTTTCCTCGCCAGCTTGTAACCGCCGCCCTTTCCCCTCAGGGAAATGAGCAGGCCGCTCTTACTCAGAACCGAAACAATGGATTCCAGATATTTTTCCGATATTTCCTGCCTCTTTGCAATATCCATAAGAGAAACATATTCCCCATGATTATGTTCCGCTAAGTCTATCATGAGCCTGAGCGCATAGCGGCCTTTTGTTGAAATCTTCATAAAATACAGCCTCCAGATCTGTTATTATGTGTCCATATCATAACCGTCAAGGAAGTGGTGTACCTTTCCGTTTTCCTTATAGGCGATTATGGTATTTAAATTTACATTTTCCACGCTCTTAAAAATATTGCTTTCAATATATGGGTTGATCTCCTTTAACTGTCTGATCAGGTTCTTGATCTCCACCCGCTTTGAGCCTGTGCTGCCGTCTGTTCTGCAGGTAGTACAGGTATCGGTAAACCGGCAGGCACACTGGATAAAGTGCAGGCCGTTGTAGTCCCTCCAGCCTTTAATATCATCTTCCCGTATAAGATACATGGGGCGGATCAGCTCCATGCCTTCAAAGTTGGTGCTGTGCAGCTTGGGCATCATGGTCTGGATCTGCGCTCCGTACATCATCCCCATTAAAATGGTCTCAATGACGTCGTCATAATGATGTCCCAGGGCGATCTTATTGCACCCCAGCTCCTTTGCCTTATTGTACAAATATCCCCGCCTCATCCTGGCGCATAAGTAGCATGGGGACTTTTCCACATCATAAACCGCGTCAAAGATCTGGGTCTCAAATACGGTGATGGGAATATTCAGAAGCCTTGCATTGTTTTCGATCACCTGCCGGTTGGTTTCATTATAACCCGGGTCCATGACAAGAAAAACCAGCTCAAAAGGAAATTTGTTGTGACGTCTTAGCTCCTGAAACAGTTTAGCCATGAGCATGGAATCCTTGCCCCCTGAAATACAGACAGCAATCCTGTCGTTTTCCTTTACCAGCTCATACTCATTGATGGCCTTTGCAAACCTGCTGAACAGCTCCTTGTGGAATTTTTTCCTGATGCTCTTTTCTATGTTTTCAAGGCGGTCGTCTGACTTATCCTCTTTTTCCATGGCACGAAGCAGCCATTCCCCATAACCGCCCCGGAGATTATACGCTTCATAACCCTTTTCCCTTAAGTCTCTTGCCGCATCTTCACTGATAATCCCTTTTAAGCAGTACAGGATGATCTTCTTATCCCTGGGAAGAGGGCTGTCCCCGTTTAATAATGCCTCTTTTTCAATATTTATGGCTCCCGGTATAAAACCATGGTTGTATGACGTCTGATCCCTCACATCTATAAGTACATACTCCTCCGGGCTCATTTGCTTCATTTGTTCCAATGACAGATCCTGTTCCTGAGACATACCGCCATCAAACATATGATCACCTCTTACTCCATTCATTTCCGTCTAATCCTTCCGTGCCAGGTCCTTGATCACTTCTCCGGCTATGATAAGCCCTGCCACTGAAGGCACAAAAGCAACGCTTCCCGGAATATCTCTTCGTTCCGTACACTTATGCTTGGCTCCGGGCGGGCAGATACAGTTTGTCCTGCAGCTGATGGACATGTCTTCCAAAGGTCTCGTGGGCTTTTCCGTGGAGTAAACCACCTTAAGCTTTTTTACGCCCCTCTTCTTTAACTCTCTCCGCATTACCTTTGCAAGGGGACACATGGTGGTCTTATAAATGTCAGCCACTAAAAACTTCGTAGGATCCAGTTTATTGCCTGCGCCCATGCAGCTGATGACCGGCACCCCTGCTTCTTTTGCGCGCATGATCAGCTCCAGCTTTGCGGTTACGGTATCCACCGCATCCACCACATAATCATACTCCTTAAAATCAAAATCATCCGCATTTTCCGGCAAATAGAAACATTGATGGATTTCCACCTGTGCGTCGGGATTGATCTCCAATATCCTGTCCTTCATTACTTCCACTTTATATTTGCCTACCGTTTTTCTGGTGGCAATGAGCTGCCTGTTTAAATTAGTAAGGCAAACTTTGTCATCATCAACAAGGACAAAGGAACGGACCCCGCTTCTCACCAAAGCCTCTACCACATATCCGCCGACGCCGCCGATACCAAAAACAGCAACCTTTGCACCCATTATTTTTTCCATGGCATCTTCACCCAATAAGAGCTGGGTTCTTGAAAACTGGTTTAACAATCGATTCTACCTCTTTCTTTATTTTTCTATCTATTCAGTAGGAATAAAATACACTTCAAATTATTATACTTCGAAATGTTTATTTGGGCAATTAATTTTTACTCTTAAAAGAAGAAAAGCCCCAGGATCAGGGACTTTTCTTCCTTACTTTACCAGCCGGTACAAACCGCTTTCTTCTTTTTCCATTCTTGCTACAATGCTTCTCATGATTTTTTCAACTTCCCCGAAAAAACTATCCCTTTCTGAAAGGATTTTAATTTTCGTATTATATTTATCCTTAAATTCTGTAAACAGGGCAAGCAGATTCCCCATTTCCCTTTGATATTCTTCCGCCTGGTTCACCAGCTTTGAATCAGCGGATCTTAATAAGGCCGGGTAAAGATACTGATCCTCTGAGGATAAATGTATTTTCAGTTTTCCGGCAAGACTGCTTATATGTAAGGCGATTTCCGATGCCGTTTGTTCTAAGTCCCTGTTTTTGCACAGCGTTTTCAAGATCTCTAATTCTTCCCGGATCCGGTCATGCTGCTCCATATAATTTTTCAATTCCATTCCTGTACACGCCTTTCTTTTGTATCGTCCAAACAGCAGCCGGGACGGCCTGTTTCCCCTTCAGGCCGTCCCGTCCTTGTTACCTTGTTTTTTCGCGGATCCAGGATTCGTACTTGTCCTGTACGCCCTGATCCTTTGCTTGAATTTCAAATGATTCCGTCTCATCATCCACAGCTTTTAACTTATCCTGCGCCAGCGCACGTACTGCAAACGCATAAGCGGCCTCATCTTCTTTTTCAATATGGCGCTTTAATAATGCGCCGTAGCCCACCGCATTGGAGATAATATCCAACTTCGGCTCTGTTCCCGGATTTCTCTCGTATTCATCAATGGCCGCTTCCAGTTCAGAAAGGTACAGTCTTCCCAAGTCATGTTCCACAAGCATGCCGTTTCTTATAAGCTTTTCCGCAACAGGTCCCATGTTCTCCATCATGATCCGGAACAGGATCTTTTCTTCCTTTCCGTGATGATGCTTGTCTGCGTAATTCCTTGCAAAATCAAGGCATTCCCGCAGCAGAGGCGCATCCACCGGCTTCCCTTCCAGGATGTCGGCGCTGATGCTTCTTAAAAATCCGGTAAAAGCCAGAATATTTTCATGCTCTTTCATTAAAATGTCTATTCCATACATAAGCGTCTCCTCAATTCGTATACCTGATCCTCGATCTGGTGGAATTCTATCCCGGTTTCTTCAAACATCCCTTCTATCAGAGCTTCTCTTAAGGCATAATAATGTGCTACGTCTCCATGGATCATCGCCCAATAAGCGCCATGGATATCCTGTGTCTGTTTCCATACCAGCTTGTCTTCTGTTTCCTGAACCAGCTCATTTACCCTGTCGCAGGGCATTCCGTTTAACAGAGTGCTTTCCAGATAATCATAGGCTTTCCGTACTGTCATATTTCTATCCGCAGAATTTCTCTTTCCAAATTCCCGGACAGCAAAAACCAATTCAGACAGTCTCTCCTGATCCTCATTTAAAAGCTCAGTGACCGCATAAGCCATCCGGTTTTCCACCAGGCTCACCTTTTCCTGCAGCCAGCCATGGATATTGCCCGTGTCAATCATATCTTCTAAGTTTCCCTTTTCAAGGACACCATATCTGCTTCCGGTCTTGCTTCTAAGCTCTTTACCGTATCCCTTTTCTTCCGCCAGATCCAGGATCCCATCAACCATTGCATCCTGGAATTTTATTTTATTGTATAACCATGTGTGGATTGGTCCTAAAAAAGCGCTCATCCTGTACCTCTTTCCTTCTTTATTGATTCAGCTTGTCCAGAACTGCGTCTGCATCAAGCCCGTGAACCATACACGCATCCTCCAGGGATTCCATCTGGGATGAAGGACAGCCCAGACAGTGCATGCCGCAGCCCATTAAAATCTCCGCTGCTTCTGGGTTGCTTCTTAAAATTTCGCCAATATACATTTCTTTCGTTATCATATAATTTTCCTCCTGATTTATGATTCATTATTTATATTATCCAAGAATTTTCTTTAAATCCTCTTCCGGTGTGCTGATGGATGATATTCCATAGTTTTCAACAAGGAATGTTAATACATTCGGTGATAAGAACGCAGGTAAGGATGGTCCCAGGTAAATATTCTTGATTCCAAGATGCAGCAAGGTAAGAAGAATACAAACAGCCTTCTGCTCATACCAGGACAATACCATGGACAAGGGAAGCTCATTGACACCGCATTCAAAGGCTTCTGCCAATGCCACCGCCACCTTAATAGCGCTGAATGCATCGTTGCACTGGCCCATATCCATGATTCTTGGAAGCCCTTCGATGGTTCCAAGGTCAAGATCATTAAAACGGAATTTTCCGCAGGCCAGGGTAAGGATAATGGAATCCTTTGGTGTCTGCTTTACAAATTCGGTATAATAATTTCTTCCTGTCCTGGCGCCGTCACAGCCGCCCACTAAGAAAAAGTGGCTGATGGCTCCCTGCTTCACTGCGTCAATGACCTGATCCGCAACTCCCAGTACGGTCCCATGGGAAAATCCTGTCATGACTTCCTTGCCGCCGTTGATTCCCGTCATTTCGTGATCTTCCCCGTATCCGCCAAGCTCCAGGGCCTTTTCAATGACAGGGGCAAAGTCTTTGTCCTCTCCAATGTGGACCATCTCCGGATAGGAAACCACTTCTGTTGTAAATACCCGGTCTGCATAGCTTTTCTTTACAGGCATCAGACAGTTTGTGGTAAAGAGGATTGGGGCAGGAAGTTCATCAAACTCTTTTTGCTGATTCTGCCAGGCGGTTCCGAAATTCCCCTTTAAATGAGAGTACTTCTTTAATTCCGGATATCCATGGGCTGGGAGCATCTCTCCGTGAGTGTAGATATTAATCCCTTTCTCCTTTGTCTGCTCAAGGAGCTGCTTTAAATCATATAAATCATGTCCTGTAATGACAATAAAGGGGCCTTTTTCAATGGTAAGGGGTACGGTGGTTGGCTTCGGCGTTCCAAAAGCTGTGGTGTTTGCCTTATCCAGCAGTTCCATGCACTTTAAATTGATCTCTCCCACTTCAAGGGCCACCGGAAGCAGCTGCTCCATGGACAGGTCATAGCTGATAATGGACAGGGCCTTATAAAAGAATTCATTGACAGCCTCATCCTCGTATCCCAGAACCATGGCATGATAAGCATAAGCCGCAACGCCCCGCAGTCCGAATAAAATCAGGGACTTTAAGGAACGGATATCTTCGTCTGTATCCCAGATTTCCTTCATATCATACTCTGAAGTGTTTCCGCAGACAGAGGTGCATTTGCTGCAGTCCGGCACGATCTTTTCCCTTTCTTCCCGTACCCTTTCGATCATCTTTATTAAAACTTCATCATTAAAATTTACGTTTGTAATGGTGGTAAACAGCCCTTCCACAAGGATTCTTGTGGTAGTCTCCAAACGGGGATTATGACCGCAGGCCTTTGCAAGACCAATAAGAGCGCCTGTCAGTTCATCCTGTAAATTTGCGGTACTTGCCGACTTGCCGCATACTCCTGCGCTGCCCGTGCAGCCGCTGCATCCTGCTGTCTGTTCACACTGAAAGCAAAACATCTTACTGTCCATGTTGTTATTCAACCTTTCTATTCTTCCGTTTTCTTTTTGCCGGGTTAAAATACCACCACAAGTGCCATCTTAAACCGTTCTTCCCCATAAACTGCATGAGGCTTTTTAGCCGGCATGATAAGGGTCTCTCCTGCATTTAAGAGATATTCCTTTCCATCTACCGTGAATTTTCCGGTCCCTTCCAAAACAGTCACCATGGCATCTCCGTTGGATTCGTGGGTGCTGATCTCCTCCCCTTTATCAAAGGCAAACAGCGTAATGCTGAGAGCTTCATTCTGTGCAAGGGTTTTGCTGACGATCTGGCCTTCTTCTGCGTGAACCAGATCAGCCAATACTACGATCTCTTCATGATTTATATTTTTAATGAGTTTTTCTGACATTTGACTTCCTCCTTGTTTTTCTCTTGCTTTTATAAGCAGATTATAATATAATAATTACATCATTTCTGTTGTAATTACAACAAAACAAAAATAAATTAAAAGGAGAGAGGAAATGGAGGAATTTCTGCCCGTATTAAAAAAATCCAACCTGTTTTCCGGAGTCAGCTCAGAGGAAATAAACGCCATGTTAAAATGTCTGTCGGCACGGCTCAAGCATTATAAAAAAGAAGAGTTCATCATAAGAAGCGGAGACTATATCCGTTCTGTTGGAATGATGCTCTCTGGGACCGCACTCATTATACAGGAAGATTTCTGGGGGAAACGGACCATTATTTCCGAGGTTCTGCCCGGCACCATATTTGCGGAAACCTATGCCTGCATCCCCACTCTCCCCATTGAAATGAGCGTCATCTCAGATTCCGAATGTGATGTGCTGTTTCTGGACTTTAACAAGATCCTGCACGTGTGCACCTCTTCCTGTACCTTCCACACACGGCTGATACAAAACTTTTTATCCTCCATTGCAAGAAGGAACATGGTTCTCACAAAAAAAATGCAGCACATGTCCAAAAAGACCATCCGGGAAAAGCTCCTCTCCTACCTTTCCGCCGAATCCTTAAAAAGCAATTCCTCCACCTTTGATATCCCCTTTAACAGGCAGCAGCTGGCGGATTACCTGTCCATTGACCGCAGCGCCCTGTCCAATGAGCTGAGCAAATTACAGGAGGAAGGCATCTTAACTTATAAAAAGAACCGGTTCACATTAAAAGAAAACTTCCACCAAGGATAATCATTTATAAATGTTTTCCGAATTACAGGATGTGATTTTCCATAATAAAACAGCGGAATCCGGCATGATCATCTGCCGGATTCCGTTGTTTTATTCATAAAATGTTCCCATCCACAGAGATAGTAACAACCTCACATGGAATTTCTTTTCCGCTGTCCTCAAGGGCTCTTAAAGCCGCATGTTCCAATCCGCCGCAGCACGGTACCTCCATCCGGACTACCGTAATGCTTTGTATGGCGTTGCTCTTAATGATTTCCGTCAGCTTTTCACTGTAGTCTACCTGATCCAGCTTTGGACATCCTACTAGAACGATCTTTCCCTGCAGGAATTTCCCATGGAAATCTCCGTAAGCATAGGCGCTGCAGTCCGCTGCGATGAGTAAATCTGCCTGGTCAAAATAAGGTGCCTTCACAGGAACCAGCTTGATCTGTACCGGCCACTGTCTTAACTGGGACTTAACAGGCGCTTCAGCTGTCTTTTTTGTTTCGGCCATACGTTCAATTTCCATGACCCGGCTTCCCGGACAGCCGCCAAGGGCAACGTGTCCTTTTGCTCTGGCCTTCTTCTTATTCTGTTCCACTGCCTCTTCATCATAAGCGTCAGCCTCACGCTCTACGAATGTGATGGCTCCAGTCGGACATGTGGGAAGACAATCCCCTAATCCATCGCAGTAGTCGTCTCTGAGAAGCTCTGCTTTTCCATTGACCATTCCGATTGCCCCCTCATGGCATGCTGCTGCACAAAGACCGCATCCATTACAAGTTTCTTTATCTATCTGAATAATTCTACGAATCATTTTTAATACCCTCCTCCAATTTGCTTTCTGGAGCCATCATACTATGACCGTGGGATTCTGTCTGTTGTAATTACAACAAAATTTTTTAAAAATGTTTACCTCATGGTTTTTCACATATACTACCCTTCATAGGAGGTATTCCATGTTTCCAGATAAAATTTATTACGAACCTGAATCCCTTGAATATGAGCTGGGCCGCTATTTAAAAGAAAAATACAGCGATCTTCCATGGATTCCCATTGAAAGCCACAACAAAATAGACGAACTGCGCACCCGCCCCAACAAAGATTTTTCCGCCATGAAGCGGCATCTCATTATCGGCATCCGCAAAACACACAACTATGTCCCCAATCACAAGGTATCGGATTTTCTCGTTCCTTATACCTCATCCGGGTGCACCGCCATGTGCCACTACTGCTATCTGGTATGCAACTATAATAAATGCGCCTATTTAAGGCTGTTTGTAAACCGGGAAAAGATGCTGAAAAAAATCATGGATCACGGAGCCCGTTTTGAAAAGGATTATACCTACGAGATCGGAAGCAACAGTGATCTTGTTCTTGAAAATACCATAACCGGGAACCTGGCATGGACCATTGAGAATTTCAGCAGGAGCAAATATGGATTTCTCACATTTCCCACGAAATTCAATCAAGTTGAGCCTCTTCTGGGAATCAATCACGGCGGCCGGGTCATCATGCGGATGAGTGTCAACCCCCAGTCCATCATCACCCGTTTTGAACCGGGCACTTCCAACTTAAATGCCAGAATTACTGCCTTAAACAGTATGTGTGATGCCGGATACCGGGTGGGACTTTTAATCGCTCCCATCATCATCACCGAAGACTGGAAAGACCTTTATTCCCAGCTGATCACCACCCTTTCAGACAGGCTTTCCCAAAAGGTGAAAAAACAGGCTCTCATTGAAATCATCTTCATGACCTACAGCTTCGTTCAAAACGCCATCAATACGGAGGCATTCCCTCAGGCCGACCTCCTTTACAACAAAGAGCTAATGACCGGACGGGGAAAAGGAAAATACTGTTACAGGGATGATATAAGAAAAGACGGAGAACTGTTTTTAAGGCAGCAGATCGAAGAAAAGCTGAAAGAAATGACGATTTTATATGTAGTATAGGAAACGCCGCACCAATCCCTCCATGCTTTCATAACTTGTTTCACGTTCCGGGTATATCCTGCCGGGAATACCGGGAAGCTTAGATCCGGCATAGGGAGACCCAGGGACTGGTGCCGGCCGCTTCTTTGGCAGGATTTTTCTCTTGCCTGATTTTCATAATTGCTGCAATTCTTTAAAAAATAATAAGAGTATCCTATTATTTTTTGTCAATTCATGTCGAAGATATAAACGTTATACAGGGGCAGAAAAATGACTCAAACCAGTCTTAAAAAAGAAAGGAGGTTTCTCACTCTTACCGGCATAAAACCTTACTGCATACCATGCAGTATATTTTTTGACCCGCACGCTGGTAAAATTTTCCAACTTCTGCGCCGGGGGTTCATATTTTACTGATTATAAAATCAAAGGGAGTATAATGCAATATGAAGAACATGAAAAAGCTGAAGTTCAGCAATTTAAAACTTGCTGCAAAAACTTCCATTACTACGGGAATGATACTGGCAGCAAGCCTGACATTGCTGATTGCAATCTCCGCGGTACAGGCGGGCATAGCAGTTTCAAAAGCAATTAACGGGGAATTTTCCGGGATATCCGCACAGAACGGCCTTATGGTACAGGCCGTAATCAATGATGCTTCCGGAACTGCCAGGAATTTACAGGATTACTTAAACCGTGCATATAACGACAGGGAGGCCATGGGCGATTGGAAAAGCACGGACCGGAAGAGCAAGTTATACAATGCACAACTAAAGGAAATCAATTATGCAATCGAAAACTATATCTTAAATTCCGCCTGGTCTACCGTGGGCAATAATCCCGATATCTACGGGATCGGTGCATTTTTTGAACCTGGCAAATTCGATCCTGCTGTAAAGGATTATTCCCTCTATGTGGACAAGACGGCTGCCGAAAATAAAACGGCTGTATCTCTTGGTGCATACAGCGAGTATTCCTCACAGGATTATTACCGTGTTGCCAGGGAAACAAAGGCTTCCTATATTACCGATCCATATACCTACGAAGGCGTTATGATGAGTACCATTACCTACCCTATTATGAAGGGGGATGAGGTGATCGGAGTGATTCTGGCGGATATTAATGTATCAAACTTTTCCAAGATAAAAACTTCAGACGCCAAATATCCTACCATGTACGTTAATATTTACACGGAAGGAAACACCGTCGCCTTTGACAGCAAATCCAGCGACAACATCGGGAAAAATCTGGCAGAGATGATCCCTGCTTCAGAGTATGAAAAAATCAAGGCCTTACAGCAGGAAAAAACAGATTTCCATATAGATACAAAAAGATCCGACGGCACCATAGAAACCAGACATTATTACCCCATTACCTGCGGCTCACAAACCTGGTGGGCTTCCAGCAGTCTGGAAAGGAAGGATCTCACCAAGGATGTGACGGAAATCATCGCATTGATGATCCTTCTTGCAGTCCTTGCCCTGATCTTTATTAATGTGGTTGTCATGACTTTCTTAAAAAAGACCCTCCGTCCTATTGACGGCGTTGTTTCCTCTGCTGCCAGCATTGCATCCGGTGATCTGGATATCCAGATGGAAGTTAAATCCGGAGATGAAATCGGGATTTTGTCAAAAACCTTTATGGACATGGCAGAAAACTTAAATTTTATCATTCAGGATATCAGTGATGTTCTGGGAGAAATGAGCAGAGGCAACTTTAAAGCAATGACCAAAAGCGACGAACGGTACACAGGCGCATACCGGTATATCCTGGATGCCATGAGGAATATCCGCCTTACCTTAAGCGGAACCCTTTCAGACATCGACCAGGCCTCGGGCCAGGTTTCCATCGGCGCTTCCCAGGTATCCGATGCTTCCCAGTCTCTCAGTCAGGGAGCAGCCGAGCAGGCCTCTTCCATTGAAGAGCTGTCCTCAGCTATTACTGAAGTTACGGAGAGGGTGAAGGAAAACGCAGCCAATGCTTTGGAAGCAAATACCTTGTCCATGGAAGCGTGCGAAGGCATGCTGACAAGTGACCAGAAGATGAAAGACATGATTCTGGCAATGAATGAGATCGCAGACACCTCCGGGGAAATCAGCAAGATCATAAAAACCATAGACGACATTGCATTCCAGACCAATATCCTGGCCCTGAATGCGGCAGTAGAAGCTGCAAGAGCCGGTTCCGCCGGAAAGGGCTTTGCAGTCGTAGCTGATGAAGTCCGCAATCTGGCTGGCAAATCTGCGGAAGCTGCCCAGAACACCACCGTTCTCATTGAAAATGCCATCTCAGCCATTGGAAAGGGAACAAAAATCGCAGGCGAAACAGCAGAGGCGCTGCGGCTCGTGGTGGAAAAATCAAATATTTCTTCCGTGAGAGTTGCAGAAATCGCGGAAGCCTCGGCCGCCCAGTCTGATGCCCTGACCCAGATCACCACCGGCATTGACCAGATATCAGCCGTTGTACAGACCACCTCCGCAACATCGGAGGAAAGTGCGGCAACCTCGGAGGAGCTGTCCGCCCAGGCCTTTCATTTAAAGGCCCTTGTAGGAAAATTTCAGCTGATGGATATGCCTTCCGCCGCCAGCCAGCCGCCGGCTGCATATGAGGCTCCTGTTCAGGAAGAAGCTGATCATAAGTATTGATGCTCCAGGAGTCTCATCTCCTGCAAAACAGCTAAAAGGCTGCGGGGTTTTAAACTCCCGCAGCCTTTTCCTGTATTGCCATTCCTGTTTTAATAAAACGGAACATCCGAAGGGCCCCGCCATAATACAAATCTTCTGCATTTTCCAGGGCATTTTCCAGCTCCATGACCCCGTTGACCGTTGTCATAATGGAGCAGATCCCAAAGTCACAGATCTTCTCCGCTCCTTCTCCCATTGCTCCTACCAGAGCAACAGCCGGAATGTTCTTTCTTTTGCATCTCATTCCAATACCCTGCATCACCTTTCCAAAACAGGACTGCCAGTCTGTCCGGCCCTCTCCTGTCACAACCAGGGATACATCTTCTAAACGGGAATCAAAATCGATCAGATCAAGGACCGTTTCTATCCCTGATTTTAACTCTGCATGGAGAAACACCAGAAGAGCTGCTCCCAGACCCCCTGCTGCCCCGGAACCAGGCATCTGATCCGGATCAATTCCAAATTCCCGCAGGATCACATTCCGGTAATTTTCCATTCCCCTCTCCAGCTCATCGAGAACCTGGGGAGAACCTCCCTTCTGCTTTCCAAAGGTATAGGTGGCCCCGTCCTTTCCGCATAAGGGATTATTGACGTCACACATGGTGGTCAGCTTCACCTGATGAGCCCTGGGATGGAGGCCGGAAATATCGATATGAGCCACATGCTCTAAGTCCTTTCCCGTTCCTTCCAGTTCTCTTCCTTCTAAATCCAGGAATTTTACTCCCAAAGCCCTCATGCAGCCCATTCCGCCGTCATTGGTGGCGGAACCGCCGATTGCAATGGAAATGTCCGTAAATCCCCGGTCCAAAGCATCTTTTATCAGTTCTCCGGTCCCATAGGTTGTGGTGTTCCTTGGGTCCCTTAAATTTCTCGGGAGCAAAGGAAGCCCGGAAGCCGCCGCCATTTCAAGGACTGCCCGTTTCTCATCCAGCTTTCCATAATAAGCGTTTACAGGCTCTAAAAGCGGTCCGCAGACGGTGACCGGGATCTTTTCTCCCTGAATGGCTGCAATCACCGCATCCGTGGTTCCTTCTCCCCCGTCGGCTACAGGGATTCCGGTGCATTCCACCTTGCCGAACACTTCCGCTGCAGCCTTTTTAAGCAGTTCTATGGTCTGTTCACTGGAGAGAGTCCCCTTAAACGAGTCGGATGCAAACAGTAATTTCATATTCAAAGTCCCCCTTTTACCAGTGAATTTTCATTCTCTTTTCTCATTAATGCAGGATCAAAGACAGGATAAAGATTTCCAGAATTCCTGCAATCCCTAAAATCAACGTTGCCATTGTTTGGGTTTTATACCCTTTTTCCGGAGTCATGGCTCCAAAATTCGTTACCACCCAGAAATACGAATCATTTGCATGGGAGACTGTCATAGCGCCGGCGCCGATAGCCATACAGGCCAGAGTCACCCTGACAGGGCTTTCTAAACCCAGCATTGGAAGCAGAGGAGCCACTATGCCTGCTGTCGTGGTCAAAGCCACGGTAGAGGAACCCTGGGCACTCTTTAAGATCGCTGCCAAAAAGAATGGGAAGAAAATTCCCATGGTGCTTAATACAGAAGCATGATCCTTAATATAATTCACCATATCAGTGGAGGAAATCACCTTGCCCAGCACGCCGCCGGCAGCCGTTACAAACAAGATCGGCCCAACTGTCTTTAGCGTATCATTGGTAATTTCATAAAATTCCTCCATCTTACCAGCTCCTTTCAGCTGAAGAATACCGCATAAGGTACCTACTGCCAGAGCTATAATAGGAGTTCCTAAAAATTTAATGACATCAGCTCCAAAACCTCCCATGTTCGCCATGGCTGCAACAGATGAAAGAGCCATAAGAAGGATTGGGACAATGATTGGAGCAAGGGCGTTTAAGCCGCTGGGAAGTTTGCCGAATTCGGCTACAAGCTCCTCATAGGTTTTTTCGACCTCACCCATATCCGCTTCATCGTCAGACCGTACCTTTCCTCCGATGTATTTTGCGTAGAAAAATCCGGCAATCAGAGGGAAGATGGAACATAAGGCGCCCATTCCCATAACAAGAAGAAGGTTTTCCCCAATGCCAAGGGTAGAAGCTGCTGCAATGGGACCTGGTGTGGGCGGAATAAACACGTGGGAAATGTAGAGTCCTGAAGAAAGTCCCACTGTCATGGCTACGGATGACGCGGCAGTCCTGTTTACCAGGGCTTTACGGATGGGATTTAAAATTACGAACCCGGAATCGCAGAATACCGGGATGGATACTACCCAGCCCATCATCTCCATTGCAAGGACCGGATTGTTTTTCCCAACAAGGCGGATCACCATATCGGCCAGCTTAAGGGCTGCGCCTGTTTTCTCCAATATGGTTCCGATCAGTGCACCAAGGATGATAACGATACCGATGCTGGAGAATGTGCCGGAAAAGCCGGCTCCGATTACATTTGCAAGGCCGCTTACCTTAGTTCCGTCCTCTAATGTCTTATCAACCAGCGGTATCCCTGCAATGAGCCCCAGAAGCAGGGAAATACTCATGATGGCAATGAACGGGTGGATCTTAAACTTGGAAATGGCAACGATCATCAGGATGATTGCCAGCACAAAAACAAAAATTAATGGTAAACCTGTCATAAAATGACCCCCTTTTTAACATTTGCAATAGTTTCTGCTGTTTCATAGGTGTATCATAACACCATTGATTCAATACTTCTACAACCGTGAGTATCAATATGACCATTGATTTTTGTATCGCCGATACAAAACTAATGTTCTTTTCTTAAAAAAGTATAAAAAGCTTCCATGAAAAAACGGTCTGCCGAAGACTCCAGGGGATTGATGTTAAAAATATCTTTCACCTTATTATAACGGTACAAAAGCGTGTTCTTATGCACAAAAAGTTCCTTTGACGCTGTCACCAGATTATAATTTGTCTTTATGAGAACCCCGGCAATTTCCATAAATGTCTTTTTAAATTCATCGCTCAGCTCTTTTTCATAAACATTGAACATCCATTGCAGCTCATTTACCGGCACAATGGAACGGACATAATTTCCCGTATGATCATAAAAAAAGGCCGCAGAATCGGTATCCACATTTTCCTCCAGCCATTTGCAGTGCCGGTAAGCATTGTAATACTGGGTAAAGTTCTCCTGAAAGGAACCGATGTAAAATTTACAATTCTTCTCCTGTTCCCGAAGCCATTTTAAAGCTGTGCTTAAATATTCCGCAATAATGTATTTGTAATCTGCAAATACCTTACGTGTCTGCTCCGGCATGGTTTTAAATACAAGGATATGACTGCTGTCCAGGATAATGCTGATATCCTCCGTCCCGTGCCTTGGACTCTTTTTGATCATGTCAAGAAACGGCTCCGGCCTGATGTCATTAAGCCGGCACAGGATGGGGATCCTGATGATGTTTTCCGAATAATTGAGCTGCTTTGCAACGTTCCGAAGCTCTCCCGGATCCGGATATTCCACATGGATCAGAAGGTTTGTAAAATGCTCCTTCCGGTTTCTCCTTCGCCTCAGCTCTTCCTGCTGCTTCTCGTATTTCAGCATGGCTTCAATGGCCATTTTGGTGATCAGGGCAACGGGTTTTATCTCTCCCGGATCACCGGTGATCCCTACCACTCCCTCCCTTCTGCCGTCAATATTAATGACCATATTGATCCCAGGCTTTACACCGGGATAATCCTCCTCCGTAGAGGTGACCACCATGTCTTCGCTTCCGGTCACAATATAATAGGCTACTTCATGAAAGGAGCCCACCCGTTTCGGATCCCTGCTGGCAATAATGACCCCCTGCTCATTCATGATGTTGATATTGTATTCTGTATATTGTGTAACCTGTTCAATGAATTTTTTTGCCAGTTCTGTTTCTATCATCTGCAGCCTCCCAAAGCTTATACTTTATCTTATGTTTTTTCAGCATTTTAAGAAACAGCTTACCATATTTTGACTTTTGCTTCAATAGCAGCGGTTCTTACCCTGACGGCTGCAGCCCCTAAATAACTGTTTTACTTTTTTTAAGATTTATGGTAAATTATCTTTTAATAAAATGTATTCAGGTTTTTTATTACTATGGTTGAAAAAGGAGATTTTTATGCTGGAAGAAGATTATATCATGCGGGTGATTCATGAAATGGTAATGACTTTGCTAAAACTGGTTTTTCACATTGATTTAGGAAAAAACGATGAATTGAATTTTAGGAATCAGGAAACAGGATCAGCATACGGTGAACTTTTGGATCTCATTGAGGATGGGAAGATCAATGAAGCAGAAAATCAATTATTGGATGATCTGGATTCACAGGATATGGAGCATTACAAAATGGCACTCATGTTTTATGAGCACTTAAATCAAAAAAATTCCAAATTTCTTGAAGAATGCGGTTTTTCCAAGATTGAAATCGTTGATGGATTAAAATACGTATCATCAATTTATGGCTATGATGCCATGGCGGAGGCGCTTCTTGGAAGAGGTTCTGAATGAGAAATCATAATTGCATCAAAAAAGGGAAGGCATCTTCATCTGAAGACACCTTCCCTTTGACAATCGGATATTCCCAATCCGCTTTGCTGCCTGCTCACAGCGTGCCCCGCTTCACCGGGCATAACCTCATAGCTGCAGGCATTACTCTGACATATGGGCGTTTAACTTATCAAGCAGCGTCTCTACCGGAACGCCATGTACCATGCAGGCCTCTTCCAGGGTTTCTCCCGCAGATGCCGGGCAGCCCAGGCAATGCATTCCCATTTCAAAGAAGAAGGGAGCAGTGGTTTGATCCGCTTGTAAAACCTCACCAATTAAAGTATCCTTTGTTACTGAAAGTTTCATTTAAATTACCTCTTTTCTTTCCATATTTTTGTGTGGTGTGATGGATCCTTCGGAAAATAAGCCGTTCCCTCCCTTTTGGAGAAATACGTGTTCAATTCTTGGAAGGAAAATCCCCAAAGACTCTTTTAACACATCCTCTACAGTTTCTACCGGTATAATGGTAAGCTGATTCTTCACTTCTTCCGGTACATCCTTTAAATCACTTACATTATCTTTTGGAATCAAAACCCTGGTTATTCCCGCCCTTTGGGCACCCAGAAGCTTTTCTTTTAAACCTCCGATGGGAAGAACCGCTCCCCGCAGGGTGATTTCTCCTGTCATGGCAAGCCTGGAGTCCACCTTATTGCCCGTTACCAGAGAGGCCAGGGCAGTAAATAATGCTATACCGGCTGACGGGCCATCCTTTGGAACCGCTCCTGAGGGAACGTGAATATGAAGGTCTCTCTCTTTAAAATTAAAAGCATTTAAAGGCAGTCTGGACTTTAACAGACTTAAAGAAATCTTAGCTGATTCCTTCATCACATCTCCCAGCTTTCCGGTCAATGTCACCGCTCCGCTTCCCGGCATATCGGTTGCTTCTATGAAGAGGATCTCTCCTCCTACCGGAGTCCAGGCCAGCCCTGTGACAACTCCCGGAGGATTGTCCGGCTGAGCCTTGTCATGGCGGGAAACCTGCCTTCCAAGGAATTCCTCCAAATCTTCTGCCTTGATTTCAAAAGGCAGCTCCACTTTCTTTGATACGATCTTTTCTGTTGTGATTCTGGCCAGGCCGGACAACTGCTTTTTCAGCCCCCGGACTCCGGCTTCCAGCGTATAGTCGCTGATGATCTTCTGCAATACCTCATCTTCCATCACCAGCTGCTCCGGATTTAACCCGTGCTCTTTTAAAACTGCCGGAATCAGATGATTCTTTCCAATATGGAATTTTTCATCCATGGTATAGCTGGATATCTGGATGACCTCCATTCTGTCTAACAGCGGGCCTGGGATGCTTTCTAAGGAATTGGCTGTTGCCACAAAGAAGACATCAGATAAATCATAAGGAAGATCCAGATAATGATCCGTAAAGCTGTTGTTCTGTTCCGGATCCAGAACTTCCAAAAGAGCGCTGGCAGGATCTCCGCTGAAGCCGCCGGACATAATCTTATCCACTTCATCAAGCACCATAACAGGATTGGTCTTTCCCGCCTTCCGGATGTTTTGAATGATCCTTCCCGGCATGGCTCCCACATAGGTCCTCCTGTGGCCTCTGATCTCTGATTCATCCCGGATACCGCCCAGACTTAAACGGATATACTTTCTGCCAAGGGCTTCTGCAATGCTTTTTCCAAGGCTTGTTTTGCCGGTTCCAGGCGGGCCCACAAGGAGCAGAATGGAACCTTTTTTATCTTTGTTTAACTGCATGACCGCCAGATGCTGAATGATCCTGTCCTTTACCTTCTTAAGCCCGTAATGCTGTTCATCCAGAATCCTTCTTGCCTCATCAAGATCAATGTCCTTTTCTTCCTCCTTTTTCCAGGGGAGCTGAACCAGGAGATCCAGATAATTGCGGATCACATTGTAATCCAGTTTGTTAGGCCCCTGATCTTCCAGTTTTTCCAGTTCTTCAAGAGCAGCTTCTTTTATCTCAGGCGGCATTCCTGCCTCTTCGATCCTGCTTAAATAATCCGTTTCCTTTTTCCCGGTTTCCTCTTTGCCTTCATTCAGCTCTTCCTGAATGGCCTTTAACTGTTCCCTGAGCACGGACTCCCTGTAATACTTATTGGCTTTCTCAGAGAATTTCTCGGAAATCTGCATCTGCAATTCTATCATTTCCTTTTGCTTCAGCAAATAATCCAGAAAACGGAGGCTTCTGTCTTTTAAGGACTGCATTTCCAGCAATTCGTATTTTTCCTCATTTGGTATCTGAAGAAACTGAGACAAATATACAATAATGGAATTTAAGTCCGTAAACTCATTGACAACTCTCTGGTACTGCTCTCCCCCTGAAAATTTGGCGCTTATCTCGCTGGTAACGTTCTTGATGTAACCGAGCATTTCTTCCCGGCTCTTTTCATTTAGATCCTCATGATCAGGACTGAGCTCATATTGGGCATATATGATGCCGTTCTCTATCTGCAGCTCTTTTATATTGACCCGGTCTTTAAACTTGACGGAAAGCAGAATTCCCTTTTCCGACTGATCCAGCCCCGTGACCTCAAAGATCACACCTGTTCTGTAAAAATCCTCTTCCTTCTTCGGGTTTTTACCAAAATTCTGTTTCTGGGGCAAAGCTATTTTTACAGCATCTTCGTCTTCTAAATATTTCATCTGTGCTTCGCCAAGCGCTTCCAAACGAACCGTGGTCAGGACGTCCGGCAATAAAACCTTATTGGATATTGGGAAAACGATTCCTATGTGATCATTATAATTATTTATCATAGTTTTATCCTTTCTGTGCGTAGTCCTTAAGTGAATGTTCATTTAATATAGTATCTTTTTTTGCGAGATTCTTTTGTAGAATGGTTTCACAAAATAATCCCGCTTATAAATTTACCGCAGTATCGCATTCTGTATGATCTGGATCATCTCCTGCAGCAAATCCTCTTTTTGTGCTTCGTTCTTGCGATTATCAACGGCAATCGCTTTTACCGGCTGAAAAATAATAGCCAGCAGATTATCTTCTTTGTAATTCTTTATGAGGTTGCTCCTCTTCATCTCCGACATCAGGCTGTAAATATTACAAATGCCCTTTTTCCCGGAGCAGTTATTGGCTAATGAAGGGCAATTGGAAAATTGCTCCACAAAGCTGAAGATTTCCTGGTTCTCCAATATATAGTTATAGTAGCTTCGGATGAGCACCTCGATCTGCTGCCGTCCCTCCATATCCCGTCTTACGCTGTCTAATATATAATCATAGATTTCTTCCGAGTATTCCAGGTAAATATCGTGCAGCATATCTTCTTTGTTCTCAAAGTAGATATAAACCGTAGCCGGCGAAACCCCTGCCATCTTTGCGATTTTAGAGACAGAAGTGCCATGGAAGCCCTCCTGCAGGATCAGCTTGATTACTGCTTCTTTAATGCTTCTCACCTTTTCGTCGTCTTTTTTTCTCATGCCATCACCTCTATGTCTCTATAATAAATGATCATTCACTTATTGTCAACTATTTTTTGACCTGATCCGTTTTTCTTTTAAAATTCTTCTGGCTGAACCCATACATAAATTTATAATAGCTTTTCCTTGGGATCAGACCTAAAAAGCGGGTGAGCATCCTAGTATGTAATCCCGGAATGCTGATGACTCTCCCCTTCTCTAAATCCTTTAACGAAAGATTCACCACTTCTTCCGGTGACATCCATTTGACCGGACCTCTGTCCACCTGCCGCCCTTTTTCCATTCCCATCTTCTCATGAAAATCCGTATGCGTTAATCCTGGGCAGACAGCCATCACCTTTACCCCTGTTCCCATAAGATCCATATGCAGTCCTTCTGTGAAAGTCTTTAAAAAAGCCTTAACTCCGGAATAAATGGCATTACCAGGTACGATCATAAAAACACCTTCAGAGGATATATTGATGATGGTTCCGCTGCCTCGTTCCACCATTCCCGGCAATACTGTATGGATCAGTTTCATCGGAGCCGCCACATTTACGTTTGCAAGAGCCTCCATCACTGCCGGATCAGACCGCTGATAAAGTCCGGTTGCTCCAAATCCGGCATTATTGACAAGAATCTCTATCTTCTTTCCTTTTATGGATTCCATGACCTTGCTAACGCCTTCCGCCTCAGAAAGCTCCGACAGGATCACCTCTACTCTTACATAGTATTTTTCCCTGATCCCGGCCGCAACGCTCTCGATTGTTTCCTTCCGTCTCCCCGTTATGACAAGATCATATCCCAGTTCCCCGAACTTATGGGCATAAGCCGCTCCGATACCGCTGGTTGCACCTGTTATCACCGTTGTTTTATTCTCCATCCTTGTTGACCTCCCTTCCAGTCCTGTTTACATTCTTTGCTAAAATCTCCAGAAGGCGGACCAGATCCCTGCGCTCAGCAGAGGTTTCATAAGATCCCAATACTTTTTCCCATAAGACCTTCTCTCTCCCCCGGTGTTCCCGCTGGACCTCTCTGCCCTCTTCCGTCAGTTCCAGTCCAAATGACCGCCGGTCCCTTTTGCTGATTATCCGTATCAGCAGGCCCCGCTTTTCCAATCGGTCAACAGCGCTGGTGAGCGTACTTCCCGGTATGCCCAATATTTCTGCAATCTCCTTCAGGATGACA
Organism: Lacrimispora indolis DSM 755; assembly: GCF_000526995.1. Lineage (NCBI taxonomy): Bacteria > Bacillati > Bacillota > Clostridia > Lachnospirales > Lachnospiraceae > Lacrimispora > Lacrimispora indolis. The sequence continues at coordinate 4,169,583 of NZ_AZUI01000001.1, read as the reverse complement.
TCAGGATTCCGTTCAATGATGCTGAGTATGCTGATCTCAATGGTTGACACGCCCTCCAGTTGATCCTTCCATAGCTCTTCATTTGTCTTTTGCATGGAAAAGATAAGCTCATGCCAAACCTTGTCTATGCCCTTTATTTCTTCCTCGGTTATCTGGTCCTTCATGCGGCCGCTCCTTTTATTACGATTTTCGTACTATACTATATCAATAATATATTTCTCTTCGTAATAAATGTCAATCAAAAGTCAGGAGAAATATAGAAAGCCGCTGTTCTCCTGAATAATGGTCAGGAAAACAGCGGCCTTGTTCAAATTTTTTCTCTGCTTCTATTATAACACTCCCCTTGTCATGGAAGCAGACCGGGAAACCAGCTTATGCAGCCACTTTCTTTAGCTCTTCCAGATAAGCATTTAAAGCCTTCATGCCTCCATGCTGGTATTGCCTTATAAATTCAGTGCCTATTATGGCGCCGTCAGCACCATGTTTCATCACTTCACTTACATCCCCGGCAGTTTTTATGCCAAAGCCTACGTAAGCCGGTATTTTTGAAACTGATTTCACTATCTTTACAACTTCCACATATTCCTCAGGAAGTTTCTGAAAGGAACCTGTCTTTCCTTCCCCTGAAACAACATAGGCAAACAGTTCATTATGCTTCAAAGCCCTTGCTATGCCCTCACGGTCAAGAGACTGACCTAAAACAGCGATCTGATTGTGGAAGGACCCTGGTTGATATTCCTCATCAACACATATGAAACCATCGTATAGATTCTTCGGTACATGGGAAAGGCAAAAATGCTCAACGCCTTCCTTATAAGTCATTAATACCACTTTAAAGGCAAAACGCCTGCGGATCTCCTCCAGGGTATGTATCATCTCCCCTTTTGTTAAGCCCTTCTCCAAAACCTCCTCGTGGGTCTGCCGGATCACCCCTCCATCTACGTAAGGATCGGAGACAGGGATACCGATTTCAACGTAACCGGCTTTTTCCTTATCCAATAACTCCAGAATCCGGAAAAAGGTTTCCTTATCCGGATAATGCAGCGTAAGGTAAAACACCAGATTCTTCATCAGACGCCTCCAAACAGCTTGAGGATCCAGCCTAAAATGGGACCGTAGAAGGAATAATCCGTCTCGCTTAAAATACGCATAATAGGCGCATAGGTCCCGATCATTGGAAGAAGCAGGGCCTGTCCGAAAATCAGGATGAGTCCGTTTACAAAGGAGCCGATGATGGCGCCCCTGCGCCCGCCGTGAGCATTTCCGAAAATAGCTGTTACTGCTCCGGTGAAAAAGGTGGGGATCAGGGCCGGAAATACTACAACCGGATAATTCACAAATCCCAGGATCATCATACCAATCAGTCCGGCAATCAAGCTGCTTAAAAAGCCCAGTATCACGGAATTGGGATAATTTGGGAAAAGCAGAGGGATATCCAGCCCAGGTACGGAGTTGGGTATGATCTTATTGGCAATGCCATGGAATGCGGAAATGATCTCAGAAAGCATCATTCTTACACCTGTTATAATAACCGTGATCCACATACCAAAGGACAATCCCCTTAAAAAGCTGAACACAACGATATCCTGTCCGCCTGTTATGTTTTCACGCACCCAGGCCGGTCCGGAAATAATGCTTAAGATCAAAAAGAGAATCGTCATTACAATGGTCAGAGAAATGGTCATCTCCCTTAAGAAATTAAGCTTCTTTGGAACATTTATATTTTCAAGATCATTTTCCTTATTTCCGAAGGTTTTCGCAAGCAAAGAGGAAACCAGTATTCCAAAGGAACTGGAATGGGCAAGGGTGAATCCCTCTCCTCCTTTTACTTCTTTCATAAACACCGCCACATAGGCGCAGGAAAAGGTCATATAAAAGCCTAATAAAAGAGAACCAGTTATCACCAATGGCATGAAAGCCAGGTTTGTTCCGAATTTTAACAATGCCGCAATTAATCCTGCATAAAAGAAGGATACGTGAGCCGACAAATGTACATATTTAAAACGCGTAAATCTTGCAAGCAAAAGATTTACAAGAAAGCCCAGTGCAAAGATCAGCGCCATTTCCGTGCCGATCCCGGAAAGACTTTCGCTTTGGGCTGCTCCGATATCCACAGATACAGCCGGCATACGGAATATTTTGGAGATCATTCCCTGCAAAGGCAGCAGGGACATACCAAGAGTCTGCCCTCCTACGTTGATCATGGTAAAGCCGATCATGGTCTTGATCACACTGGGAAGGATCTGGTCCCAGGTTTTCTTCTGAGCCACCATACCGGCGATCACAACGATTCCTATAATGAAAACAGCCTGGCTGAAAACATTATTAATCAAATACATTACTACTCCCATTTTTCTCTCCCTTCTGAGGCTGCCGTCAGCCTGCCCCTTATCTCTTGTTTATTGCTTCAAGAAGCTGCTCTTTTAAATACTGCTTATCCATCATATTGTCGATCCGGATTATGTGGGCCTTGGAATCTCTTAAAACATCGGCAAAATCCGAAGTCGTGATCAGAATATCATAAAAATCAGGGCTTACAGAACCGATATCCGAAGCATCTACTGTTGCTTCAATCTTTTCGGATTCAAGGATCTGCTGGGTAAATAAACGAAGCATCATGGAGCTTCCTACGCCTGCCCCGCATACTGTTACAATTTTTATCATAATGAATCCCCCTTTATAATTTGTAATATTTGCTCTGCAGATTCTGCATTTGTTATTTCTTCTACCTTTTTAGCATCCATTAAAATATCCGCAAGCTCGGTAAGTGCTTTCAAATGAGATTGATGATCAATGGCACAAAGGCCTACGACAATCTTAACCGGATCGTTTTTCGGATGTCCGAATACAACGGGCTCTTTTAAAGTCACAATGCTGAGGCCAATATCCAGGGCACCTTCCTCTGGTCTGGCGTGGGGCATGGCGATTCCGGGTGAAATCACGATATAGGTTCCGTTCACCTCAACATTTTTAAGCATTGCCTGGATGTAAGCCTCATCTGCAAGTCCCTTATCCACAAGGAGCCTTCCGCTTTCCTTAACAGCTTCATCCCGGTTTGCGGCTACAAATTTTGCTTTGATTAAATCCGCGGTCAGAATTTCTTTTAACATCGGTTGATAAATTCCTTTCTTTTGTTCCGAATTTTCTGTAATTCCTAAATATACACTCAATTCGTTTTTTAAAGGTTCCAGCTTATGATCTTCGATCTCCACGTATTTGCCGATGATGTTCATCACCTCAGGCAAATGGATCCGGGCAGTGAGAAACGACAACTGGCCCTGGATTTCCTTTATGTCATAATCCGATAAATACGGGCTGACCTTCAGCACCTTTGTATCCTGCCATTGAAAGGGCACTGTGGATATTATTAAGTCCGGAACATGCTCCATCAGCCACAGCGCAGCATTTCTCACGCTGAACGTCCCCAGTATATTTACATGAAAGATGGCCTGCAGCCTGCTTTTCAATATCTCAGAGGTGCTGATCCCCGCATTGCATACAATGATGACATTAGGGGTCCTGCGGATCTGTTTTTCATTTCTTTCTATAACAGAAGCAAAAAACAACGTGAAATATGATATCTCATGTTCATGAAAGTGCACCTTGAGCTTTTCCTCCAGCACCTTTACGCCTTTTGCCACCGCCTTATTAAGCTGGGCAAAATTTTCAAGAACATAGCTTAATAAAGGATTTTCTGCCCACTCTCCTGCTAATGCCCGTTTATAGGCAGGGCGCAGATGATTCAGCAGTCCTTCATAAAGCTTGGAATCCGTTCGAAAAGCTTCAAAGGGGTATTCCTTTGCCACGACGTCGATAAACTGGTTGGTCACCAGGTTAAAGGGCAGCCATTTTTCAGACAGCAGCTCTTCGGATTTGACAACGGAAGCTTCTGCCAGCTTATTGGCCAGATAAAAACAATCATCAAGAGACACTTCCCTGCCAAAAATTGCCTCGATCTCCCTGTGGTGCTCTACAAAAGCCTTTTCTTCTCTTGTCAAAATATCCTTGGAGCCCTGGGTAAAGGCTTTTCCTATGGATATCCTTGCATATGTGACGTAAAAGGCAATCAGCATGCGGTTAAAGGATACGTCGCTCAGCTCTATATTAAGCTGCCTGGCTACATCGTCGAGAAAATCTTCACAGGAATACAAAATCTGCAAGTTTCTTTTGCCCGTCCTGTCTTCAAAAAACAGGAGATCCTCGCTGATGGAAAGGATCAGAAGATTCCTGATGTTCCGTTCCTTTCCTGAAATCCGGTATCCCTTAAAGGGTGTTGCCTCTACTGCAATGGAATGAAAGCTGAGCATTTCCTTAACTTCTTTTAAATCACCGATAAGGGTATTTCTAGAAATATCAAGCTCCTTCAGTAAGTCATCCACCGTAAACTGATCGCCGGACAAAAGGATAGATTCAATGATCCGCAGACGCCGGATTCTCGGATTCCATAAAACATAGTCCGAATTGGAATGGATCAGGCTCTCAAATTCAATCATCAGCGGTGATTTATAAAACATCTTCCCCTTATCCGCATTGATTTCAGCATGGCCGGAAGCCTCCAGCAATTCATTTAATTTTTTAATATCACTGTAAACAGTCCTGGTGCTTACAGAAAACTGCTGCGCCAGCTCCCTGACAGTAAACTCATGTTTGCTCTGGCAGACAAGGCGGAAAATTTCCGAAAGTCGGTTATCCATGGTTCCCTCCTTTATGTGTTAAGTATAGCATTCCAATGAAACCGCCCACAAATCCAATTTACTTCACTTTTTTTGAATGGATGAGGATATGGCAGTTTACCGTGCATTGGAAACTTCATATTGCCCGTTAATAACTTTTTTGTTAATATGATAATACAATAAGAAATTTATTTTAACATTAAAAATAATTTACGGATATCATGGAGGGATGCTATGAGAATAGAAGAAATCACGTATGTATCTAAAAACGGCAAAAAAGTTGTTTTAAGAAGTTCTGAGATATCCGACTCCGATGCATTGCTTGAAAATCTGGTGAGATGCGCCGGTGAAACGGATTATTTGGGAAGATATCCGGAAGAAATCAACAGAACCATTGATGAGGAGAACTCTTATATTTGCAAGCTGCTGGAAGATGAAAAAGGCTTTGATATTTCAGCCTTTATAGATAATAAGCTGGTAGCTAACGGAACTATCGCCTGTATCAGAGGAAATATAAAAACAAGACACAGGGCCGGATATGGGATTTGCGTTTCAAAAGATTACTGGAATATGGGAATCGGTGATATGCTGACAAAATGCTGCCTTGAGCATGCAAAAAAATTGGGCTACGAACAGGTGGAGCTTGAGGTGGTTGCCGATAATAAAAGAGCTGTCCACGTATATGAACAAAATGGATTTAAGATATGCGGGACTATTGAAAATGGGGATAAATTAAAGGATGGTACATCTCGGGATTTGCTGCTGATGATTTGCAGATTATAGGTTGATATAGGGCAATGGAGGTTCCGGCCTTAGACAGAGGATTGCTGGCTTTGGTATTAAGTCAGCGTTTTTTTGTAGGGTAATTGAATCTCCCCGTTATTAAAGGAAGACGGGACGTCTGTGAGCAGACGCCCCGTCCCTATCAGACGTTTCATTAAAACAGCATTACCTTTTTGAAATGATACGATTGTAAGGGTCTCTTTAGCTCCTCTTAGGAAATACCAAGACCTGCACTGGCATAGCCTGCGATAGCGGCGGCCAGATCAAGACCAGCCGTAACATCGGCAGAGAATATCAAAAGCAATCTGGTTCCTGCAGTGACCGGAATGTTCAGCCCTGTGGTGATCCCACTGCTGATTTGACCGACAGAAATTATTCCATTAAGAGGAGGTGCTAGTGTGACTACTGCACCCGGTACTGCAACGAAGGTGTTATTAGGTGCGGTGGATTGAAACAGCTGGGCGGACACCGTTACGGTGGAGCCAATCAAGCTTAGACCGGTACTAATGCTCAGGTAGCCAGCCAGGGATGTGATAACCCCATCTCTGGGCATGGAAAACGCGAGGTTGGTCAAACCAAGCAAATTGACTGTTCCGCTGGCAGCGGCAATACCAGAAAGGTTAAGTCCGAATCCTACCGCACTTGAGGTGTTAAGTACTCCTCCGAGTACAGTGCTTAGGGCAACAGGTGTGCCGGATGCAAACGGAATTATTGCTCCATCACCCGCTGTTCCAGTTGGACCTGTGGGACCTGTGTCTCCTGTTAAACCGATTGGACCTGTGGGACCCGCGTCTCCTGCCAAACCGATGGGGCCGGTTGGACCTGTCGGGCCTGTGGGGCCTGTGTCTCCTGTCAAACCAATTGGGCCTGTCGGACCTGTGGGACCGGTGTCTCCTGCCAAGCCGATTGGGCCTGTCGGGCCCGTGTCTCCTGTCAAACCAATTGGACCGGTCGGACCCGTATCGCCTGTCAAGCCGATTGGGCCCGTCGGGCCTGTGTCTCCTGTCAATCCGATGGGACCTGTCGGGCCTGTGTCTCCTGTCAAACCAATTGGGCCTGTCGGACCCGTAGGACCTGTGGGGCCTGTCGGGCCCGTGTCTCCTGTTAAACCGATTGGACCTGTGGGACCCGTATCGCCTGCCAAGCCGATGGGGCCTGTCGGACCCGTAGGACCTGTGGGTCCTGTGTCTCCTGTCAAGCCGATGGGGCCTGTGGGGCCCGTATCACCCGTCAAGCCGATTGGACCTGTAGGACCAGCGGGGCCTGTGGGGCCCGTGTCTCCTGTCAAGCCGATTGGGCCTGTCGGACCTACGGGGCCGGTGGAGCCTGTCGGGCCCGTTGCTCCTGTCAGGCCAATAGGTCCTGTTGGGCCCGTTGCTCCAGTCGTTCCGATAGGTCCTGTGGGGCCAATTGGGCCTGTGGGGCCCGTTGCTCCGATTGGCCCTGTTGGACCAGTTGCGCCTGTTGAACCGATTGGGCCTGTTGCTCCGATTGGGCCTGTTGGCCCCGTTGCGCCGATTGGTCCGGTTGCTCCGGTTGCTCCAATTGGTCCGGTAGGTCCTGTTGCTCCGATTGGGCCTGTAGGCCCCGTTGCACCGATCGGACCGGTAGGTCCCGTTGCGCCGATTGCTCCAATTGGTCCGGTAGGGCCTGTTGTTCCGATTGGGCCTGTTGGGCCGGTTGGCCCTGTTTCGCCGATTGGTCCTGTTGGACCTGTTGGACCGAGACAGCCTCTAGGCCCTGTCGGGCCTGTCGCTCCGGGGCACCCTCTAGGTCCTTGACACCCCCTAGGTCCTGTTGGGCCGGTAGAGCTACAACGACGACAACGGCAACTAGAATAATAATTATCATCTGAATCAATACAATTATTCATATGGATTTCCCTCCATAATTAATTACTTATATATCGAAACATTATAAAGAATCTCAATTCTTTATAGTGTAGAATATGTCTTGTTGTACACGTCTGTTAATTATAGACTAAATCATACATCATAAGGAATTTACTAATAAAGAAAGAATCAAAGAAACTCATTATACCAAGTCAGTATTACGGATGGATAAGTTATTAGTAAGAAGTATAAAAACAGTCTCTAATTGATAGATGACGGAAATCAAATTTACCTCCTGTTCCCATAAATTAGAATTCGCCCACCCATCAGCACCAGATTTGAAAATGTTAACCAGCATTTTTCTTTTAGAACTCGCTGTAACACCATTCAGTTAATTGTTCGGAATTTACTTCGTCGGCCTCAAACACATATTGTTTACAATATAAACTGACTTCAATATCATGCTTAATTTGCTTTCATCAGCATCAAAACTAAATTGCTGTTTTCAAAATAAAAGAATTAGTTCTTTTAAAACAATATCAGTAACGGAACTGCTGGGAAATATAGAATTATGTTTTATATTCTTACATACAAAAGGCAGAATTTATAAATTGTAGGAGGAATATTATGAAATAAAGATACGTAAAAGCTGGGAAGAAAGATGCAGATTTATTAATTAATATTTATAACAATGCATTCCTTGGGGATTATGTAAGATACGGTGAGTGCCCTGCTTATGGCAAAACAATTGACGAAATGGAAGCTTCTATTGAAAAATTTCCGAAACTGATTATTTTTTGTGAAGACAATCCCGTTGGAGCGATTTCAGTTGATGACAGAGGAAATGGAATATATTATCTGGGCTGCCTATGTGTAATGCCTGAATACCAGGGCAGGGGAATTGGTACACAGGCATTTCATTATATATTGGACCTTTATAATAACTGGAAAGAATTATTGCTGGTAACCCCTGCGGATAAAGAGGAAAATATAAAATTCTATACGGAAAAATGTGGTTTTATCATTGACCGCATTGAGATGGATGGAAGTGTTCAGGTGGCGCACTTTTTACTAGAGCGGTGAATTTCAGCTTTTTCCATGAATTTTTAGTAAGAAAAACTTTGAAATTCACTTAAAACTCAGAAACTTTATATCGCATATATCTTCTATCACATATTCGTAAACCTTCATTCATACAAGATGATTGAATTTCGTATATACGAAACGATCTCAGAAGGTGCTACTTTACCAAATCATTATATTCTGGGTGTTTTTCGAACCACTTTATAGCATAGGAACACGTCAGAATGGCTTTTTTGCCTTGGGAACGCAACTGTTCTGCCACAGCCTCCATAAGCTGCCCTGCCACCCCCTGACCTCGGAGGGATTCATCTACAAAGGTATGGTTGATATCTACGGTATTTTGGTCAACCTCCGGAAAAGTAACTTCGGCAAGCAGGTTGTTGTCAGAATGAAAAAGCGCGATCTGGTTTGGATTGTAAGTGAAATTCATAAGTATTACCTCCTATTTCATAATAAAGAAATTATATCACTTACTAAATATGGTATCAAGGAGTGATCAAAGAATTGTTTTAGGAGCGGATGGATAAAAAATATACGCTTAAGCGGAAATTAGATTTTTCCAGAGTATTTGCCGTAAAAAAGATAGTAGCCGACAAGGCTGGAGAACCATGTCGGCTAAGTGAAAGGTTATAAAGACTTTGTCTCTACTGTCATAGTATACCATCACATCCTGAAATAAGTCTGAAATAAAAGTGATTTGCCATAAAAAGTGTGTAACCGGTAAAATCGCGGTGATCATGCCAAAAGCTTGAGGGATTCGTGATGAGTTTGTAAAAGATAATGATATATTGAGAACTAAATATTTGATGCGGGGAATATGCGTGCTTTGTACAGCTGGAAGCATATGTATATGACAATACCTGTTCTGGTACGGTAACACGTTATATGATTCACAACCGATTATGATTTAGGGTTACTTGAACACTAGTATTAATTGTAATAAGTTAGATGACAGCGTATTTATGAGAATTATTTATATCTGGTTATAAGGAGGAATCTGTAATGAAACTCGAAAAAATGGGAGCCTTTTTTGATAGCCGTTTGGACGACTATGAGAACCACCAGCTTAATTTTATTGATTCAGCAAAAATATTTTATCCCTTTACAGCATCGCAGCTACCTATGACCGCTGGATGTAAAGTACTTGATTTAGGCTGTGGAACAGGGCTGGAATTGAATGAATATTTCAAAGTCAATCCTCTTGCTATAATAACAGGGATTGATTTGGCAAGCGGCATGTTGAAAGCACTGCAGGCCAAATTTCCAGGCAAACAGCTTACGCTTATCAATGGTTCATATTTTGAGGTCCCCTTTGGAGAAAATATATACGATGCTGCCGTTTCTGTGGAATCGTTACATCATTTCAGTCTGGAACATAAAATTCTCCTTTATAAAAAATTACATGGTTCTTTAAAAAAAGGAGGATATTTTATTTTAACGGACTATATAGCAGAAAACGATGATGAAGAAAAAAAGAACTTTATAGCACTCTCCCGCCTGAAAAATGAATTGGGAATATGTGACGGTGAATTCTATCACTATGATACGCCGCTTACAAGAGCACATGAAACAGAAGCCCTGCTCTCCGGAGGATTTTCAAAAGTTGAACTTTTGAATAAATGGCAAGGTACCAACATACTGAAAGCATATAAATGAGTTTTTCCTTGGATTACGGATATTAAGAAAAGCTACTATAAAAAACCTGTGAAGAAAGTTATCGGGTATCAGCATATAGTTGGTAATAAAAAAAATATTGTATTAGTATAACTCATTATTAAAGGAGCAAAAGATATGAACATAGTGACCTCCCGTTTACAATTGCGTCCATTTACAGAACAGGATATTGACGATGTATTTGAATATTGCAGCCAGGAAGGAGTGGGGGAAATGGCAGGCTGGTCTATTCATAAATCAATAGTACAAACTAAGAAAATCCTTTCAGACTGGATACTACAAGGAAGGAAACTTGCAATAGTTTGGTATGAGAGCGGAAAAGTAATTGGACACATCTCCATTGATGAGGATTCAGAGGAGGGACGTAAAGATACCAGAGAACTTGGCTGTGCGTTAAATCGTACTTATCATCGGCAAGGTATTATGTCAGAAGCCATATTTGCAGTTTTGGATTATCTGTTTAATAATGATGTCTCATATGTTTGGGCATGTTGCTTTCAAGAAAACTCAGCTTCAAGGGGCATGATTGAAAAATGTGGTTTTGCGTTCCAACAGGAAGGAACTTATCATTCTAAAGAACTCGAAAGAACATTTTCTTCTTATGAATATCGCCTTTCAAAAATGGAATGGGAGGAACGAGGTACAAGATTTGAAAATTATAAATAAATACGCTCTTAAGCAAATTGAATACAAAAGAGCTGCAAACTATCAGAATTAAGCCAGCGGTTTTCTTATTGTAATAAAACCGGAAAACTGATATTGGCCGAAGCTCCCAGCTCCGGCCAAATAATTAAGATTCAATTCATCATATAAATTTTAAAATTCAGATAAGCAGCCACTATGCACCATAAAAGATATGGAATTTGCAAGTATGCTGCAATAGGATTAATTTTATAAAACAATTGGATCATTATAATTATTAATATGATTAATATAATTAACCATAAAAAGGCAAGTAAATATTGAGAAAATCCAAAGAAAATAATACTCCAACAAAAATTGAAGAATAGTTGAAGTCCATAAATTTTTAAGGCTTTGGTTGAATTCGCATCTCCGGACACAAAAATTATGTATGATGATATTCCCATTAAAATATACAGAAATGTCCATACAATAGGAAAAATATATGTTGGAGGGCTAAAGGCCGGTTTGTTTAGCGAAGCGTACATTGACATATTTCCACTAAAAAAAGCGGATAAAGACCCGACAGCTAAGGGAATAAGAATAGAAATTATTAGAGTACTTTTATTAAGAGGCTTCATATCATCCACCCCAAGAATATTTATAACAATATATGAATTCACATTTAAAGATATGCGGATTATAAATCGAATTACAATTTAGTTAACTTATTGTACTTTGAAAACTTTATATTGATAGTTAGCAGTCATTGTTTTATCTTTATTTTATTAAATCAGAACTTGTTTGGCAGTTTTGAACTGCCCATTATATAATAGTTAGGAGATATGCAAAAATGAAAAAGATCATTAATAAAAGAGCCTTTCAAATTATAGGCTCAATAATATTGTTTAGTATTTCATTTGTACTATGTCATTACACTCAGTTAGCTGCCTTACATGGAAAGTCAGATGCCCCGATAATTGTAGGAGCTCTCGGTATTGCAGCACTTTTGGTTTCTTATATCTTCAATCTAAAAGCACTGACAATCACAGCTACTTTCGGTTACGTAATTGCCTTTTTTATAGGCGTGCGTTTGGAGACAGATGGTATTGTACATGGAAATGGAGCAATACATGAATTATGGGTAGTTTGGCTTGTTAGTTATTGTGTTTTTATTGGTATTGGAATCATTTATGATTTTGTAAAAAGATTAAAAGATAATTATTTAATAGGTGCTGCCAAGTCAAAAAACGTAGTGCTGTATATAGGTTTGCTTGCAGGTATATTTATCGTTTTAGGATCCATTTTTGCTTATATGACAAAACCGCTCACAAGGAACGATGTAATTCAGCATAAGCCTAAGTTTAGTGGTACAGTAATTGAAATAAATGACGATACTTCCATTTTAGTTCATGTTAATGAGAACGATCCTATAATTAAAAGCAGCGATAAAATTTTTGTTTCACTTAATGTCAAAATGGCAAATATCAGTGTAAGCGGACGGGATCTTGATATAGGAGATGAAATAATTGTTTATTATGATGGGATTATCGCAGAGAGTTACCCCGCACAAATAAATGGAGTATATGCGATTTTTCATAAAAATTCTTCTGAATGAACTATCGAATCCATAATTTACTTTCAACCCGTGGTTACATCCATGCAGTCTGAAGGATTAATGCTTATAGTTAGAAAAAACACAGTATTCTATAAATAGAACAATAATTTGAAGGGGCGATTTTAATGAAGATTGAAAAATGCATAAAAGAATCGTTTATAGTGATTGGAAAAGAAGGCGCTACCACTGACGGAAAGGGATTTATTCAAAAGCTTTGGGAGGATGCCAATTCACATTTCAATGAAATAGCGCATTTAGCGAAAAAAGATGACAAAGGGAATCTTTTAGGAATTTGGGGTGCCATGTCGGACTTTTCTCGCTCGTTTAACCCATGGGATAACTTTTCGCAAGGATTATATCTTGCCGGAGTTGAGTGCTTAGATGGTGCCGAAGCACCGTATGGATGGACTAAATGGGTGGTTCCTGGATACGAATATATTTATGTTGAGAATGAAGATAACGATACTTTTTCTGGCGTTATTAAATATTTAGGAGAAAACAATCTCTTTCTTGCAGGTGCAGTAAATGATTTTAGCTGCCCTGAAACAGGTAAACTTTATATGTTTTTTCCTATTCGCAGATTGCAGGCAGAACATGCTTGATAAATCGGGATCTAAACGAATTGTTGTACACTGCAAACTTCATATTGATAGTTAGTAAATTTGATGGTATTCTACTCATGTGTTTATTTAATCTTGAGTTTTAAAGACGGGAGAATGGTGATGAGTATAAATAAAAGCAAAGCGGCAGCTCTGTTCGATGGTTGGGAAGAAGCGTTAATATGGTCCTGTTTGCAAGGTCATATGGGGAATATGTTTTTGGATAACGATGAAAATCCCTCCTCTGCTGTTATTGATATTGGGGATTTTTGCTTTTTTGCCGGCATTCCCAATAGTGCGTTATTGACTGCTGTCGGTGGTGAAAAGCTACTGATACCTAAAGACCAATCCTGGGAGATGTTGATAGAAGATTTTTATGGTAATAGGGTAAGTAAGATTTTTCGATATGCAATAAAAAAAGAGCCGGATATATTTGATGCTGAAAAACTGAATACTTATATAGAAACACTTGATTCTCGTTTTGAACTAAGATTATTTGATCAGGAAATTTTTGAAATGGCACAAAATGAAGCGTGGTCTGTTGATTTATGTTCGCAGTTTAAAGATTATGCGGATTATCATAACAGAGCAATCGGTGCGGCAATTTTACATAATGGGAAACTTGTGGCAGGCGCTTCTCCTTATGCAGTATACGATGGTGGTATTGAAATTGAAATAGATACAAAACCCGAATATAGGTGTAAGGGTCTTGCAACTGTATGTGGGGCAAAACTGATTTTAGAGTGTTTAAAGAGTAATATCTATCCAAGTTGGGATGCTCATGATTTACGCTCTGTCGCTTTAGCAGAAAAACTCGGATATCACCTTGACAGTCCATATGTAACATACGAGCTGGCAGACAGGTAAAATTACAAGTATCACTCATGATCAACAAAATGAATATACAAAGAAAACTACTGGCTGTTAATACTTAAGTTAGTAGTTTTTTTATGAAATAATTTATTGATAGAAGCTGAGCTTTTTATGACATTATTATCACTGCAAATTGATATAAAAAAGAAGAATGGAACCTTGATAAACCATGATAGACTGAGATATATGCCTACCGGAATAAAGTCAGTAAAAGAGTTATGGGAAAAATTATAGATTTCAGATTAATAATTTGAATATGTAAAGAAAATTTGCAGTCTAAAAACTTATGAGGAGATATGTTTATGAATGTATTCTTGAAAAAAGCCAATATTAATGAGTATAAAGAAATTCATGCTATGCAAATTGTATCATTTAGTGATCTTCTTGAGAAATATAAAGACTATGAAACAAGTCCTGGTACCGAATCTGTTGAGTCTATAGCGAAAAAAATCAAACAAGAGCATACTGATTATTATTTTATAGTACTTAAAGATAAAAACATAGGAGCCATTAGAGTTGTAAAGCTTTCAGCTAAAGAATGCCGAATTGCACCTATGTTTATTCTTCCGGAAAATCAGGGGAATGGCTATGCTAAGCAAATATTGAGACAAGTAGAATGCTTATATCCGGAAGTGAAAATTTGGAAGTTAGATACAATTAAACAAGAGAATAAACTATGCCATTTATATGAATCTATGGGTTATAAACTTACCGGAAATGAGGAAAAAATTACGGAATATATGACAATTGTCTATTACCAAAAAGAACTAAATAAATAAAAGTTTAAATCGAACCATATAAGAGCAGGGAAATAGTCCTCTGCTCTTATATGGTATGATCTTGTATTTAATTTAATTCATTTTTTCAGGTATAATAAAATATACTATACTCATAAAAGTCAGAAAAAATGTAGCCAGAGGAAACCATATAAAAAGAAAAGACTTTAACGTTCTTGAAGGTGTATTTATATTATTGACATCATAGTAAAGTTTGTCCTTATATAAGTAAACTTCGATTTTGGATTGTGTTTCCTTGAGAAATTTTAGTTTATAATGTTCAGAGTGTGGAATGGAATCAGTAATAAACCTTTTTTCACCATTATAATCGACAGAAACTTTTAATCCACTGTACCCTAATGAATTTCTGATTTTGATTGTCGTTATACCTGTATTTTCCATAAAAAAAAGGATAATGTAATGAGTTTCACTTTACATGTACGTAAAAATGAAATTGAGAAGAGAAAACCTAAATGTAGAAAGTGGCTATAGAAAATGTAAAAATCATATCATAGTGAAAATGACATAATTATAAAACCGAACAGGCTGGCCTAGTCCAATTTTTGTTTCCCTTGAGGATTATTGACAAAAGTCTGCTGCCGGTCCCAGTGGAAACGCAGCAGAAAAACTTTGCCGTTACTATAAATGCCTTATCATGAAGGATACCCCATCATATAACAGGTATCTGTAAATCCGACTTATATAATCTGAGTTAGATTTGAAAATATTGTTTTATCCCTGCTGAGTTTAGCAGTCGCAGCCATTTTCGCTAACAATGGCACTGAGTGTTACATTACTGATATATGATTCAAGTACAATGGGAACAGCAACAGTTACCACGACAAAATAAGTGCAGCAGCCCTCCATGCAGGAGTCACAGTCACAATCACATACAGTAAAATTAAAGGAATCAGTTTCCGTTGTGGCAACCAGCCTGGAATAACCATAAATTCCACTGACCGGAGTAGCAGCCGCCTGGTCTGAACACAGCCTGAAAATTTGAAAATTATAGCCACCTAATGCACCTATATAAATATTAGCAGTAACTGAAAGCTGGATACAGGGATTCTCAAATTCCGAAGTATTAATCTGTAATGCAGTAAGAGTCCGTGTTGTACCTGCTACGGTAGTATCATCAAATGCAACAAATCCGGGACTTCCACATTTTAACACGGTTCCGGTTAGTCTTTCATGTTTCTTCTCACTGCAGCAATCATCACAGCAGCATTCACATTCACATGTTTCACTCATATTAAAACCTCCTTTAGCCAGGAATTGAATGTTATAAGAAATCAGTAATATTTATAGAAATCTTTACCGGCATTATATACAATAATATACTGTAATCTTAATTAAAGTGTGAGTATTTATGAAAAAGATTTTTTACGTAATAGTCTCGTTAATTTATCAGTATTAAAAATACAGGAACACTAAAGAAATATGATGTATTGTATAATGAAATTTATTTATAGAACAGGAGGCAAAAAATGCGGGAATATTTTATGAAAACAAAAAGGACCGGCTTCTCAAAATGGAATGCCGCCGATCTGGATCTGGCTGTTCAATTATGGGGAGAAAAAGAAGTCACCCGGTTTATTTGTGCTGCCGGAACATTTACAAATCAGGATATAAGGAACCGTCTGGAAACAGAGATTCATAATGATGAGGAATTTCATATACAATACTGGCCTGTTTTTGAGCTTGCTGCAGATGAGCTGATCGGCTGCTGTGGTATCCGGCCTTTTAAATCTGAATCACATTCTTATGAGATCGGTTTCCATCTGAGAAAAAAATACTGGGGGATGGGATATGCTTCCGAGGCAGCAAAAGCCGTCATAGATTACAGTTTTGCTGTTTTAAGGGCAGATAAGCTCTATGCAGGGCATCACCCTCAGAACATGGCATCGGAAAAGCTCCTGAAGAAGCTGGGATTTCAATACATCGGAAAAAACTATTATACACCTACAGGACTGTATCATCCGTCCTATGAATTAATAAACCGTAGACCAAACCCATAAATGAAAACAGAACACATACATAAAAGCTGCTGACGGTCAAAATCAGGCTGATATCTTTTATACTCAAAGCAGAGATGATTGGTCTGCAAAACGGAATTTCACAAAGAGCTTTCAGAAAGGCCATTTATATCAAATGCAAACAAAAGTAGCAAAAAGGCAACTGGCAGGTGATACAAAAGAACTGTTCCCTATGTTAAGATAGTAAAAAACACGGAGGTGAATTTCCATGATTTTTCCGGAAAAGTTACAGGTCCTTAGAAAAAGCAAAGGTTTAACACAAGAAGAATTGGCTGAAAAAATATCCGTATCCCGTCAGGCGGTCGCAAAATGGGAAAGCGGTCAGGCATATCCTGATATCTCCAATCTCATAGGAATATCAGAATTTTTCAAAATTACAATCGACCATTTAGTAAAAGACAATGATTCCTGCATCACTTCCATCGTCGCTCAGGAACCCAGCAACAGCAAAGAACTCATTGATTTCCTAGTTATTGCAAAACGCAAAACTTATGCTGCAAAGGGTACAGAATGCCCGCCTTCCAGACCCAATTCCCATGATTTACAATACGAAGAAGGCAGCCTTTTGTATTTAGATACCTATATCGGCGGCGAATGTTTTTCCGGTGAAGAGGCTGTGTGGAAAAACAGCATTCCTATATATGCCATGAACTATTCCGGGCGTGTAACAAGCAGTAATTTTAACAGTGATTTCCTAAAGGCAGCATTATTGGCCGTACCCAGGGAAAAGCCCTTTCGTGGTCCGGCCTTATATCAGGAAAACGATTACGTTTATAACGGCAAGGTGTGTGGGGATTTGAAATGGTATCAGGGATACGAAGAAATATATTATAAAGATTTACAGGTTTACGAGTGTTATTTCCACGGTGGAATCGTAAAATAAGATAATGAACAGAATAAACCGCCCTCTCAATCCATAAATGATCGATTAAGAAAAAACAGTCCATGATCACACCAGGATTGACACAGTCTAATTTTCGCCCGATTCATGTCAACTACTTTCCGTATGACTCATATAATATTAATATCAACAAACGGAAAGGAAGTAACACTATGCCCCCATTCCCTCCTAACAATACATCCCGGGGCGGCCCGACGCCCATGGGACCTCCGCCGTCAGCCGTTCCCCAAAAACCTGCACAGATGCGCGCCGGAACCAGAATGGTAAGTCCCGGATCCATGAGAAACTGCATTGGACGATTTACTTATGTCTGGTTAAGCAATGGGCAGGAATTTTGGTTTTTCCCTGTCCAGATCTGGGCTAACACCGTCGCAGGGTTCCGATGGGATCGAAGATTTGGCTGGTCATATACCGGAATTTCACTGAACCGGATCGATATGTTTACCTGCACTTAGTGACTATCTTTCAATTCAAAAAGCGATCCTCAAGGGATCGTTTTTTTGTATGTAACTATTCTTTTCTCTTAGGGTTTTTAGGAAACCACCCCTTCTCTACCCTCTTTTTCTGTTCTGCAAGCTCCTTAATGCTCCATAAAAGCGAAACACCCAATACTGCAA
This sequence comes from Lacrimispora indolis DSM 755, assembly GCF_000526995.1. Taxonomy (NCBI): domain Bacteria; kingdom Bacillati; phylum Bacillota; class Clostridia; order Lachnospirales; family Lachnospiraceae; genus Lacrimispora; species Lacrimispora indolis. Next base: position 4,151,497 of record NZ_AZUI01000001.1, on the reverse strand, counting down.
GAAGAGCCGGCAAAACCCCTCCAGCGGAAACAAGAGATAGACCAATGCAAACAGCTCCTGCTATCAGAAAAACCGGCCAGATTCTGCTGGTAAAATAATATTCCGCTTTAATAACAACAGGGTGCAGGAATCCGATAATGAGAAACGTTCCGATACCAATAAGAATTCCTTCATAATTCATACTTATCACCAGCCACTTCTTTTTTTATTGTCTCCGGCCCATCCGGTTGCCGCGTTTTAATAATAAAAATAAAAACATAATTATGCAGAATAAAGGCACTGATAAGAAACAGGCGTATGATCAGATTTTCAGTCAATACAAAAGAAATCAGCATCATAAATCCTGCAGAAGCCTGAATAATAAGCTTCTGTTTTCTTGTAAGTGACCGGTCGCATTCATATTGCTTTACGTATTTTGCATACAGGTTTGTACCTCTGAACCAGCAATTAAGTCTTTCAGAGCCTTTTGTAAAACAGAGTAAGGCCAGCAGCAAAAACGGCGTAGTCGGCAATCCCGGCAGAACCGTCCCAGCAGTTCCCAGGGCCATAGCCATGATTCCAATACAAATATATATGACTTTTTTCAATAAATAAGACCTCCTGTTCAGCCCCTGCTGCTCAACACCATATGGTTGTATCAATAATCATTAATATAATTGTATTGGAATCACGGTATGATTATTCACATACCTTCCCTCAGGCCATTTCTATCATTATGATTGTAAAAGACCCTCATCTGTAAGAAATGTCCTTGCCACCTCTTCAGGAGTTTTTCCGTTCACATCCACCTCATAGGTTAAATCAGTCATAATTTCATTGGTAAACAGGCCGCCCAGCATATTAAGAACCTCCTCCAGATTAGGAGCGACATCCTGAAAACGCTCAAACAGATCATTGCGCACTAGCAGGGCGTCATTATATTCCGGAAAGAATTTCAAATCATCCTCCAACACCTTGAGCCCTACTTTTTTATTCATACCGTCGGTGGAATACACCTCTGTCACATCAATGTTTCCATTTTCGATCGCGGAGTATTTCAGCGCCATATCAATTGCTTTTCCCTCCTTAAAATTAAGGCCGTAAAATTTTGTAAAGGGGCCGTATTTCATACTTCCCTCTTCACTGAAAAATTCATGCTCAGCGCCAAACACCAGATCAGGTGCAAGATCAATTAAATCGCTGATGGTTTCAAGTCCGTGCTCATCGGCCAGCGCCTGGGTCACAGCAACTGCATATGTATTTTCATGCCCCAGCGGATCAAGCAGATGCACTTTATCTTTTTCGCTGGCAAGCTCATTGGCATATTCATAAAGTGTCTTATCCTCCGGCACCTGGGATACATCCACCTTTAAATAAGTGGTGAGCAAAGTGCCGTCATAGCTGTTCATAAGATCGCTCCCGCCCCCCGAAATCAGATCGCGGTAGTTGTTGACAGGAGACATTTCATCACGGATTTCCACTGTGGCGTCCGTGTGCTCTTCCACCAGCATTTTTACCATCTGGTGAATAATCTTCATTTCTGAAAATTGACCGTCGTAAATTACAATGGAACTTTTAGCATTTTGATTTCTGCCGCATCCCACTAACATTCCAATCATAAATAGTGCACTTAATATTAATGTTATTCCTTTTTTCATCTTTTCCTCCTGTTCGTCAATTAAATGGTACGATTACTTTCAAAATTCAGACGGAGCGCCTATTCAGCAGCCTCCTTTCGACCAGTGCCATACCGCCGTCAAACAGTACTGCCAGTGCCATCAGCGTACCGGTGCCAAAAAGAATCAGCCGCATGTTCTGAGTGCGGATCCCCTGATTGATGACAGACCCCAGTCCTCCTCCTCCCACCGAGGTAGCAAATACCGCCACCCCCACCGAGGTAACCGTGGCAATTCGGATACCTGTAAACACCATGGGAAACGCAAGGGGAAGCTCTATACTGAACAAACGGTCCCATTTGGAAAGGCCCATGCCCCGTGCTGCTTCCTTTATTCCATGGCCGATACTTTCAAGACCTAAAAAGGTGTTGTGTACAATGGGCAGAAGGGAATACAGTACAAGACCAATAATAACGGTCGTCTTCCCTGCACCGAACAGCAGCATGACCAGGCCCAGCATAGCCAGTGCCGGCACTGTCTGCAGCAGCTCACTTGCCCACAATACCGTCTTGCGGACAGGCGTATAAAGATAAGCAATGATCCCCAGAGGCAAACCAACTGCCGTTGAAAATAAAACCGAGAGAAATACCAGATACAGGTGCTCCAATACAATCTTAGCCGTCATTTTAAGCTCACTTCCCTTCCCTGTCTATGAGTAATACGGCGTTTCACGAAATCAATAATAAGGCTCAGCGAAATTGCCATAATACCCGCCGGAATTGCTCCCGCTACGATCAAGGCATTATTATTGGTGGCAATGCCGATATAAATAAATTCGCCCAGTCCTCCCAGACCGATCATGGAGGCCAGCACTGCCCAGCTCACGGTATAAACCGCGGACATCCGCAGACCGCCGATAATGGACGGCATAGCCAATGGCAGCTCCACCTCAAAAAGACTTTGAATTTTTGACATTCCACATCCCCGGGCAGCCTCCAGCAAACTGGAATCCACTGAAAGCAGACCTACATATGTATTTTTCAGAATAGGAAATACCGCATAAATCGCCAGCGCGATAATGGCAGTAGCAGGCACCATACCCATGTATAAAAACAAAATACCGATAAATACCACACCGGGAATGGTCTGGAACACGGAAATCAGCGGAAGCGCAACCTTGGCAATCCCAGGCACCCGGGAAAGCAGGATTCCCAACGTAAGAGCAACCACGAATCCGCTTGCAACTGAGGCAAAAACATATAAAAAGTGAACTCCCACGGCAATCAGAAGCTTATTTCCATACAATTCCCAAAAATTCATTGTCCATCCCCCCACAAAGCATCGGCCATGGCTTTCGCCATGCTGGTTTTGGTCACAATTCCCGCTATGGTATCGTCCTCATGAAGCACTACCACATAGCTGCTGTCCGTGTTAAGCAGCTTATCAAAGCTTTCCATCGCGCTCTCGGACACATAGGATACCGCATTCTCCGAAACCGGAACCTCTCCGATGGTTCCTGTGCTTTTGTTGGCCTTTTTAATATCACCCACAGTCACGACCCCGGCATAAGAATCATCGTCATTTTTAATCAGCAGGGAATCGATCTGCCTCCGGGCCATGATTTCGGTACATTCGCGAATCCCGCGGCTTTTATATACGCTGACGGGATCAGGCCGCATAAAATCGGCTGCTGTCAGCGCCAAAGCCGGACTGCCTGCAGCACGTTTTCCCATAAAGGTGCGGATTAAGTCGCTGGCCGGGCTTTCCAGCATCTTCTCCGGGGTTGCCATCTGCACAATTCTTCCGTGTTCCATAAAAATGATCTTATCGGCCAGCTTAAGTGCTTCATCCATATCATGGGTGACAAAAACAAAAGTTTTATTCAGCTTTTTATGCAGCCGGCTGATTTCATCCTGCAGAGAATTTCGGGTCATGGGATCCAGCGCACCGAAGGGCTCATCCATCAATACAAGGGGAGGCGATGCTGCCAGAGCCCGCAGAACCCCGATCCGCTGCTGCTGACCGCCGGAAAGCTCGAACGGATATTTATGCCCATATTCCTCATAGGACATTCCCACCATGTCCATTAAGTTCCGGGTAATATCCAAAATCTTTTCCTTGGGGTATTTCAGGCGCTTTGGTACCACACCGATATTCTGTGCCACCGTCATGTTGGGAAAAAGTCCGATCTGTTGAATCACATAGCCTGTCTGCCTGCGCAGCTGCACCGGATCTGTCTGAGAAACGTCATTTCCGTTCACATAAATATGCCCGGTATCCGGCTCGATCAGACGGTTAATAGATTTGAGGGTCGTGGTTTTTCCACAGCCTGAAGGGCCGATTAAAACAGCAAATTCCCCTTCCTTGATTTCGAAGCTCAGGTTATCAAGAATAACCGAACCTCCATACCTTTTTGTTACTTGTTCAAATCGAATCATAAATCTCCTTTCTAGAAGAAACAGCAAGACGACCTTTGATTCTTATGAAATTTTTCTTTTCAGGTAACAAAAAAAGCAGCCACCCAATGTTTGGCCATCAGATATTCTGACAGCCATAATTTGGATAAAGCTCCTTCCATACTAATTAAAATAAGATTTATTTATTTGCATATGCGAGATATTGCCTGTTAAACACAAAGCAAAAGTACAGAACTTTTTTTAAATTCACCTCTTAAAATCCTAAGAAAGGATTCATCCAAATCAAACTAAATTGCTATTCAGTTGTCGCTCACTATTTACTTTACAGCTATCCTGATAAAGCTCTTCTATGTAAAAGCATACAGTAAAATCCCCAGCATGTCAAATCTGACAGGCATTTTTTAATATTTTATTGTTATTATTACAAATATTTTTCACTTGTCCTACGGTTGTCATGTTTAAAATCAGCATCAATACATTATAAAATAAACCATCCCCAAGTAATTATTACTTTCATATTGACCACGGCCGAAAAAATCAAATTAAATGTCAAAGCAAGCCTCCCTAATTCATGGGGTTATTTATGCAGGGAACAAGATCCCATTCTATTCTGTATATTCCAGTTTAAGATTTTTATAAAACAAATAAAACAAGCTTAATACCGTTATGGATAAAGGTATTAAGCTCGAAATTATCAAGTCACATCCACAGCATGGGCTGACGTGTGGCAATGTTGCGTCTGGCTTCTTCATCCGTAGATTCGGCCGGAAGCCGGTCATACAGCTCCAGAAGCTCTTTTCTGCCCAGCGAACACCCTGCCAGCATCATAAAGCCTGCCCTGGCAGGAAATGCATCAAAATGCATCACATCCGGCGGATAAGGCCAGGATTCCTTATCCAGTATATAAGGAGTAATAAAATCCAGGGCATTTTTTATGCTCTTTCCGTCCTCTGATACATATTCCCACAAATCATCATCCGGCTTAGACAGCAGATGGCATAAGGACACCATATTGTCCACAACAAAGATGGAGTAATTATAGGGCTTTGTACGCCCCAGCTCTCTCGGAAAAGAACCATCCTCCGCCTCCTGCCTTAAAAGCTGCCTCTTATAGTAATCCCTGCAAAAATCTGCTATCCGCTCATTATCAGTAAATAAGGCAAATGCTGCGGCCTGAACAAAGAAGCAGACACCATGGTTATTATCCTTGTTCATTTCCTGGATCCCGTTGCTGTCGGTCAGCATCCACCCCAGATATTTAGCAAACCATTTCTTTAAGCCAATATATATCTCAATCTTCATGGAATGGGACCCTTTTAACTTCTCCACCGCAAATACCACATCTACCAGATGAAGAGTATCAATGATACCGATCCCCCTTCCGGAGCAGATGCCAAGGATCGCCTGGGCATAAGATAAATGGGGCGCCATATATGTTTCTTCATCCAGGAAAAATTCCTTTAAGTGCTGTACCGCCTTTTCTGCATAGGCCTCTTTTCCCGTAAGGCAGTAAGCCGAGGCAAGGAACACCACATTGGTCCTCATCTGACGCATAATGATCCTGTGGCTGTTAAAATTACCGGGGTTTGTCTGTCCGTCTTTCTGAATATAAGGCAGCCCGTCCGGGGAATCGGGATCCGGCCACCAGTAATCCCCATTGGAATAATAATCATGAGGACCCCCTTCGCTTCTGGGGCTCTGTACGTCAGTGATATGGAGCGCAGGAGCCTTCATGGCCGCCTGCGCTTTTTCCATTAACCATTCCTTATTGGGCCAGTCAGGAACAATCTTGTATTTCTTCTCATATTGTATCATTTATATTTACCTGCACGATTTATTTAATTCTGCCGACGCACACCTTAAAAGAGCTTTCATGTATCCGGTGCTGTAGGCCCAGGAAGAGTTTTCTCCGCCTACGCCCTCTCCCCATACCGGCACATGGTCCACGTGAATGGAACCGTCATAATCATAACGCACCAGCTGCTTCATCACTTCATACATATCCATGTATCCGTCTTCCAGAAGGGTCTCCTCAAAATAAGGCATAGTAGCACTGACATTTCTAAAGTGTACCAAAAGCACCTTTTGGTTTTCTACAAAATACTTGATATCTTCCATGACATTTCCAAAGGCTTCCCCGCCTTCCAGCCAGCATCCCAGACACATCTTCATGCCCAGATAGGGGCTGTTTCCTGCCAGTTCAAAGGCATGTTTGTAATCCTCGGCAGAAGTGATTAAGTTGGAGATTCCAAGGAGGCAATCTACGGGAGGATCATTTGGATGAAGAGCGATCTTTATATTGGCTTCTTCACATACCGGCAGGACCCTGTCCAGGAAATATTTAAAATTTTCCCACATTTCTTCTTTGGAATAAAGTCTGCCATGGGAATAAGGCCGGGTCTTCAGTTCCTCAAGATCCACGATACGTCCGATGCTTCCTCTTGTATGCTCGCCCACCCCAAACCTGGTAGTCAATACCTGGTTCGGTTCCCACGTCATGTATCCCACCGGAATCCCTGCTTTTCCTAAAACGCGGTTGAAATCATTATACGCCTTAATGGCCTCATCCCGTCCCGGCAATCCCAAATGGATCGCATCGCTCTTATACAAATGTACATTTCCTGCATCCGTTGCCGTTAAGCCGAATTTGTGAAGCCGTTCCATAAATGACATGACCGAATCATAATTGGTATGTTCATCCGTAAAAATAACGTATACATAGTTTATGCCCATCTGTTTAATGAACCGTAACTGTTCATCCGTATAATCTGATACAACCTTGGACTGCACCTTTATCTTATCTCCCAGCATGTTGGGTCCTCCTTAAAGTCAAATAATCAGCTATTTGGTCCAGTGAACGGCTTCCGGTGTCCACTGTTCCAGACTTACATCATAAATCCCACTGTCTTTCACTCCCGGAACGGCAAATGATTCATAATAAATAACCGCCATTGGAGTAATCATCACATAATCCGCTACAAGCGCTTTAGCCGCCTTCTGAAGATTTTCTTTCTTTTCTTCGATCGTTACAGCTGCCCGTGCTGCAAACAGAGGTTCTTCAAATTCTGCCGGACGAAGCATAATGCCATGATTTTTAATTCCTTCTGAGGAATACAGACGGATATAGTTGTTGGTGAAATCCATCTTGCTGGCTCCGCGGTTTGCAATAAATCCATCGATGTCATCTTCCTTCTGAATCGCTGCCAGAGCAGAGCTGTCCAGCGTTTCTATTGCTGCCTTGATTCCGATCTGAGCCAATATGGCCTGAAATGCAGTCGCTGTGTCATTGTCCTGGGACTTAGTATAAATGGTTGTCTCAAATCCGTTTGGATATCCGGCTTCTGAAAGCATCTGCTTTGCTAAATCAAGGTTATACTCATAAAAATCCACCGGTGAATAAGCCCAGGAATCAGAGGTACAAAACAGCGGTGTCGCCTCTCCTAAACCGCCGGATAAGGCTTTGGCTACCTGCTCCCACTCAATGGCATGCATAATTGCCTGCCGGACCTTTAAATCTCCCATTGGATGCTTGTCGCTTTTGCTGTTCCAGATAATGTGCTTGATATCCGCACAGTTTGCATTTTTCCTTCCAATGCTTTCAAATCCGGCCTGTTTCACGGCATTGATAATTGCATCATTTTCAAACTTCATTGCCACGCTGACTTCTTTATTCAGAAGAGCCGACATTAAAGTATTGGTATCCATAACCATATCGATCTCCAGCTCATCGATATGGGGAAGCCCTGCAATTCTATAGTTATCGTTTTTGGTGTATGTAATCTTATTGTCAACAATAAAAGATTCCAGAATGAAGGGTCCCGTTCCAACCGTATGAGTCTTGCACCACTCTTCTCCATTCTTCTCATACGCCTCTTTTGAGATAATAAACACATCTCCTATGACATTGTCCCAGTCATTTGCCCATTTCTCATACTGAATTTCAATACGCCTGTCATCAACTACCGTGATTTCCTTTGGGGATCCCAATTCACTGGCCTTGCCATTATCAATATACTTCTGAAGGTTCCAGGCCACCGCTTCCGCATCACAATCCGATCCGTCGTGGAATTTCACGCCTTCTCTCAGCTTAATGCTGAATGTGAGATTATCAGGGTCCGCATAAAACTCTTCTGCCAGCCATGGATAATAATTGCCTTCCTCATCAGCCCGCCCCAGTGATTCAATGACTGGCTGTGCGCCGAAACGGTCACTTGTGGTTGTTGACTGAGGCATAAAGAAGGTATTATGGACCTGGGGAATAGCGATCACCAGTTTTCCTCCTTCCTCAATATCCGCGGAGACAGAAGCTTCGGTTTCTTTGGATTCTGCTGCCGTGGTCTCACCGCTCTGGGTGGTGGTTTCAGCAGGAACTTCGGTTTTCTTACTTCCTCCGCATCCGGCGGTCATACCTGCCGTCATGACCGCTGCCAGTGTCAGCGCCACAATTCTCTTTGTTAATTTCATAATGTAATCCTCCTTCAATTAAGTCATCAGCTTATATTTAAATGAATCATATAGCTTTTAATCGTATAAGAAACATGCCACCTCATGATGATCTCCAACATCACGAAGTGCCGGAATTTCCTTGCGGCACCGCTCCCGTGCATGATCACATCTGTCATGAAAAGGACAGCCTGAAGGCCTGTTTGTCAGGCTTGGCACCTCACCCCTGATGGGTACCCGTTCTCTGGATTCCTCAACAGAAGGATCCGCCACAGGAACAGCGCTTAACAGTGTCTTTGTGTAAGGATGGAGCGTATTGCCATATAGCTCTTCACAATCCGCGATCTCCACAACTCTTCCCAGATACATGACCAGAATCCGATTGCTGATGTGTTTCACAACGGCCAGGTCATGAGCAATGAATAAATAGGTGAGCCCCAGCTTGGACTGCAGCTCCTCCAGCAGGTTAATGATCTGTGCCTGAATGGAAACATCCAGCGCTGAGATAGGCTCATCGCACAGGATCAGATCCGGCTCGGAAGAAAGTGCTCTTGCAATTCCGATCCTCTGCCTCTGCCCGCCGGAAAACTCATGGGGTACCCGGTACTTTAACGCAGGATCCAGTCCTACGATCCGGAACAGTTCATCCACCCTGGCATTGTATTCCTCCTTGTTCTTCACCAGCTTATGGAGGAGGAGGGATTCTCCCACAATGGACTCGGCCGTCTGCCTTGGATCCAGGGATGAGAACGGATCCTGAAAGATCATGGATATCTTTCTTCTGAACGGATACATCTGCTTATCGTTAAAGCCCGCAATATCCGTACCGTTAAAAACGATCTGTCCCTCCTCGGGCTTGTACACCCTCATGATGCATCGGGCCAGAGTTGTTTTGCCGCAGCCTGATTCCCCTACGATACCAAGAGTTTCTCCCTTTCTGACCGAAAATTCGATTTCCTCTATGGCTTTTACATCTCCTACCTTTTTCCGGATCATGCCTTTGTAAATGGGGAAATACTTCCGGACGTTTTTGACTTCCAGACAGATATCCTCTCCTATTTCTATCCTTGGTGCCTTTTTTATTTCCTTAGCAGCAATTTCCTCTGCTTTTGCCAGCTTTTCTTCTTCTGACAAATGACATGCGGCAAAGTGCCCTTTTCCGATTTCCTTGAGTTCTGGCTTGGAACTTTCCCTGCACTTATCCATACGGTATTCACAACGCTCATAAAAGGGACAGAATTCCGGTCTGGCGGCAGGATTGGGCGGAAGGCCGTCAATGGGGATCAGGATACGGTCTTTGGGATCATCAAGCCTTGGGATGGCTCTGAGCAGTGCCCTGGTATAGGGATGCTCCGGATCCGCAAACAGTCGTTTCGCATCTGTCATTTCCACAACACTGCCTGAATACATGACATAAATGCGCTCAGCAAACCTGGCCACGATCCCCAGATTATGGGTAACAATAATGACTGCAGTATTAGTTTTCTTGGCAATATCCCTGATCATTTCCAGCAGCTGTGCCTGAGTCGTCACATCCAGAGCAGTGGTCGCTTCATCGGCCACAAGTATGGTGGGTTCCGATGACATTGCCATGGCAATCATGATACGCTGACGCATGCCGCCTGAAAACTGCTGGGGATAATAGCTGAAACGTTCCTCCGCATCCGGTATATTAACCAGCTTCAGCATCTCAATGGTGCGTTTTCTTGCCTCATCCTTATTCAGCTTAAGATGCTCCATAATGTTTTCCTGGATCTGATAACCTATGGTCAGAACAGGATTTAAGGAAGTCATGGGCTCCTGGAAGATCATGCTCACTTTTCCGCCCCGCATTTGACGCATTTCCTCGCTGTTTTGACCATACTCCAGCATATTTCGTTCATTTCCCCGGATGTAGACCTCTCCCCCGGTGACCTTTCCGGGAGAGCTGATCAGCTGCAGCATGCTCATCATGGTCACTGATTTCCCGCTTCCGGATTCGCCTACAATGCCGATGATTTCTCCCGGATTCAAATACATGGATACTTCATCCACAGCCTTTACAAGCTGGCCATCGGTTTTAAAACAGGTTTCAATATTTTTTATTTCCAACAAGTGTTCCATTTTTGTCTCCTCCTATCAAACCTCGCCCCTGAGTCTTGGATCCAAGGCATCCCGTACCCCATCTCCGAACATATTAAGGCAGATAACCAGCACCGCCACACAGACGCCCGGAGTAAGTGCAAACACAGGGTTTTGAAGAAGAAACAGCCGGCCGTCACTGACCATACCGCCCCAGGAAGCAGTTGGCGCACTGATTCCAAGCCCGAGAAAACTAAGTCCCGCTTCCGCCAGAATGGTCTGTCCTACCTGCTGGGTCATCATGACAATAATAGGTGAAATGCTGTTGGGCAGAATGTGTTTCAGCATGAGCCTGAAACTTTTGTTGCCCTGCAGCTTTCCTGCCATAATATAATCCGCCTGTTTGATTGTAAGAACCTGTCCTCTCATCATTCGGACGTAACCTGCCATAGAGGATATTCCCAGGATGATCGCTAAGTTGCGGATTCCGCTTCCAAATACGGCTGTCAGGGCCATTGCCAGGATGATCTGAGGAATAGCGCGGATAGCTTCCATGATTCTTGTGATCACATCATCCACAAACCCGCCGAAATACCCTGCGACCATTCCGAAAAAGGTTCCGGCAATGCAGGCAATCATCACTGCAAATACACCGATGATCAGGCTGACTCTGGTTCCATATATGATCCTGCTCAGAACATCCCGCCCGTAATTATCTGTACCCAGAATATGATCTTTGCCCGGTCCCTGCAAAAAGGAGGCAAAATCCGCATAATTGGGATCATAAGGTGCGATCAAAGGTGCAAATATTGCCATGAGAACAAAGAGGGCAACCACAATGGCGCTGAAAGCGGCGACCTTTCTCGCAAACAATGTCCTAACTGTTTTTTTCCATCTTCCGTTATTTTTCATGATTCTGCCTCCTTATTCATAGCGGACTCTTGGGTCAACCACTGCATATAAAATATCTGTCATAAGGTTGATGATACAGGATACAAGAGCCGTGACCAGAACACATGCCTGAACAACCGGAATATCCCTTGACTGAATGGCCTTTACAAATAAAGAGCCCATTCCGGGAATGTTAAAAACGGATTCTACAAACATAGAGCCTGCCAGCATGGAACCGAGACGCATTCCCAGGATGGTGATAACAGGGATCAGGGCATTTTTAAGCGCATGGAGATAAATAACCCTTCTCTGTGAAATCCCCTTGCTCCTGGCTGTCCTGACATAATCCTGGCGGATGACCTCCAGCATGCTGGAACGTGTCTGTCTGGTTACCGTTGCAATTCCTCCAAGGGCAAGGCAGAACAGAGGCATAATGGTCTGTCTTATGCCTGTCACCAGATCCACATGAAACCATGTAAACCCATAAGAAGGAAGCCAGCCAAGCTTCATGGCAAATACATACATGACTAACAGAGCGATCCAGAACTGGGGCAGGCAGGCCGTTATATTGGCGATCAGGGTCACCGCCGTATCCGCAGGCCTGCCCCTGTATACTGCACTGATAACCCCAAAAAGTATTCCAAGAGGAATGCTTATTATGAATGCACTGATTGAAAAAAACAATGTAATAGGTATTCGTTCATTAATGATTTCCAACGTACTTTTATGAAACTGTGTTGATTGTCCCCAGTCACCCTGGAGCGCTCCTCCCAGCCAGCTGAAGTACCTGTGAAGGACAGGCTGGTCCAATTTTAATTCATGATATACCCTGTCATATTCTTCCTGTGATACTTCCGATCCCAGCATTGCATAAACCGGGTCTCCGGGAATCAAGGATACCAGCATGAATGTAAAAATGGATATGAGAAAAATGATCAATATCATCTGTCCCGTGCGTTTCGCTATGTATGCCTTCATTTCATCTTTATAGCAGGAGCTTATATCCTGCCATATTCCTCCCTCCCTGCATAACTCCTTTTTTTATTTCCACTGTTATTGCTATTTTCATTATTGTTTTTCTCTGATATAATAAGAAAATAGCTGATTTTTAATTGATAATGCTTCATCTCCTTTTTTTAATATAATTTTTTTACTACTTTCAGGTTATAATTATATCTTTACTTATGCAATTTTTCCAATAACCCTTTCCTATTTTTATTATAGCCTTTACTTATAATGGGAATTATACTTTTTAAGAAAGCAGGAGCTTCCATGGACATCAGATATCTGGAATACATACTCGCCCTGGCCGAGACCGGCAATATGACCAGGGCTGCCAAAAAACTTTACGTATCGCAGCCTACCCTCAGTCAATTTCTTACCAAACAGGAGACAGAACTGGGGGCTCCCCTGTTTCAAAGGTCCAGCGGTACCTATACACTTACACCGGTAGGCAGCCTCTATGCGGAATATGCCAGAAACGTTCTCTCCTTAACGGAATCCCTGGAAAAAGACATCAAACGTGTTTCCAACACCAGCCGCATCCGCATAGGTACCTCCGCTTCCAGTGCCCTGCAGATGCTTTCTTGCATCCTGGCTGATTTCCGCAAATATTACCCCAAAGTGGAGCTGGTTCTGTCGGACGATAATCTGCGTTCCACCAGCAATCTCATTTTCAGAGGTGAACTGGATCTTGCCTTTGTAACAGCCAATTCCCTGGAACAATACAAAGGACAGAGCATTGAATTGATAAAAGAAGAAGTTGTATTTGCAGCCCCCAGCATCCATCCCTATTGCCAGAAGCTGAGCGGAAGCCGTAACCGGTCCTTAAACAGCCAGCAGCTTTTGGAACACTTTTACAAATATCCGTTTATTTTACAGCATAAAGGGTCCTGCATCAGGTACCTGATCGAAGAATTTTTCGATAAACAGGATTTTAACCCGACCATAGCCTGCAGCACTTCCCATGCCCAATCCATTTGTGATATGGTGTCCAGCAATATTGGTGTAGGCTTTATCCCTGCCGGGAATGAAATTTCCACGAAACAGATCACCTTTTTTTCACTGGAACCCAGGATATACCGGATTCATTCCATTCTTTACCGGAAAGATCTGATCATGAAACCTCCCCATAAATACTTAATCGAGCTGGCAAAAAAATATATGGATACAAACTGGAACAATTTATCCAGATAATTATTAAAAGCTTTTAACCAACAAAAAAGAAGGTATCCCAAAAGTCATAAAGCAACTTTTTAGGATACCTTCTCTTTGCATTTTTTATCTTCCTGTCTTCCTCCCTGCCGCCTTTTCCGGCACCCGTTTAAACTTATCCCCTTTGCCTGTTCATGTAATATCTCTTTTTATACATCACCCCTGCAAATTTGCTTATTTTACGGATAATATTATAATTTACAAAACCTCCCACTGCACCTACAACCGGAATGCCCTGTATAAACTTTGCGGTTAATAATGACTCTGACAGAATCCCTGCTGTGGTTTTTATCTGCTCCTCTAAATTTATTTCCGTCATAATCTTACAATCCATGCTGTCCCCCAATGCCTCAAGCTTTTGATAAAACTCTTTCTGCCGTTTCTGTTTCGTCATGGCAGTGCAGATCAAAAGCAGAATATATGCTTTTTCTTCCTCTGTTTCATAATCATACCCATAGCTTAACGCAATTTCATAAACAGATTTCATGACTAAGGATAAAAAAAGAGGAATATCCGGCAGTCCGATACCAAATGCACCCAGGACACCTCCTTCTATTACGGAAATGGAAGAATTAATCATCTGGGAATGCTTGGAATACTTATCCAAACGTTTTCTGTATTTTCTTTCGGCGCTTTTGCCCAGGGCATAATCATTTAAATCATATTCCAATTGTATCTTATCCTTATCATAGGTCTTCTCGATATAAATATTTCCCTTTTCAAAAACCAGCAAAAATCCTTTATGGAATGCCGCCTCCAGAGCTGCTTTCAGTTTTCCCGGAATATAACTTTGTATTTTATCCGCAACAGGCTCTACAGAAGCTTTCAGGATTGAATTTTCTTTCCTGTTAAGCAATTTTTGCTCTTCTTTTTTAATCTGCTTCACTTGCTTGTCAAATTGACGGTTCATATATGGTGCCCTCTCCTTTCTAAAAGTGACTGGATGCATGGTGAAAATCATGTATGTTATTTATTAAGAATTTTCCCTTCTCTTGACCATTGTAACCCGGAACAATATAATAATCATAAAACAGACCGCTAACCTGGTATGGGGAAACCCATAACCGCATCAGATGAACAGAAAGGGATTTTTTATGAAATTATACAAATACATGGTTTTCCATACATTTTTCCTCCTGCCGCTCCTTCTGACGGGCTGCGGGAAGTATGTTCCCTATATCAGCAGCCCCAATACCGAAAGCACCGGGATTTCCCAACAGGCTTCAAGCGGAACAGAGGTCTCTCCTGCTCCCCAATCCACGGAAGCCACAGCAGAAACCGAGCCTGAAAAGACTCCTGACAGCGGAGCGGCCGGACAGACGGAGTCCCCTTTAAGCCAAGATCTCTATGAGACCAGAGCCAGGGAACTGTTATCTTCCATGACCCTGGAGGAAAAGGTGGGCCAGATGTTTTTTGTCCGCCTGCGTAAAGACAGTGCCATTGAGGATATCAAAACATACCACCTGGGCGGCTTTATTCTGTTCGGAGATGATTTTAAGGATGAGACGAAAGACAGCATCAAGGAGCTTATTAAAAGCTACCAGAGTACCTCTTCCATCCCACTGCTCATCGGGGCAGATGAGGAAGGGGGTACGGTGTGCCGCGTCAGCAAACATACAGCCTTCCGGTCTGAGCCTTTTCAGTCTCCCCAGGATTTGTATAAACAGGGCGGCATGGACGCCATCCGGACAGATACCAGGGAAAAGGCCGCCCTTTTGCTCGGACTTGGCATCAATGTGAATCTGGCTCCTGTGTGTGATGTTTCTTCTGATCCCAATGATTTTATTTACCGCCGGTCCTTTGGCCAGGAAGCCGGAGCAACCGCCGATTACGTCAAAACGGTCATTGAGGAAATGAAAAAGGAGAGGATCGGCAGCACGCTGAAGCATTTTCCAGGCTATGGCAGCAATGGGGATACCCATACAGGATCGGCCACGGATACCAGAAATTATGATCAGTTTGTCCGGAGCGATTTTCTGCCCTTCCAGACCGGTATCCAAGCCGGAGCTGACAGCGTGCTGGTATCTCATAATATTGTGACTTCCATAGATGAACAATCTCCGGCCTCCCTTTCCCCTGCGGTTCATGACATCCTAAGGGAAGCTCTGGACTTTCAAGGCGTTATTATGACCGATGATCTGAGTATGGAAGCCATTAAGGATCATACCTCAGATGCCGATGCCGCTGTCCTTGCCATTACTGCCGGAAATGACCTGCTGGTTGCAACAGACTTTGACACACAGATTCCGGCCGTCTTAAATTCCGTAAATAACGGAATATTAACAGAAGAGCGGATCAACGCCTCCGTAGTCCGGGTCCTTGTATGGAAACTGAAGCTGGGAATTCTATAACCGGCCCGCAGCTTCAGCCTCCCCATGACATTCATTTCTGCCTTCAGTATAACATAAATTCAAAAATCCGGGACAATTTTTCATCATCACATATGTTAAAACTGCTGACGGCAATTGTAAGGAACATGTAAGAGGCTGCTTTGGGTCTAATTTATGATTTCGTATTATGATTAGCAAATGATTAGGAAAAAGACGTGGCAGGCAGAGTTAAGAATCGGATTAGGCCGTATCATCTTATGAAGCTGTTCTGTATACTCTCCAGATTACTCCTGTACTGGGTATAAAGGCATCTGGATTTCCCATGGAATTAAATCCGGTATCCACAATATACATTGCTCCGTCAGGTCCGAATATAAGATGGGATAGTCTTTCCAGCCCTCCTGCATTTGACAAGGATGCCGGAAATCCTGTTTTATTAATTGCAAATGTGCTGATCGTTCTGGATCTCATATCAATTTTAGATATTCTGTGTCCTGCGCTGGCATAGGATACCGAATCACCCATCTGTGTATGTATGGTACTGCCATATTCCGCTATATAAACATCCCCATAAGGACCGAAGTCCTCATTATAATTAAACTCAAACCCTCTTATGGAGGAATTCGGAGGAAATGTAACATAAGGTCTTGGAGGAATGTTAGGCTGATTTTTAAGCAGAAGCGTTGGCTGGATTCCTCCTCTTGGTGTGAACCGCGGTGAGTTTACTGCCTCTCCTCCGGAGTAGTCCGGCCAGCCATACCATAAATTAGGTGTAATATAATAAAAATCATCCGTCGCATTTTCAATCGGTCTGCTCCCGATAGGATTATAGCCATTGTTGGCTGCAAATAACTGACCGTTTATATCAAATTTTAAGTATGTTGGATTCCTGAATCCCCAGGCAACTTGTTCCAGATTTGAACCATCCAGATTTGACCTTAAGATGCTGCCCGAAGCTTTAATATATTTTTTTCTGATTTCATATTCTATATTCGGTATTCCATAAGGAGAAAATGCCCCTGTTGCAGCAGTATCATTGGGCAGTGCTTCTGTCAGAATATTTCTGGTTCCAAAATTCTGGCCATAAAGCATAACATAATCCCCAGAATAATCACATAGAAACGGAGAAACTGTCACCCATTTGTTATCGTTGCCCACAATACCGCTGTTGGTAACAGTTCCTTGGCCGAAATACAATTTATTATCAGATGAAAAAGCGACCGGACTATTGTAATTATCGCCATTACTGGGTAAACCCATAATGATATTCTGCCTTGTACCGTCTCCGAATATTTTAGTTACATAACCTCTATGAGACACATATATGACACCGTTTAAATAATTAATGCCCGATATTGGGACAACAAACCCTTGTGCAATCGTCTCAAAATGACCGTTGATCAATTGCAGTACTCTGGGATTACCGGTCGCTAATCCGGAATCAGCTATAAAAACATTTCCAGCCTCATCAAATACCATTCCAATTGGGGAATCCAAATTTTTCATAAATGCCTCAATCTGATAACCTTCGACAATATAAATATCCTCCGGATTCAAATATCGTTCCGTTGAGGGATCGATTTGGTTACAAGAGAGCACTCCTCTGCTATTTTTACCTCGAAACATTAACTTCACCAGGAAATTTTTTACTAAATTATATTCGGGTTTATTTAAATTATACGATGAAACCTGTCACCCTTCCTTGGGAATGGTCACAGTAAAGCAGCTTCCCTGTTCCTGCACGCTTTCTGCTGTCACCGTTCCCTCATGGGCGGCAACGATGGATCTGACAATGGCAAGGCCGATGCCGGCGCCCCCTGATTTCCTGTTCCGGGATTTGTCTGTTCTGTAAAACCGTTCAAAGATGAAAGGAAGTTCCTTTTCAGGAATTCCCATTCCCGTATCCTTTACTTTAACGATTGCCAGCCGGTCTGTTTCAGATACATGGATTTCTATTGCTCCGCCTTCAGGCGTGTATTTGATTGCATTGGAAAGCAGATTGGCAATGACCTGGCTGAATCTGTTTTTATCCGCCTCAGCAAAGACCGGATTTCCTTCTATGGAAAGGGACAGGTTCTTCTTGACCATCTCCCCTTTCATGGTATCTGACACCGTGCATACGGTTTCCAGCAGATCGGTCCGGGATTTATTTAAAACCAGATTTTCACTCTCGATCTTCGCCAGCTGCCCCAGATCCTCAACCAGCGTCCCAAGGCGCTTTACCTCTTCATGACAGCTTTTCAGCCGTTCCGGTGTCGGATCCCACAGGCCTTCTATCATTGCCTCCAGATGGGAGCCCAGGGCGGTCAAAGGCGTTCTCAGTTCATGAGCTACATCAGCAGTCATCTGCTTTCGCAATTTCTCCTGGTCTCCGAGAGCATCGGAAAGATGGTTGATGGCATCTGCAAGATCATCAAGCTCCCGGATCTTTGTTCCGGGCTCAAACCGGATGTTATAATTGCCCTTTGATATCTGTTTGGCAATATAAGCGGTTTTCGTAACAGGACGGGATATTCTCCGGGCAAGAAGGCAGCCCACCACCACGGAACAGGCGCTGGATAAGATTCCAATGACCAGAAGGACCGTGTTCATGACATTAATGAAATTAAAATCAGCCTCGTTCATAAAAAACGGGCCGTAATATTTAATAGACACAGCCCCGATTTGTTTTCCATTCTGATGAATCTCATAAGTATGGTCTACAAAGCCGCCGACAGTGCCTCTCTCTTCCATTCTCAACGAAATTTCGCTCATGATCTGCCCGCAAAGACTCATGTCATGATTTTCCGCATCCCATACCATGTTTCCCCCTGCATCAAACAGCTTTACGATGTATCCGTCATACAGAGAGTTCATACCGATGGCATGAACGTAGTCAAGCTTCCAGCTCCGTTTAAAGCTATCGTATTGCCTGCTTAAATCATCGACGATATTTTCCCTTCGTTCCTGTCCCAGCCGGGTGATGTATTTCTCAAATTCCCGGTTCATGATCCAGTTGGAAAGAATGCCAATGAGACCAATGGTAATCAAAAGCGTCAGCAGAATGGAAAGGGATAACTGTTTTCTTAAACTCTTCACTCTCCATCCCCTCCGAATTTATACCCCAGCCCTGGGATTGTCCGCACATACACTGGATTTTTAGGGTCGTCCTCCACCTTTTTTCTGATGTTTTTAATGTGGCTGTCAATGGCCCTGTCATATCCGGCAAAGCCCTTGTCCAAAGCCGTCTCAATCAGTTCTTCTCTGGTAAAGACCTTTCCCGGATACTTGATGAGCACAGACAGGATTTTTAATTCGCTTGGTGTAAGAGTCAGGCTCACCCCTTTTTTACGGACCTCATTCTTCTCAAAATCGATCACCAGATCCCCGTTTCTCCAGGAATTCCTCTTGACAAGGGGCACCAGGTCGCTTTCCGTCCGGCGGAGAACGGCCTCCACCCTGGCATACAGCTCTTTTAAGCCAAAGGGCTTCACCACATAGTCATCCGCCCCAATACCCAGGCCCTCCACCACATCGGTTTCATCCACCTTGGCAGTCAGCATGATGATGGGAACACGGGATTTTTTGCGTATGGTCATACAGACCTCTTCTCCTGAGATATCCGGCATCATCAGGTCCAGAATAATAAGGGAAATATTTTCAGAATCAAATATTTCCAGGGCCTTTCTGCCGTTTTCTGCGGGGAATGTGCGAAATCCCTTACTCTCCAAAAGCAGGCAGACTACTTCCAGAATTTTTGGTTCATCATCCACAACCAGCACATTTTTGCTGCTCTTAAGCATCCTAACACCTCTATCCTTCTTTCGCTGCACTCACCATAAAATAAAATACAGAAAGGCGGGAACCGCCTTGTTGTGCGGTCCCCGTCCCCTTTATTTCTTATTCAACGACATCATAGCCCTGATCTTCAATCTCAGATTTGATCGTTTGGACGGAAGCCTGGTCCGGATCATGATCCACGGTTACTGTTTTTCCTTCCAGATCCACTGATACACCGGATACGCCGGATATGGCGCCTACCGCATTTGTGATTGCCTTAACACAGTGTTCACATGACATTCCATCTACCTTTATTACTGTTTTTGCCATTTGAGTTACCTCCGTATGATATTTTATTTTAAATTAAAAGGTTTTAAAAACTTATAGACCTCCAGTGTCTTTCCCTTTTCCATTACAGAAACCGGCGCATATACCCAGCCTTCCACTTTCTCCGGATCAACACCGGCTGCAATGAGGGGTTCGGGATTCAATACAAAAACAATATCCTTATCCTGATCTTGATTTTTTACGGTATTGGTTTCCATATTTTTTGCCCATTCAAACATATTGCCGTCTCCCAGCTTTACCCCATAGTGGTCAAGGTCCATATGGTAATTGATGGAGTCCCGGTGGTTATTTACGATCTGCTCATAAGCGGTGAGAGGAGTGATATCTCCCTCATAAACCGATTGATCGGTTCCCAGCTTGGTTCCTACCATCAGCATTCCTTCATAGGCTGCATAATTTTCCGGCAGCTTTTCGGAATCAAGTCCCGCACCGACAAACGGGGCCGCATCAAGCTCCAGCATGACGTCATGAAGAGCGCTCCTGCTGTAATCTTCACTCCAGATGAAGCGTACGCTGTCATCGGGTGCACTTAAGGACCAGCCCGCATTGGTTTCATCGGCCTTTACATTGTCCGGAATCGTATTTAAAACCGCTTCAAACGATGTGACGGACTCTTTTCCCACTACATCTAAGCTTCCTCCGGCTGTCTTTACAACCGCTGCCACGATCACCGCTACCAAAACAACGGCTGTTCCCACTGCTGCAATTATTTTTCCATTCCTGTTCATATCCGGTCACCTCGTTCCTGTGGTTGGTTTAAATCTTTTCAGCCGCAATGCATTGGTCAGCACAGAAACAGAGCTTAAGCTCATGGCTGCCGCCGCAAAAATGGGGTTAAGAAGGGGCCCGTTAAAGAGCAGATGCAAAAGCCCTGCAGCGATGGGGATCCCGATTACATTATAACCAAATGCCCAGAAAAGGTTTTGTTTGATATTGCGGATGGTCTGCTTGCTTAAATTAATTGCTGTAGGCACATCCATTAAATCAGAACGCATGAGAACGATGTCAGCGGATTCCATGGCTACGTCTGTACCGGAACCGATTGCAATGCCGATATCAGCCTGGGCCAGAGCAGGAGCATCATTGATCCCGTCACCGACCATAGCCACCTTGCGGCCCTCGGCCTGCAGTTTTCTCACCTCATCGGATTTATCCTGAGGAAGAACCTCGGACAGCACCCGGTCGATTCCCACCTCTTTTGCAATGGCCTCTGCGGTCCTCTTATTGTCTCCGGTGATCATAGCTACTTCTATGCCCATCTTATGGAGCTGTTCAATCGCTGCCCGGCTGGATTCCTTCACAACGTCAGCAACAGCTACAATACCGGCCAGATTGCCGTTAATGGCCACATACATAGGCGTTTTTCCTTCTCCTGCCAGCTGGTCAGACGCTTCTTCCATTCCTGTTAAGGAGATGTCCCGTTCAACCATCAGCTTCCGGTTTCCCGCAAGGATATCTTCCCCGTTGATTTTCGCTTCAATACCCCGTCCGGTGAGAGACTCAAAATTCTCCGCCGCCAATAAGGTAAGTCCTGCATCTTCCGCACCGTGGACAATTGCCTGGCCAAGGGGGTGCTCAGAGCCTTTTTCAGCAGAAGCCGTAAGCTGCAGCAGCAGCTCTTTAGAAAGCCCTTCTGCGGTCACAACATCGGTCACTGTTGGTTTTCCTTCGGTAATGGTTCCTGTTTTATCAAATACAATGGTGCTGATCTTATGGGCCGTTTCAAGAGCTTCTCCGCCCTTGATCAAAATGCCGTTTTCCGCACCCTTTCCTGTTCCCACCATGATGGCAGTGGGTGTTGCAAGACCCAGGGCACAGGGGCAGGCGATGACCAGAACTGAGATAAATATGGTAAGGGCAAACTTCAAGTCTCCGGCTGTGCCGATATACCAGGCAATACCGGAAAGAAGAGCGATCACACAAACTACGGGAACGAAATAGCCGGAAACAATATCAGCCATCTGTGCGATGGGTGCCTTTGACCCTTGCGCATCCTCCACCAGTTTGATGATCTGAGCCAGGGCGGTGTCACTGCCGATCTTCTCCGCTCTGAACCGGATGGTTCCTGTTGTATTTAAAGATGCGGCATAAACCTGATCTCCTTCTTTTTTATCCACCGGCATGCTTTCACCGGTAAGCATGGATTCATCAATGGCAGTGTGGCCGCCTAACACGGTCCCGTCTACGGGAATTTTTTCACCAGGCTTTACTAAAATCATATCACCGATTTCTACTTCGTCAATAGGAATTTCCTTTTCCACACCGTCTTCCACAATAATTGCAGTCTTAGGCGCAAGACCCATGAGCTTTTTAATAGCCTCACTGGTTCTGCCCTTTGAAACAGCCTCTAAGGATTTTCCCAGCAGGATCAGGGTGATGATGACTCCCGCCGTTTCAAAATACAGAGAATCCACTGCCATGAAATGACCTTCTGCAATCTGGAACATGTTGTAGATGCTGTAAAGAACAGCAGCCGTGGTTCCTACAGCGATCAGGGAATCCATGTTCGGACTTCTCTGGAACAGGGCTTTAAAACCAATGGTATAAAATTTATAACCAACGCCTATGACCGGAGCCACCAGCAAAAGCTCTACCATAGCATAGATTAAGGGGTACTCCATGGGAGCGATCCCTGCCGGGAAGGGCAGCTGAATGAACTTGATCATGGGTGCCATGGCAACGTAGAGAAGTGGCACGGAAAACACTGCTGACACAATGAACTTCGTCCAAAGAGTCTTGATCTCCCGCTGCTTGCGGGCCCGGTCCTCATCCGCTGCATCTGCCTTATTTGCCTCCAGGGCCTTATATCCTGCCTTTTCAATAGCTGCCCGTATGGCTGACATCCGGATCTTCTGGGGATCATAAGTAACCGTAGCTTTTTCCGTTGCAAAATTCACCGATGCGCTTACCACACCTTCCAGCTTTCCTACAGCCTTTTCCACACGCTGGGCACAGGCCGCGCAAGTCATTCCGCCGATGGGTATGGTTACATTGGCATTTTCTGATTTTTCAACCACCTCATACCCGATCTTTGACACGGCTGCCTTAATGGCGGAAAGCTCAAGAGCACTGCTGTCATATTCCACAAAAAGCTTTTCACTTGCCAGGTTTACAGTGGCCTGACTGATGCCGGAAAGCTTCCGTACTGTCTTTTCAATCCTCTGTGCACAGGCTGCACAGGTCATGCCTCTTATATTTAAAATTTGACTTTCCATTTGATTCACCTCACTATTTTTTTGCTGCCACTTCCTTAAGGCGTCCCCTCCGTCGTCGGCAATCACTGCTACTTTACTAATTTTTCCATGGTCTCCAAAAATATGCCATTCTGTTATCTTGAATTTTTCGAGCACTCATGTTATTATTATGGCAGTAATTGCGAAAATTGCAAGTATGCACTTTTTTGTTATATAGTACCCAAAATGATACTAAAGGAGGAACCTATCAATGAACCGAGACTGTACAAATTATCATTGCCCGGTGGATGCCACATTAGATATGATCGGAGGAAAGTACAAGGCCCTCATCTTATGGCACTTGATCAGCAATACCCTCCGGTTTGGAGAGTTGCGAAAGCTCATCCCCCAGGCCACGCCCAAAATGCTCACCCAGCAGCTGCGGGAACTGGAAGAAGATCATCTGATCACCCGTACCGTGTATCCGGTGGTGCCGCCAAAAGTGGAGTATGCCCTGTCTGATTTAGGAAACAGCATCCGCCCTATTCTGGAGGCCATGTATAACTGGGGAGCAGACTACTTAAGCCAGAATGGCATTACAGTATGCTGCTCCATGAAGTTTCCTTCTTAAGATTTTTAATAAGTAGACTTCCAGTTTGCAAATATCTCCTTGGATTCCTTGAGGAAATCATTAGAGATCGTGATGGACTCGTCTGTCACGGTCTTATCCTCGTCAAATATGGGCCAGGGATTGCAGCCTCCTGCTTCCACTTCCACCCGGCTCATAGGAAAGCGGTTCCCGCAGTTCTGGCAAACCAGAACATCTTTCTCCTGCTTATAGTATCCTCTTCCTGAGTCATAACATACCTGACAGGTGTTAAACGCCGTCCGGATGGTTCCATCCGGGGCCTTGACCGCAATGACCTCCATCTTGGTGCCGTCTACATCAACAGGATAAAATTGAGCCGTACTTGAAATATCTTTTACAGGAATCACAAGGGCTTCTCCGGTCCCTTCCTTTTGGCTGCTTTCTGCCGATGCCGGTGCCGGTTCTGTCTTCTCCACCTTTTCCTTTGGCCCGCAGGCGGTCAGAGCTGCGGCAGCTATCACAAACAACGCCAGCCTCATTGGAAACGGACTGGGTTTCCCTCCGTTTTTCTTATCATATCCATTCTGAAATTTCCGTAACATAAAATACCTCCTGAATTTAAACTCTGTTAATCCTTTTTATTTTTGTCTCCCATAAAGAACATTGCTATAATAATACCTAAAGCCGGAAGGATACAATGCCAGTGACTTAACAATAAACTCATGAATCAGATCTCCTTTCCTTTTTACCCGCAGCAGGAACCGCCTGCTCCCTGGAAGGTATCCTCGGGCCAGATCATGGTTTTAAAGCTGCTTATTTCTTTTTTAATCCCATCCATATCTATGTTATTTAAATCATCCACAACCTTGATATACCCATAAAAGGCATTGTCTCCTGTGGAAAAATCAAAGCTTCCCGCCGGTGTAAAATACAGGTTGTTTTCTCCCTTTTCAAGTGGAAGCTGGGTTGCAAAATCCGGAACAAGAAGCTCCGTTCCGTAGGTGGAATCAGAAGTACTGTCAATGATATTCCATTCCACATCCACCCCGGATTTCACCACTGCCGCTGCCGGCTTAAAGCCTTCATCCGTAAGCTCCATGGTGATCCTCTGAATGGTGTTTCCATACTCATCCGCAGCGTCTTCCGCTACAGCAATTTCATCTGTTGGAATCGTATAGCCGGCTGCCACCGGCTCTTCCGGTGCATATTGTTTTAATACGCCCTCTTCATCAGAGCCTGCACTGTTTCCTGTATCTCCTTCTTCCGTCACATAGATGGATCCGCGTATCATCCCCATCCAGCAGCTGTATGAGATCTTTCCTGTTTTTTCAGGGGTAAATTCAATAACATTCTCCCCGGTTTTAAAAGAATATTCAATGCCAAGATCCCGGATGATGATCCGGTTGTTGCATCCGTTTATGCTTCCCTTGGGTGCATCAATGATCCATTTTACCGGAATCCCTTTCTGGACACTGATATTTGGATATCTTCCCGGAGAAAGGGTGCTGTTTATGATCTGCACTCCGTCTTCTATTTTTGTATCAGCCTTTTTCTCCTGCTCTCCTGCAGCATAGGCGCTGCCTCCGCCGCTGGAGAATATATCCGGCGCCTGAAAGCCCGATAGGTTTAACCCCTGGGAAAACATGGACATGCCAAGCACCACCACCAGCACAGCCCCCACTGTCATGACCTTGCCTGTAAACTTTTTTCCAAGGGCAGAGGAAAGGGCACCAAGTCCGAACATAAGGGGTACGGTACCCAGGCTGAATAAGAACATGGACAGCGCGCCGGAAAAAGGATTTCCTGTAGACAGTGCATAAATCTGCATCGCCTGTAATGGTCCGCAGGGCATAAGGCCGTTTAACAGGCCTACGATCAGAGGGCTGTTGTTTTTTGATTTTTCCTTATCAATTTTTCTTGCAAAAATTTGGGGCATTCTTGGATTCAGCCTGCGAAGCCATGGGAAAATTCCCAGCATGTTTATGCCCATAATGACCATAAAGATACCGGCAAGCAGCTTTAAAACTCCCTGAAGGGTATTGGAGAACGTAACCACAGAGCCTAAGGCTCCTACCAGAAAGCCTACTGCAGTATAAGAAATCACCCGTCCCAGGTTATAAAGAAAAGTCGGCCTGAAGGTGGAAAAACGGCTTTTTTCCGGACCCCCTTCTCCGCTGTGGGGAATACACTGGGACAGGTTGATGCCGCCGCACATGGCCACACAATGAACAGATGTAACAAGGCCGATGACAAACAGCATTCCATAGCCCATCTTTTCATCTGCAAGCTGGCTGGGGACAAGCAGATTTAGAAGTCCGAACTGCTGGATCAGCATGTACAGGGAGACAATGATGAGCAGAATCCCTATGGCCCGGCTGGTATCCGGCCCCTTTTGTTCATGCTCTGTTAATACCTGGTAATCCAGACCT
This sequence comes from Lacrimispora indolis DSM 755, assembly GCF_000526995.1. Lineage (NCBI taxonomy): Bacteria > Bacillati > Bacillota > Clostridia > Lachnospirales > Lachnospiraceae > Lacrimispora > Lacrimispora indolis. The sequence continues at coordinate 4,125,248 of NZ_AZUI01000001.1, read as the reverse complement.
TCAATGATCCCTACAATACTTTTATACGAAATAATATCTGTATCAAAAGTAATGGCAGCAGTTCCGGTACTGTAGCTCACTTCCGCTTTTTCGATTCCAGCCGTGTTTCTCAGTTTTTTTTCAATTTTATTTTGACAGCTTATGCAGGTCATCCCGCCGATTCGTATCTTTTTGGTTCTTACAGCAGATCCCATCGTCTGTCCTCCTTTTTAATTTCTGAAACCAAGAATAACAGGGCAATTTGTAGAAGTTGTGTAGATAAGGTTTTTTTCACACAAAATCCACATATAATCCTCATGCATCTATTCACCGTTGAATGGAATGGCTAAAAAAGAAAAACACACATGCAAATACGAAAAAACACGTGTATATCGTTCTTTCAAATGATATACACGTGTTATTTATGTATTAAAATCACTGCGCCTGATTAAGCCTTATATCAAGACAGACATCTCCGATGGAAGTCGTCACGCAGCAGGCCGTATGGAATGCATATTCTCCGTTTTCATCAGGATCCCGAAGAACCGGAGGAAGGATATCACAGGTCAAATCCTCGCCTGCAAGCATGGTAAGGACATTTCCGCTGATAATGTTGGCTATTTCAGATACGGCAGAAGTAACAAAATCATCCACTGAATCAAATTCCATTCCGCTCATAATATTTACAATGCCAAGAGATGTCTCATGAGGGAGCCGGTAAACCACTTCCCCCTTAAGGTCTCCGATAAAGCCGATGGAAACATCCAATTCCTCTTCACATGCAAAGGAGTCCGCCGGGTGGTCGGAAACATCATTAAGCTCAAGCATCAGCTTAAATACATTCCTGGTTGCTTCTAAAAAAGGGCCGTAAAGGTCAGTCATTCTCAGCTACCCCCTTTGAAATTGCATAGGAGGCAATGCGCTGATCTTCCGCCGCCACATGGTTGATGAGCCAGGCCACAAGCCTGCCTGCAAACTTCTGCATCAGCTGCTCATCATAACCGCTGCGCTCATACTCTTCCGTTACCGCAAGAACATAATTCACCATATCCCTATGGATCTTCTTATGCTCTTCTCTGCCCGGATAACCGATTTTCTCCTGGTATGCTTCCTCATCACGGAAATGCTCTACAACATATGCATTCATAAATTCCAGGGTTTCATTCACCTTTCCTACTTTCTCATCCCAGGTAGCAGATGAGCGCAGCACTTTCATAAAAACCTCCACCCGCTGAAACAGTTCCATATGCTGTACATCAATCGATGGAACTCCCAGCTCATACTTGTCCTTCCAAAGCATTGGTTATCCTGCCTTTCTATAAGTATATACCGGCTTCATGAAGCCGGTATACCTTTTATCATTTGTATTTAGAATACAAAACCGGGATGTTCTCAGGCTTTGCTCCTGCCTGTATTATATAGCAATATTTGTATACCTGTCAAGAAAACCGCTGCTCAAATTGCACCAGGGATGTGATGAGTTCTTCGCATATCCGGTCCACACTTTTATGATCCGTTTCTATGATGATATCAGCCGCCTTTTCATAAAAATCCTTACGTTTTGCCATAAGCTCTTTTATGAATTCCACATTCATATTTCCATTTAAAATCGGACGCCCGCCATCACCCTTTACCCGTTCCAATATGGACTCAGGACTGGCGGTCAGAAGCACGATGCGGCTTCCTTTTTTGAGATTTTTCACATTTTCTTCCCGCATTACCGCACCGCCTCCGCAGGAAATAATGGTCTGGCGGCAGTTTTGCAGACTGAGGATCGCACTGCTTTCGCAGTTCCTGAAGTATTCCTCTCCGTATTGTGCAAAGATATCCTTAATAGGCATCTTCTGGTCTTCCACGATCATGGCATCCACATCCACCTCATTCATGGCCAGCACATCCTTTAAATATTTGGATACCGTACTTTTTCCTGTTCCCATAAACCCGATCAATGCGATGTTATGATCAATCAGGCTTTTGCTTTGTACACACTTGCTTTCCTCGCGGATCTGTTTAAATATCCTCAATAGTTCGGCACAGTAAGGATGTTCTCCGATCTCTGCAAGCAGACTGTCATGCCGGACAGCTTCCTCTTCCGGCAAAAAGATGGGCAGCCCGTGTTCCTTTTTGTATTCCATGATCTCCGCCGCGCAGCCAAGGCGCTGCATCAGAAGCTTTAAAAGCTCCGTATCACAGCGGTCCAAATCTTTTCTTACTTCATTCAGCTCTCTCATATTGTCTCTCCATATTTTGGCTCTTAATAAATCAAGGGGATATCTTTTGTTCCCTGCATTTTTTACATTATACAAAACATGGAGGCAGGCTGTAAAGCAATTCTTTCCGTTTCTTTTTATCAGCCCAAACGGGAGCCGGTAAAATTATAATCTTCCTTTAAAAGCCGGAACCTGCTCACTTCCTGTTGAAGCATCTGCGCCTGGGCAGCCAGTTCTTCGCTGGAAGAGGAGCTTTCTTCTGCGGTGGCAGCGTTATTCTGGACAACGGAAGACACCTGGGATAAACCCTGGTTGATCTGCTCTATTGCCTGCACCTGATAGAAAGAGGATTCTTCTATTTCCTTGATAGCCTTTTCTACAAGCACTGCCTTTTCTGCTACCTCCTGAAGTACTTTTGCGGTTTCATCTGCCAGCCGTTCCCCTTCTGCAACGCTTGTAACAGAACGTGTGATTAAATCAGCGGTCTGCTTTGCCGCTTCCGCAGATTTACCGGCAAGGCTCCTGACCTCATCAGCTACAACCGCAAAGCCTTTGCCGGCTTCTCCTGCGCGGGCGGATTCAACAGCAGCATTTAGGGCAAGAATGTTTGTCTGGAAGGCAATGTCTTCAATTACCTTTGTAATGCTTGATATCTTATCAGAAGCTGATCCGATTTCCTTCATTGCCATATTAAGCTTCCGCATGTATTCGTTGCTCTCATTCACTCCTGCTCCGGCCTGCCCAACATATTCTGCAGCCTTTTGCACATTTTCTGCATTTTGTTCCGTCTGCCCTGCCACACTGGAGACAGAGGCATTCAGTTCCTCAATCGTAGCCGCCTGCTCGGCTGTGCCGGAGGCTAAAGCCTGTGCTGCAGCGGAAACCTGTTCTGCTCCCGCATTGACCTGTTCAGAGGAAGAGCTTATCAATAAGAGGGTCTGGTTCAAATCCCTTCTGATCTTCTGCAGTGCAAGCCCAAGGATATCCTGCTCAGAACGTAGGGGCACTTCCCTGGTAAAATCGCCGTTGCTGATCCTGTCCGCAGCATCAACCTGCTTTCCAATGCTTTCGATCATTTTGGTGAAGGCATTTGCAAGCTGACCGATTTCATCCTTTGAATCAATATCACTAAGCGCTACATCCACATGGCCTAATGCAATCCGGTCGGCAGCATCCACTACCTGGCCGATCGGCCGGCTGATCATCTTTGAAATTTTTGACCCTAAAATTATGGCTACACCGGCTCCCAACACAATAAAAAGAACCAGAACAACAGTCAGCCACAATGCAGTCGCGTTATTGACTTCATTTGTCTCTCCGGCTTCAGCCATCCGAGTGTCTATGAGCATGTTGAAATTATCAAACATTTTCTGTATATTATTTGTTTCCTCATAGAGCGCGTCCCATGCGGCAGTTCCATCCCCGGCATTTGCCACTTCCAGGCACTTTTCTACTGCCGGTTTAAAAGCATTGTTAAACAGGGAAATTGTCTCGTCCAACAAGGCAAGAGAATCAGGGCTGGTAATGGTCTCCCGGTAAGACGCCGTGCTGGCAAGAAACCTCTCTGATCCAAGATCAAAGCTTTGCTCCAGCTCATCAAGCTTCTGGGCATCTCCGGCATAGATCACCATGGCTCTGGAATCCACCCGGAACTGATACAGGCTTTCAACCGCAGCCATCAGATCTTTCATTGGTGCTGTCTGTTCTTTATACAAGTAAGTATCCATTTGGCTGATCCTGGCCAGTCCGGCAATCCCTGCGCCTCCTACCAACAGCATAATAAGGGTCAGGCTCAAAAACCCTGTCAGCAATTTCCGTGAAATACTGAAATCTTTAAAGCTTTTCATTTTACTTCCTCCCAGTTCTCTTTTGTATTATTAAAAATCGGACAATCTGCTTCCCCTTCCCGGAGTGCGGCTCTATCCTTATTACATATAAAACCATCTTTAAACCAATTAAGCCATAATAACAATCTGTAAAAAGCAAAACTATATGTCTTTTTTTTCACAATAATCTCGTACACGTTTGTCCTCCTCGGCAATGCCATCTTCATTTCAGGGCCTAATAACCCTGTATAGGATAATGTATTGATCCTGAATAAAAAAAGTGCATGGAGAGGGCCGTTGATACCGTGGAGTGCAGAACAGATTCGCAGTATATTTGGTACTGCGGAAAAGGAGAAATAATGGGATATTTACGTGGTATTATAAGTCATTGACGGGAAGACTGACGGCTTTAAATTCCGACACAGTGATTTACAGCAATGCAGTCCCCTGCCCTTGGATTATAATCTTATTCCTGAAAAAGCTAAGAGGCGATTCATTTCTTTATTCCTCCAAGCCAATGAGAACACATATAGCTCCGTCAAATGACGATTTTGTTGACGGCTGATATATGAATTTTCAGAAAAATGTTTCTGATCTAGTAGGATAATTCATGAAAAACCGCTTTTTAATGTTGCAATTATTAGTTTACTTGATATTTGACAAATAATATTTTCTTGTTGTATAATGAATATTGTCGAAATATACATATAATTGTAAACGCAGTACCAAATATACTGCGTCATTTTATCTAATTTATTATACAAATAGAACAAATTTCTTATACTATACTTTACTATTTTAGTATAGTTTTTATGTATTCCAGAATCTGTCTGCCGTATCTGACCAAAGAACACACTCAAAAAACCGGCCAGGACTTTACAAGCCCCTGGCCGGACGGCTTTATATTCAGGTGATTTCTATTCCGATATCAGTCTCTTTTCTCCGGTGATCTCCTGGATCGGCTTGATATCCTGGGTCACCTCCAGAACGCCAAGATATTCTCCTTCATGGCTTCTTACCGCATAATAACGGATCAAAATATATTTTCCGGCCATTTGAATCCAAAAGTCTTCCTGGTCCTTACTGCCGGTTTTAAAATCTTCAACAATCTGTTCAACGATGTGGACACTTGCCGGCGGATGGCAGTTGGAGACATTTCTGCCGATAATGGCTTTTGTTCTTGGGAAGGTTCTCTCTTTTCCCTCTGAAAAATACTTTACCACGTCATCCTTATTTACAAAGGTAATGTCAAAGGGGAGCGCATTTAACATGGCCGTCAGCTCCTCCACCTCAAATTCTCCTGAAGGGAGTTTAATAAGGCCGGCCTCTTCTTTCTTCTCCGTCTTTTCTTTGTTCTTGTCCTCTGCGGCAGGATTCCACTGGGGCACACGGTCAATGATAAAGCCTATTTCCTTGCTTTCATCAGCAATTGTCTTCCATTCTTCCTGGGTCAGCTGCTCTAGAAGCATGGGGACCATGATATTTTCTTCTTTAAATATCATCTCAATGATCTTATCCAGCAATTTTTCTATTTTCTGCACCAGGGTTTCGTTAAGCTCCCCAGCCCTATGAAGCATCTCCGCGGTTTCTTTCACTTGCCCCCTGATTTCATCGTCCACTCCCCACATGACCTTTGGGGGTGCGGTGATTCCGTATTTTTCCATATACGGGAACAGCAGATTTTCCTTTTTTCCGTAATGAACGGATAAATCCTTTAACTGATTTACACCTTCTTTAACCTTTGAAAACGCCTCCTTGCCGCTCATCCTTGTCAGGGGCAAATAAGGACGGATTTCGTCTTCAACGATTTGAGCAATTTTTTCATTTTCTTTGACCAATACATTCAAGGGGTGTCCGGGAATCAAGGTTGGATCAGACGGGTGGTGGATTTCCTCAATGGAACCTTTAAAAACCGCAGCGTGAACATCACAAAGCTTCTGCACCTCTTCCACCGGCAGGCCTTCCGAAATAAGGGCGGTTTCAGCCGCAGAAATTTCAGAGGCAGACACGCCATGGAACGCCTCTTCAAACAGCTTCTTGACTTCTTCCACCGACTTTCCTTCATGTAGTTTTTTAATGATTTCCTTTATTGCATTTTGCCGCATTTCACGATTGTTAATATATTCACTCATAAAATTCCTCCTTATCAAACAGAAAACCTATTTGTCTTCTTCCTGCGGACTTTATCCTCTCCCATTTGAACAAAAAACGCCCCCGTCTGATTGTCATTTCCCTCAGAAGGAGGCGCTCTTCCTGATTATTCTACTGTTATAACCGAAACAGGACAGCCTTCCTGAGCTTCCACTGCTGTTTGCTCCGAAGATTCCGGCACTTCATCAACATATGCTTCTGCAGGTCCGTCATCCCCCATTCGGAACACCTCCGGACAGATTGATGCACACAATCCACATTCAATACAACCCTCTCTATCTACCGTTGCTTTCATATCAACAACTCCTTTCCCAAAGATATCTTTATTGTTGGTAATTTCTTCACAAATTATCCATTTCCAAAGATATGTTTTATTTTTTTCAGAATACCATTGCCATGGTTTTATGTCAGTTGTAATTACAACATTTTCCAATTTTTTGATAAAAGTTTACAAAATACATGATATGCTATTATAATTGTGGAAGTATAGAAAGAAATGTAACTCATTTTTTGATAACAGTAAAATCCAAAACAAAACGATTTTATATTAAATAAGGGGGTAAAAATGAATGAACATATGGAATGAGATGTATAACAGGGCTAAACAGGTTCAAAATCCAAGAACCATTTCTCCGTTTATTGATGCGGGCGGAGTTGCCGCTGCTATATTAACAGCAAATAACAATATTTTTGTCGGAGTTTGCATTGATACCAGTTCTTCCCTTGGAATGTGCGCGGAACGCAATGCAATTGCAAATATGATAACCCATGGGGAAAGTAAAATAACCAAAGTTCTTGCAATTATGCCTGACGGAAAAATCGGGCCCCCGTGCGGGGCCTGCAGAGAATTTATGATGCAGCTGGATAAGGACAGCAAAGACATTGACGTCCTGATGGATAAGGATACGTTAGAGACAGTGAAGCTTGGCGATTTATGTCCCAATTGGTGGACAGACAGCCGTTTCAGCCAGCTTTAATTCAATATGAATTATGCCCGGAAGCCGATAAAGCAGGAAGGCTGCGAACCAACTCCCGTCAGTTATGCAGCCTTCCCTTTTTATTGCGCCGGTATCCGGCTATTATGCATTCATGAATAATTCGATATCATCTTCTACCGTGCCGATTCCTGCAATTCCAAATGTTTCAACAAGAACTTTGGCAACATTTGGAGATAAGAATCCTGGTAATGTGGGTCCTAAATGAATGTTCTTCACTCCTAAGTAAAGCAGCGCAAGAAGCACGATAACTGCTTTCTGCTCATACCATGCGATGTTATAAGCGATAGGAAGCTTATTAACATCATCAAGGCCGAATACTTCTTTTAATTTCAGCGCGATCACTGCCAGGGAGTAGGAGTCATTACACTGTCCTGCATCCAGAACTCTTGGGATTCCGCCGATGTCGCCCAGCTCCAGCTTGTTGTATCTGTATTTTGCACAGCCTGCCGTAAGAATGATGGTATCCTTTGGAAGCTGCTTTGCAAATTCCGTATAGTACTCTCTGGATTTCATTCTGCCGTCGCAGCCTGCCATAACAAAGAACTTTTTAATAGCTCCTGATTTTACGGCATCAACTACTTTATCAGCAAGTGCCAGCACCTGATTGTGGGCAAAACCGCCTACAATGCTGCCTGTTTCGATCTCATCAGGAGAAGGAAGCTTCTTTGCCATTTCGATGATGGCAGAAAAATCTTTCTTTCCGTTTTCGTCTGCAGGAATATTAGGACAGCCCGGGAAGCCTGCCGCACCTGTTGTAAAAATTCTTTCTGCAACTTCCGGTGTTTTTGGAGGAACGATACAGTTTGTGGTAAACAGAATCGGTCCGTGAAAGGACTCAAATTCGCCAACCTGCATCCACCAGGAGTTTCCGTAGTTTCCTACAAAGTTGTCATATTTCTTAAATGCAGGATAATAATGGGCAGGAAGCATTTCTCCATGGGTGTAAACATCCACACCTGTCCCCTTTGTCTGCTCTAAAAGCTGCTCCATATCTGTTAAATCATGGCCGGAAATGAGAATGGCCGGATTCTTTCTGACGCCGATATTAACGGAAGTGATTTCCGGATTTCCGTAGCGGGAGGTATTGGCCTCATCAAGAAGAGCCATTCCCTTTACTCCGTATTCACCGGTCTTTAAAGTCAAAGCAACCAGATCATCAGCTGTAAGGCTGTCGTCAAGAGTTGCAGCAAGTCCTTCGTACATAAAGGAATAAATGGAAACATCCTCTTTCCCAATATTGAATGCATGCTCTGTGTAAGCGGCCAGACCCTTGATTCCGTAGATGATCAGTTCTCTTAAAGAACGGACATCTTCATTTTCCGTAGCAAGAACCCCAACTTTGGAAGCCTTGGAAAGCATGGATTCTCTGGAATCCACAGTAAATACTGCGGCATCCTGGTTTCCGTTGTAACCCGTATCTTTTGCAAGCTGGTCTCTTAAACCAAGAACCTTTACGATCTGCTTTTCAATTGCATCCGCATCAAAGTTAGCGTTTGTGATCGTAATAAAGAGGCTTGTCAGCACCTCATGATTGATTGTGTTGATCCCTGAAACATCGGTTTTTGTCTTTACAACAATTTCAGAAATACCCTTTACCGCATAAATGAGCAGATCCTGAAGCTTGGCGACCTCCTCATTCTTACCACAGACACCCTTAATGGTACAGCCTGTGTTTTTAGCTGTCTCCTGACACTGATAGCAAAACATGCTCATATTCCATTACCTCCTAATTGTATGTTTTCTATGCATAGCACCAATTTTTTAGTGCTCTTGCTTTCTTTATAGAGGATACCATTGCCAGGAGAACATGTCTGTTGTTATTACAACGAACTCAAACTTTTTTAATTATTTTTATCAAAATCAGGATTAACAGCAGAGCATTTTTATTCATAGGACGTAATTCTTTAGACAAGGGAATAATCCCGGTCCCCTTTACTGCCTGATTGGGTTAAACGAGACGAAAAAGGCTGTACCAGCAATTTGTTTTACCAAAATGCTGATACAGCCCATCATGCCATGGAATCAGAAACTTTTTCGCACCAATTCCCCGGAGCGGTCTTATCGTTGGTCCATGCAAACCTTTATGAATTTTCCCATGATCAGAATATAACTAAATACAAAAACAACGCCTGCAGCCATCAAAGGCCATTTTTTCTTTTTCTCCGGGATCATCAATCCAACCATGATTCCTACTGCACACAGGCATATTTTTAATAATGCAAAATCTTTTACACTGCATTTCTGGACAAATACATCGGCACACTCACACATCCCTTTCATCCACACTGTCTCCTTTCAAATTTTTCCCTGGTTCTTTTCAGTCACGTTCTGTTTACTTGATTCAAAGTTAGTATACGCTTTTGGAAAAATATTATTATATTCAAAAAGAAAATCCATGTTCATATTTTGATGCCACGAAACTTATCCGGAACTGACCACCGGAAAATTCTCATAAGCTTTTTACCTCCAATCTATTGACAGATCATTATCAACCTGCTATCATGTTCATTAATTGATAAATTATTCCATTTTTGAACAAAGGAGTGTGCTATGCAGGCAATTATTCTGGCCGCCGGAATGGGACGGCGTTTAAAAAAGCTAACTGAAAACCAGCCAAAATGCATGATTTCCGTAAATGGCATTCCTATGATCGAACGCATGCTAAAGCAGCTGGATCATTGCCGTTTGAACAGGATCATCATAGTCACCGGCCACAAGGGGGAAGAGCTTCAATCCTTTGTATCCTCTCTCCCTCTCTCCACTCCGGTCATGTACATTGACAATCCTGTGTACAAAACAACAAACAATATTTACTCCCTTTATCTTGCAAAGGACCAGCTTCTTTTGGATGATACCATTTTGCTGGAATCAGATTTGATTTTTGAGCAGGAGGTGCTGAACCAGATCATCAGTGACCCCTATCCCAATCTGGCTCTTGTGGCCCATTTTGAAAGCTGGATGGATGGGACGGTGGTCCTCCTTGATGAGCAGGACAATATTATGAAATTCCTCACACGGAAAGATTTCCGTTTCGAAGACATTCATTCCTATTATAAAACCGTCAACATTTATAAATTCAGCCGCAATTTTTCCACTACCCACTATGTGCCCTTTCTGGAAGCCTACAGTAAGGCCCTGGGTAACAATGAATATTATGAACAGGTATTAAAGGTCATTTCTCTTTTGGATGACCACGATTTAAAAGCCACCAGGCTGGAAAACGGCTTCTGGTATGAAATAGACGATGAGCAGGATTTAGATATTGCGGAATCTATTTTTACGGATTCCCAAAGCAGATTGTCCCGGTTATCAAAGCGTTTCGGCGGCTACTGGCGGTATCCCGGACTTCTGGATTTTTGTTACCTGGTCAATCCCTATTTTCCAAACAGCCGGTTCATGGGAGAGATCAAGGCCAGCTTTGAAATTCTTACCACCAGCTATCCCTCCGGCCTTGATGTCAATAACCTGCTTGCCGCAAAATCCCTTGGCCTGGACAGAAACCAGGTCCTCACCGGAAACGGAGCAGCCGAATTAATCAAGCCCTTGATCCGCAGCTTTAAACATGCCGTGGGCGTTGTGCGCCCTTCCTTTGAAGAATATGGAATCTGTTCTCAGAATGCGTTTTATTTTTCCGTTTCAACTCCTGATTATACATATACCGCCCAGGATATTATGGACTTTTACAAAGATAAGGAACTGGAGGCCCTGGTTCTCGTAAACCCGGATAATCCCACGGGAAATTACCTTCCAAAGCAGGACGTTTTATCTCTTGTCCAATACTGTAAGGCAAGAAATATCACATTCATTCTGGATGAATCCTTTATTGACTTTTCCTCTGCAGAGGAATCGCCCTCCCTTATGAGTCAGGAAATATTGGATGAGTACAAGAACCTGGTGCTTATTAAGAGCATTTCAAAATCCTACGGAGTCCCCGGACTGAGGCTGGGGCTTCTTACCAGCAGCGACCCGGAAATTATAAATCAGGTGCGGGAAGAACTGCCCATTTGGAACATCAACTCTCTGGCTGAGTATTTTCTTCAGATATTTGAAAAATACCAATCAGACTACCATGATGCTTTGGAGCATTTTAAAAGGACAAGAGAAAAATTATACCAGTCCCTTTCCTCCATCAGGCAGCTGAAGCTTTACCCTTCTCAGGCCAATTTCATCATGTGTGAAATCACCGATGGCTGTTCTGCCGGCCAGATCGCAGAACTCCTGTTAAACCGTTACAACATTCTGGTAAAGGATCTGTCCCATAAGCCGGGAATGGAAGGCAGGGAGTTTATCCGCATTGCAGTCAGGACAGAAGCAGACAACGAACGTCTGGCTGATGCGCTGAAACATATATTACGTTAGTCAAATACCCTGCAGTAAGCTGCGGGCACGAAAATTGAAGGAGGCAGCAACTATGAATACACAGGAAATATCAAAGGAAACCTGGAAACAGATCTGGACTCGGAAAGGCCGGGCAGACAGCTCCGTTACGGATCTTCTGGCATACGACGGCTATGAGGCCACCAAGGTGGATATGGAAGAGGTGGCCCGCCAGATCACCAAACGGCTGGATATACAGAAAAACGACAAAGTCCTTGAAGTAGGCTGCGGCGCAGGTGCCCTGGCCCAATATCTGGACTGTGATTACGTAGGCATTGACTATTCTCCTACCCTGGTTCAAAAGCATATCCAGTTTTTACAGAATTCGGTCCTGACAGGCGAAGCCGCGGATCTGCCGTTTAAGGATAATTCCTTTGACAAGGTGATCTGCTACGGCGTTTACCTCTATTTTGAAAATAAAGAGTATGCGGAAAAAGCAACAAAAGAGCTGCTTCGTGTTGCAAAAAAAGGTGTGCTGATCGGAGAAATCCCCATGCGCTCTCACCGGGAAGAGCACTTATTATTTTCTAAGAAAGAATTCCGTGACTGGGATATCAGCGATGGTTTTTATGACCCTTATAGAAATGACCGGTTTAATGCGGTTTATATTTTCTCTTAAAGAATATGCTGCGACAGCTTTGTTCCGGAAACATGCAGAGAGACTAACCCAGATAAGGTTAGTCTCTCTTTCTATTCTGCCGTCATTTGAGCCATCTCCATGATCTCCTCATAAAGGGCTGTAGCCGCATCCTCCTGGTAACCGTACATCAGGAGCACGTCAAGGACATAGGGGGAAAAGGAAATTCCCAGCAGTTCTCCGGCAAAAGCCATGCCTGCAATCTCACCCAGGCACACCAGCCTGGATCTATTGGAAAACGGGGGCTTCCAAAGTTCCACCTTTTCTGTCTTAGTATAAATGAAATCCTCCTTGCGGTATTCTACCCAGTGAAAGATCTCATGGGCAAGGAGGAGACTCCGGACATCAGCATGTTCCAGAAGTGCACCAAGGCAATGGTCCTCAATGAGCCTTTCGGCCCGTTCCACCCCATCCATGAAGATGGTCACCTCATCCGGCTCCACATACTGGGCAAAGATCACATGGCCGCCTCCTGAGGGTGTATCCGGGGTGAATACCTTAAGTCCCAGTTTACTGGCTATGACGTCCGGATCTTTTGTGTTATGCTCCTCTTTTAAAAGAGCAGCCTCCTCTCTTCCGCAACGCCCTGCCTCCAGGATATATTGGAGTTTTTGTTCCCGGTCAAACTTTCCTTCCAAAGGTTCTCTGGACCATGCATACATGCCAAACTCTGTTTCAGACAGCTTTGCCATATCCTCCATCATGGGATGGAGAGGGAGGATCCTGCCCGGTTCCTCCAGCCCAAAGTCAGGTACCTGCTGCTTTCCAAGCAATCCCTGAACCAGCCTTTTTGCGCCTTCCCTGTTCATGGGCATCACTCTCCTTTCCCATTCCTGCCTTATGATCTGCTTCCGTTATTCTTTATAACTGATTCTTTGCTCCAACAACGATGATGTCATCTCCTGTATCGATCATCTGCATCTCTACATCCATCAGCATCAGGATCTGTTCCAGTTCCCCGGTTCCGTTAAAGTCCATGACACGGGCACCTACACAGAGATAGTAATCGGGCCGCAGTATGGCATCGGCTTTAAATAATGCCAGTTCTTCCCACATCCTGGATACCACGCTCCGGTAAGAGGAGGCTTTGGCAAGCACTACCTTTCCGTCGGTTCTCTGAACTTTGATAAAGCCCTTTTTGTCCAGAATCCGGAGAGGCTGCTTTCCTTTTGCCTCCATATTATATACATAGAAATTTGACGTCTGGCCCACAAGGGTGATATCGGCAGGTTTGGCACGCATATCTTCTGCTGCCAGGGTCCTTGCCTCTGCTTCTGTACATTCTTTTAATAAGTCCGTTGTCTTTACCTCTGTGGAGCCTAATGCAATGGCTGTCAGTTTGGAGGTCTGCGGGTCGATTTCAATGTGGACTTCTACCGTATCAGGAGACGCGCCGCTTTCCACCGCTTTATCAATGGCCTCTCTCTTAATGCTTTTAATGTCCTCTGGTGTTGGATTTGGAACCACCCGCTCCACCACGTCCCGCACCATGGCAAGGGCTACGCCGATGGAGGAGATTACCTCCGCATTCTCAGGCACACTGTATTTGATGTTCATCTTCTCCGCGCAGAACCCGATCAGGGAGGTGGCTCCTCCGCCTACTCCCACCAGGGATATCTGGTCATGCTCCAGACGGTATTTATCAGCCAGTTCCATGATGATGGGCTGGATCTTCTCATAAGCCCTTGTCAGGATCTGTTTTGCCACCTCTTCCACCGTCACTCCCAGATAGTCCGCAACCGGCTGCATGGCTTTTCTGGCCGCATTGACATTTCCGTAGGAGAAATCCTTTGGAGTTACCAGACCAAGGACATTAGCTGCACAGCTGTTTGTGAGGGTGATCCTCTTTCCGCTTCCAAGGCGGATGGCCACATAATCATCAGGATCACCTTCCCTTGGAGAGAAAAATTCCAGCTTGGGATCAACGATTTCCGATTCATCGGTAAATACCGCATAATCCATGCCTGCGATATGGGCGGAACGAGGTCCCACATCATGAACGCCGCTTTTATTCACCCGGATCATGCTTCCTCCTGCCACACCCAGGACCCGCACATCCAGGGAACTGATGTAAGTCCTGTGACCTCCCACGATGGAATAATCAATGGCCGGACGCCCGTTTTTAATGACACCTATGTTGGTGGTGGTTCCGCCCACCTCAAAGTAAACGCCGTTGGAAGCCCTTAAATACATGAGAGAACCCATAACACTGGCCGCCGGGCCGGACAGCATGGTCAGGACCGGCCGTTTTTTCATCTCATTGATTTCCATGACGCCGCCGTCCCCGCGCATGATCATAAGCGGCACTTCTACGCCCGCTTTCCGTACGCTTTCCTCCGTGGAGTTTGCCGTATTTAACATCTTAGGCAAAATACTTGCGTTGATTGCTGCTGTCCTGGTCCTTCTGGTAAGCCCATACAGCTTGGTGATATCGGAAGCCAGCGTTGTTTCCATTCCCATCTCATCATGGGCGATTTCAAAGACAAACTGCTCTCCGCCGATGTCATCCACTCCGTATGTATCCGAAGCGACCAGCACCTGGGCACCTTCTGTCTTTAACTCCTCCACGGCTTTTTTCACCGTGACTTCATCCACATCCATATCCTTGATATAGGAGTTTTTGATCGTAATTTTCCTTCCTGAACCCAGATCAATGTCCTTTAACCTGGTCTGGCATCTGGATAAAAAGCCTTCCAGACCTGTTGGTCCCATTCCGATCACTCCTACTGTTGCAACATCCCCTTCGATCAGGGCATTGGTTGCCTGGGTGGTGCTGTGGGCCACAAAAATCACATCCTCAGGAGCAATGTCATTTTCCCTCAAACAGTTCTGAAACGCAGCCACAACACCTGCCGCCACGCCGCTGCGGTCATCATGAGTTGTCTTAACGGAGGATTTACCGATTATTTCATGTGTTGCATTATCTATGGCAACTGCCTTTGTATGGGTCCCTCCTACATCGATCCCCATTCTTACCAATCTTTTTCCCATGTGTTTTCTCCCTCCATTAACCGAACATGATAAATGTAATGATCTGCAGGATAATACAGATGATCCAGCCGCAGACAATGCTTATTTTTAAGAAATCCTTTGTGGAAACCTTGGCATAACTGATTCCCCACACGATCCAGGACTGGGTGATGCAGCAGGAAACGTTCATAACTGTTGTGGAAGCGATCATAAGGGGAGCAAGGAATGTTGTGGAAAAGCCGATTCCCTTTAATATCCCCAGGGTCGCAGCGCCGCAGCCATACAGGGTAAAGGGTCCGCGGAACAGTCCAAGAGGCGCAAGCACACAGAATATGATGGTAATAAACAAGGTGCTGTTTGGAATGATGTTTCCCAGCAACGCATTAAAATATGGAATACACAGCTCTGCAGCCTTGTTAAACATGGGCACCATCAGCAAAAAGCCGACCAAAGGAGCCGTATCCACCACGCCGTCAAAGAAATCCTTATTAAAGGTACGGCATGCGGTCCTGAAATCCTTAAGCTTCCCGCATACAAACAGAGCATAAAAACCGCCGATCAAAAAGCCCATAATAATTGGAACCTTAAATGCGATCAGCAAAAAAACAGGGATAAACGGCGTCAGCAGAGATCTGCCCGGCGCAAAATCAATTTTCTGTCTCATAGGCCTTCTGGCTGCCCATGGATGGACGGTTTTCTTTTTTCTCATAAAGAACAGCACCAGACAGATGGTGAAAACAAGCTGGACAGTCAGGGCAATCCCGCCCCACCGCACATACTGGTCATAAGGGTAAACCGTCTTTCCCTCTGCATCCAGGAAAAATGCCGTATACTGTCCGAACAATACCGGATTTAAGAACATCCCCGCCCCGATGCTCAGCATGAAGGAAACCACGGAAAGCACCTTGGGAATTCCAAGGGACATGAGGATGGGAAGAACGATAACTCCGATGGCAACCACCGCACCGGCTCCAAACAGGGAGGAGAAAATGGCAGTGGTAACGATGCATAACAGGATGCAGGTCACAGCCGGCTTATCGCCTCCAAGCTCTGTTGTTTTACGGATCAGGGTGGAGGCAATGCCTGTTTCCAAAAGGACACGCCCGAACCATGCACCAAATACTACGTTGACAAGAACATTGCCCCAGCCTTCGGGGCCGCTTTGAAATACCTTGGCAAATGCCTGGATCCAGGTGATCTGGATCCTGTCTGCATTGGCTGCCACAAACTCCGGATTTGTTGCAAATGTATTGCCAAGCATTGGAAGCACGGTCCAGAGAATTGCCATGACCAGCATCCCCATCATTAAGTTCCCGCCCCTTGCGGCATAAAATGCCAGGCCAAAGAATGAAACCAAAATCAGAATCCCTATGATATATTCCATTGATTTACCTCTCCCTTTTTTACACTCTTTTTCTCATATTATGAACAGTTCCTTATCTCTCCAGGGAATTTAAAGTTTCCCATACTTCCTCAATCACAGGAATGCCGTTTGTTAAGTTATCTTCTCTTGTCTTTAATTCCAGCTCGCCTGGATAGAATACTTCCCCGCCTTCTGCAGCCGGTTCCGAGGACTTGATGTCCCTTAATATCTCCTCCACAATGGCATCGGTTTCCTCCACGGAATTGAATTTTCCCGGATCAATGGCAATCATCACCTGGGACAGACCCACTTCATCTCCAAAGGTGCCGATCTTTCTCACAGAATTTCCATTAGTCAGTACCGTTGCGATCAAGTCCAGGGCAATGGAGATCCCGCTTCCCTTCCAATAGCCCATGGGAAGGACTCTCCATGTTTTTTCAATTTCAGCGGGATCCGTAGTGATGTTTCCGCTGGTATCATAGCCGCCGGGAACCGGAAGCTTCTGTCCTTTTAATCTTGCCTCTTCGATCTTACCATAGGAGAACTGGGATACCGCACAGTCAATGACTGCATGCTTTCCATTGCTTCTGGGTATTGCCATGATGAAGGGATTGTTTCCGATTTTTCTGTCCTTACCGCCCCATGCAGGCATGTTGGGCATGGTGTTGGACCAGCAGATTCCAATGCAGCCAGCATCAGCCGCCTGCCATCCATAGCTTCCGCCGCGCATCCAGTGGTTATTATTGCCCAGGGCAACAACTCCTACGCCATATTCCTTTGCCAGTTCACAAGCCCGGTCCATAGCAAGCTTTGCATTCAGAGGGCCAAATCCCCGGTGCCCATCCCACCGCTCTATGGTACCCATGGAAGACTCACAGGTGGCTACCGCTGTTGGATTGATTTCTCCCTTGTCCAAGTAACTGACCACTCTTGGGAAACGGTTTATGCCGTGGGAGTAAACCCCATCCAGACTGTTTTTGGCAAATACCGTGGCAGCTCCCTCTGCATGTTCTGGGGAAAAGCCCCTGCTCTCTAATATGTTCTGAAACTTCTTTAATAAATCCTCGTATTGTACTCTCATGCCTTTCATTCTCCTTTTGATTCCTGTACGCCGGGTTTCTTATTTTTATCTTTCTCTTAACGAGAAAGCGCTTTCTTGATTTTTATTATAACATTATTAACTTATATGTCAATATAAACCTGAGCATTCTTCCTAAATTAGTATATTTTATACATTTTATTGGTTTTATTTTTGTAAAATATTTATATAAAATTTGATTTCAAAAAAGCGTTTTCCTGTTTTGTAAAAAAAAGCGGTGCTTATCTTCCAATATTCTTGAAAAATAAGCCTCCGCATACAAGAAAGCGTTTTTACTTCTCTTGCTTTTCCTGTCTGATTTTTCTTCCTGTCATGCGGTTCCCCGCACAATCAGCTCCGGCTGGATCGCCAGGCTGGAAGCCGACGTCTTTCCCTCTAAAACCTCCTGCAAAAGCTGGGAGCATAGACCGCCCAGTAATTCCGGTTTATTGTCAATGGTCGTAAGCTCCGGCTCACAGATCAGGGAATCCGGCGAATTGTTGTACCCTGTGATCACCACCTGATCCGGAATCAAATAGCCACGCTTTTTTAAACCTTTCATCATGCCAATAGCAGTAATGTCTTCCCCGCATATCACGCCGGTGAAACCGATGCCAGAAGCACATAGAGTTTCCGCCGCTTTCAGACCGCCTTCCAGGCCGAATTTGCCGGGTATCACCCGCTTTTCCGCCTCCGGAATATCATGGAGCTTCATGGCTTCTAAAAATCCCTGACGTTTTGCCCAGCCGCTGTCGGTCTCCATGTCATAGACGTAAACCAATTCATTGTGTCCTTTTTTAAACAGGTAGTCCACTGCAGTCCTGATTCCTTTTGTGTCATCCACCAGCACCGAATAAAAATTAGGCAGGTTCACCTTACCGTTAGCCACTACTACAGGAATGTCTTTTATCTTGGAAGTAATGTCAGGATAATGAATCAGCTCATTGAACACAGAACCAATGAGCACAATTCCGTCAATCTGCTTTTCCGACAGGATTTCCATATATTTTTCACATTCTTCTATGGAGCCTCCGGTATTGCATACCGTCACATTATACCCTCTGTCGCTGAACTCCTGCTCGATCACATAGATCATGCGGGCATAATGAGTCACTCTTACATCCACAGTCAGGATGGCAATGCTTTTCATCGTCTTTGAAACCAGCCCTCTTGCAATTGCGCTGGGTTTATAATCGTATTTCTTAAGTACCTCTTCCACCCGCTTTTTTATCTCCGGATTCACATTTCCCTTGTTATTCAGAACACGGGAAACCGTTGATATGGAAGTTTTTGCTTCTGCAGCAATATCATATATATTCATCAGTGATCACCCTTGAAAGCCCTTTCCTAAGCTTATTCTATCTGATTCTTTCAGGTTTGTCACGGATTTTTGTAATTTTTACAGAAGAATTCTCCTGAATCCGGCCATAAGATCCTGTGACCGGCTTTGAAGTAACATGATAAATTCCATCAGGAACAATTCTTTTTTATTGTCATATTCTCATATTCCTTTGGAGTATAACCTGTGATCTTTTTAAATACGGCGCTGAAATAGTATTGGGTATCAAAGCCAAGCATATCAGAAACTTCATACATCATATATTGATATGTTCCAATCAGCTCCTTCGCCTTTTCAATCTTAACCTCCGTTACATAATCTGAAAAATTTTTTCCGGTCTGTTTTTTAAAAATACTGCTTAAATGCCCCTGGCTGATGTTCAGCAGAGAAGACATCCGGCTTAAGGTTATCTTTTCCTTATAATGCTCCCGGATATATTCCAGAACCAGTTCAATATACTTGTCCTTCCTGCTTTCCTTGTAAGTCTCCAGCGCCTCTGCCACCTGGTCCCGGAACCGTTCCAGCCAGGCGATCACGGCATTTAAGTCAGTCAGCCGGTTTAACTGCCCTGCCACATCCAAAATATAGGGAAAACTCTGGTCCTCCCTTTCTTCCAAAAGAAATGTTATAAAGTAATAAAGATTGCTGCATGCATTTACGGCCTGTGAACGGGATGGCTTACACTGGACAAACAGCTGAATGATCTGGTTCATGATATGGGAGAAGCCGTTCCGGTCATTTTGACGGACCATGCCTGTCAGTTCCTTCTTTAAAAAATTAATATTAAAGCTGCGGCGGCTGAAACTTTCTTTGCAATTTTCCGGATAAAAAACAATCCTCCCATGACTGTCACAATACGTATCATTTATAATACTCATAGCCTGGTAAAGAAGGTCCTGAATCTCCTCCGCCTCCCTTACCGGCCGGCTGACCGCAATGGACACAGGAACCTCAAAATAGTTCTTCATCACCTTGCAGAACTTCATGCTCATGGTTTCAGCCTGTTCCTTATAAGCATTCATTCCCTCCAGTGAAAGAACAAGGATAAAACCATTCTGCTCTTTTCTTAAGAGGCAGCTTCTGTCAAAAAAACCCTTTACCATTTCCTGAATGATATTTTCCGCAAAATTCATAACTTTTTTCTGATCAGCTCTGGTGTATTTCTCGGAAAATCCTTCAGACCCGTAATTAAAATGAATCAGCATTAAAAAAAATACCGGATATTGTTCCCGGATCAGCCCACATACCCCTTCATCCGTCTGAGTATCCGCATCGCAAATCAACATATGTCTGAAATAATTCCCAATTTGCTCGTCCTCAGTTGCTTCTCCGCCCTCCATTGCAAACGTCTTGCGACGGCTTAGATTGCATTTATCTTTGGCCCTTTTCAAGGCCCCGATCAGTGCAGTCTCATCAAGCTCCAGTTTTATGAGGTAATCAACCGCGCCCAGACGCAAAGCTTCTTTCACCAAGGAAATTTCCTCCAGGTTTGTCAGGAGAATAAAGGCGGCAGGATATCCATTTTCCACACATGCCTTCATAAAACTGATCCCATCCATGACGGGCATCCTGATATCTGTTATCACAATATCCGGCTTAAGGCTCTCCATTTGTGCGAGAGCCTGCCGGCCATTGGAAACCTTTTTTACTATTTTACACTGATGCTCTTCCCAGTTAAGAAGGGAAGTGATCCCTGCCAGAATCAGCGGTTCGTCGTCTACGATCATGATTCGATACATATTTCATACTCCAAAGGAATTTTTACGGTTACCTGTATACATACCTCTGCCTTGGCTCCCCTTAGCTTTTCCAAAGAATTTAAAGGCTTAAGTATTTCCTCTTCCTGTATTCGGTTCCATTCTTCCTCTTCGGCGGCAAGACAGCCTTACAGTCCCAGCCGCCTTTTTGGTAATGCGCTTGTTATATATTTCACATTGATTTTTTATTGTTTAACAAAATAGCCATACTCTTTCATACACTGCTCTATGTATTCCTGATAAGCCTTTTCCAGCCACAAATTCCTTAAAAGAGTCACAGATTCCTCATACTCCGCCTTTCCGTAGTCCTGCTTATCCAACACTTTTAAGATTCCCTGGGAAGCTCCATAATCCAATACACCGGTGCTTTGCCCCGGCTCCATAAACCGGGTCTGTTCTGCCAGCCATGCCATTTCCTGATTGTCCCTGGGAAAATCAGCCGTATCATATTCTGCTTCCTCGTATTCGATGCTGATCTCTGACCCTGCATTTACCTCATTAACGATATCTGACGGATCCTTGCCTCCGGCAATTCCTTTCTCCACAAGACTCCAGACCTTTTTCAGCTCTTCCGGAAATTCTCCGGCCTTCATTCCGTAATACATATAGATTCCAACCCTGGCTTTGCAGCCCTCATCAAACAGGACCGGATCTGCACTGGCGTAAAGCTCCTGCAGCTGCTCTTTGGAAGGCTTCAGCCTTTCCTCCAAAAGTTTCCCCTTCAGTTCGTCTCTTATTTCCATCTGGGTTCTGGAGATATACTCCATCAGCCCATACTGGCCGGGACCGTAAGAAATACTTAGAGAATACTGCCGCTTTTTGTTCTCTCCCTCCAGAGATCTTTTTATGTCCTTTAAAGTTATATCCGCAGGGATCCCATATTGGGAAGCATTCAGCCGTTCCGCCGTATCCCAGGCAAGACGGTCCATGGCCTTTTGTTTTAATACTTCCCTTGGGATCTCTCCCTGGACTAAAGTGTCCCAGAACCCATCTTCATTTGGATCCAGCTGATATTTATTGTAAAAATAAGATGCAACTTGAGCCCGGCAGTCAGTTTCATAAAGCGCCAGATGGTCCTGGGTAATGGCATAGCCACCCATTTTCACCACTTCATAGGAAGGCTTTTGCAGCCACCGGGTTCCTGCCACAAAAAATGCAATGATTAAAACTGCTGCCATTATCACGTTCCATCTGCGCGCTTTCTGTTTCATAGTTTCCTCCTGCTCCTTACAGTATCCTTCTATATTTTACCAGTTCCTGAGTCAGACGTCTCTCCATTTCATGAATTTCTTCCATTTCTGCATCAAGATCCTGGAGGACGCGTTTCGCTTCTTCAATCAGTTGTTTTAAACCTGCTTCATCCACATTACTGTAATCTTCCGGATTGATATTGGAAGCCAGATCAATAATAAAGCTTAAATTCTTTTTAATTACCTTTTCTGGTACATAATCGGCTTCCCAGATCAGCGACGGTTTTAAGGCGCCTTCCTTAACAGTTCTGGAGGAATAGATGCCTACATAGTTGTTTTTGGCTGCCGTTGGTATGCTGATCTCAAAGGAGATTTCCGTGTCCCCATTGTTTTTCGCTGCATGAACAGCTTCCGTCACATCCAGCTTCTGTATCAGACTCTCCGATGTCATGGCTTTTGTAAAGGAGGCCGCGGGATTTGTGCCTAAACGGGCCGGGAAGCTGTTGAAGGTTACTGTATTTCCCTCCCAGCCATTTTCCACCTGATAAATATCTGCACTGGTAAAATCCGCACTTGGCGTATCTGTCAGCTCAAAGGCCAGATAAACTGCCTGAGTGGTTTCCGGTAACTGGTCCAGGCTGAACTTCATAAGGGACTTTCTGGTATAATTCTGGGCACCGGCATCGTATTTTACAATCAGGCTGGAGGAACCGCTGAAATTTTTATCCCCGTCTGATCCCCCCTGTACATAAACATCATCCATGGCCTGTGCGGATTCCTCGCCAATCTGGACTTTAACCGATGCAGTAAACCCTGCCGTATTGTATAATCCCTCAGGCAATACCAGCTGTCCGGTTAAATCATAGGTTCCCAACACGTCCTTCTGGTAATCCCCTCTCTCCCACAGAATATCCAGGGAATGGGTGCCTCCGGCATTATCATAGGCTTCCACTGTTTTGGGAAGCTGCAGATCTGTGAACTTTGTTCCGGGAGCTGCCTTGATCCGGTCGAATTCTCCGGTAATGCCGATGATTTCACATGTTTCAGGGGCCAGCACCTTTAGCGTGATCCTGCTGGTTTTCCCCGCCAGACCTGCTGTCCTCACAGCCAGCTTGATAAACGGAGTTTTTTGAAGCACTTCGATGTTGCCATCGGATTCCTTGACGTCTCCGCCTGTGTAGGGAAGAGAAATCTCAATGGTTCCATTGTTCTCCTGAGTGGGATCCGACACCCCCAGGATTGCCTCGTCCCCGTTGACCTGCATCGTTATTGAGGCGGCCTTATTTGATGTAATTCCAGCCGCGGTTGTTGTTTTGTTGTTCCAGAAATTCACTGCTGTTATTCCCAATGCCGTTTCTCTTACGGCATGAGCATCCTCGCTGCACTCCAAAATTTCAATGTCAGGTGCTTCACAGTACTGTGCCGTTTCCTCCGCATCCTTT
Organism: Lacrimispora indolis DSM 755; assembly: GCF_000526995.1. Taxonomy (NCBI): domain Bacteria; kingdom Bacillati; phylum Bacillota; class Clostridia; order Lachnospirales; family Lachnospiraceae; genus Lacrimispora; species Lacrimispora indolis. The sequence continues at coordinate 4,101,931 of NZ_AZUI01000001.1, read as the reverse complement.
CCGGGCAGAATCACATAGGAATAATCTGCATTGACCGGCTTTTTCCCATGGTCGAACCAGAAAGCGGCAAACTGGTTTGTCTCCTGTCCCTCTGTGGTTCCCTGGGCATTCCAATTGCCGGTCCGCTTTTCTTTTAAGGCCATAACATCCGCTTTTCCCGGAAAATAATAGCCCATATCAGAGCCTTCCGTATTTCCTTCCAGGTGGATCCAGGAAGCGCCGGTTATTTTTGATCCTTTTAAAGCACTTTCCCCACCGTCGTTCCTGATGTCCATTGCTTCCCCGTCGATCAGCACTTCATTGCTTCCATCCTCATTAAGCCTCCGGTTGTCAATAATGGTTTCCACGTAATTTCCGGTGTCAGAGGTGATCCCGCTCCCCACTGCTGCGATTTCATCGTCAAACATAAACCAGGACTTTTTTGCATCTGTGCCTGATCTGGTGCTTCCGCTGCTGCCCAGGGTCTTAAAATGCATTCCTGCCCCGCCGTAATTGTCCAGGCTGGAACCGCCCACCCAGCTGTAAATATTCTTGGTACGGTCACCGGCGCCATTGGGGCGGGTCACATATTCCGTGGTGGTTCCTGCCAGGCGCTTTGGATCTACAGTAGCCCAATAGCCTTCCCCATACTGATCTCTGTCATTGTTGTAGAGGTATGTCATGCCATCGGAAATGTTCCAGGTCCGCTTTCCTTCATCGTTGATCAGCTCATGCCCATAGGTACGGCTGGAATGCATGGATAAGGCAAAACCGAATTCCGGCATAATATGTACCAGTTTATCCATGCCCGCAAACAGCTTGTGAAGCACATACTCACTTCTCGGCTCAATGGAAGCATCGTTCATGATCTGGTTTGCTCTCATTAAGGAGGCAATATGAGTGCTGCGGCTGTAATAATAGTCTTCATCGATTCCTATGAAATACTTCATCATGCGGTTAAAGCGGTCCTGCTGCTCTGGAGGCATGGCATCCCCTATGAGCATCATGGCATCCATGATTCCCGCCCCCCTTGCCTTGTCGCTGGAGGTTTTTCTTGTAATGTCTCTTCCGGATATCATATCCATGCAAAGGCCGTTATAAATAAATGGCTCGATCCCTTCAAATACCATATCAAAGATCAGCTGCTCCCCGTGATCCTCATAGGTCAATTCAAAATCAGTGCCTGAAAATACGGAGAATAAAATGCTCAGCTTCTCATACAGCTGAGAACCGTATCCGCCCATATAGGCCAGCGCCTGGTGCTGGATAAAGGACCCGTCTTCATAGAATCCATCTCCGGTGGTCACATATTCAAACACGGTTTTATATGCTTTTTTCACATGATCCAGTTTCTCCCTGTTGTCGGTCAAAAGACCGGTTTGAACCACTACCATGCCCTTATCGATCAGATTTGCCCCTGTCATGGCCGGAGAACCCGGGTAGCCGGAAGGGCGGTCGCAACGGCTGGTAAACCGGTTGACTGCTGCTGCATAACGGTCAATTTGTTTCGGAGTCAGGTCCTCATAAAGAATCAGGGCAGTGTTTAAAAATGCGATGGGGCCTCCGATTTCCCAGTGCCACCAGTTTCCAAACACCGGTGTTTTCTCATCGCTGCTGCTGTAGTGATGTTCATTCATGAAATCCAGGGCCAGGATCAGTTCCTTTTTTACTTCCTCGTTCTGGTACAGCTGGCAGCCCTTTGTTGCCCATGCGACCGCCATATCCTTTAACCGGTAAAAGGTCTCAGCCACATTGCCGGAATGGACCTTGGCCTCTGCGCCGGTCCCTTTGATATAGCTCATATCCAGATCGCTCCAAAGATTGGTTCTGGACTCATCACTTCCCTTGATCATGGTCTTCCAGCATTCCCCGGCTTTTTCATCCATTCCCTTTATGTAGGTGCGGACCGCCTCATTGCCTGTATCCAGTTCTCCTCCCAGCAGGGTGCCAAGCCACTTTTCCCTTAATTCCTGAAACTGGGGATCAACCGGCTTTTCCGTCTCGGTTGCGCGGGTGATGAGCCTTGGCCCTTCCTTTCCTTCTGCCCTTGTGGAATAAAAATCAATCATGTTGTCATTGGCCGCCACAGGACAGCTGATTTCAAAGGAAATTGCCGTTTTCCCTTCATTCAGGGCATTTTTCACGCTTTCACCCACATCTGCGGTTACGATCCCATCGGATATATTGTCCTTTGCAATCACTGCATCCGCTTTGTCTCTGATTCGTTCCGGCTTTGTATTCCAGGTCACCGTACCAGAATTCCAGCCGCTTTTCACCTCATAAATTTCCGCAGAAACAAAATCTTTTGCGGGATTGGTATTGCTGATTCCTCCTGTCAGCTCAAGTACAAGATCAGCCTCCTTCGATTCTTTTTCCACCCCCGATAGATTAAAGGTCATAATTGTTCTCCTGGTATAATTCTGCTGGCCGTCGGAGAATTTGACTCTTAGTTTGGAAGCATCGTAATTGCTGTACTGGCTGCTGGTTTTACCGGCATCACTTCCTCCCTGGAGATAAGCATCCTCTGTGGGAACCGTGACTTTTTCCTGGGATTCAAGCGATTCCATGGCTGCAGACAGCCCCGCCGTAAGCTCATTGATCCGTTCTCTCACCGTTCCGGTAAATAAGCCGGCCTCAGGAGGGCCCACCTTTTCGTAAGTCAACTGGCTCTGATCGTATACCTTCTGAAAAATGCCTTTCCCCTCTTCCATAAGCTCCAGGACTTTCCCATAGGACTCAGCCGAATAATCACCGGGATTCAGACTCTTTGCTTTTTTATACACAGCGGGGAGGCCGGGAAGAGCCACTGTTATATCATACTCCGGCAGCCAGGAAGAGGTTTTAAAGTTCCTCGCCTTAAATACCACACTGTCTTCATAAATCTTTACATGGTAGCCGACTCCGGCATCCTTTACTCCGTTTTCCGTCTCATTATAGGAGGGAACATCAATCAGGGTACCGTATTCCCGGTCAATGGCTTCCGCAACCCCAAATCCGTTGTGAATGTGGCCGGACATGTAGATCACCTGAGGATATTTGGAGAATATCTCTTTTACTTTGGAGTCCTGGTTTCCGAAATCCAGCAGAATATTACTTCTCCAGTGAGTATCCTTTAATGCATTGTGTCCCATGACGAAAATCGGTTTATCCGGGCTGGCATTTTCAGCCAGAGTCTCATCCAGCCAGTTTAACTGCTCCTGAGAAAGGTACATGGCATCCTTTAAACCGTTTTCCGTATTGATTACAATAAAATGATACCCTCCCAGCCAACGGTCAAAATAGACGGTTTCCCCGTTGTTTGGCATATACCTTTTATTCTTATTCAGATAAAGGGCTTTTGCAGTTGGCCAGTATGCACTGATAACAGTTTCATCTTTATTCCAGTCAGCAGAATTGTATCCTCTCACATCGTGATTCCCTAAAGTCATGATAACCTTATCGTCAGTGACAGGAGAATACTGGTCCATGATGTTATAGATCCCATTATACTGGGCCTCTGTTCCGCTTTGTGTAAGATCACCCAGATTCAGCACCCCCAGGGAGCCGGGGGCAATGATTTTCATATCCTTTAACCCTGCTATAAAATTTGCAGCATTGGCATCCGACAGGTTATCGGATTTAATATGGACATCGGAAACCACCTGGAAGCTGCAAAGAGGCTCACTGCCTTCCAGAAATTCATTGTATTTTTCTTTCAGGCTGCTGACGGCTGCCATGGCTGCGGATGCTGTCATTCCCTCCAGACCGTTCTTTACCTTTTCTATTTCTGCTTTCATCTCGTTGATCTGGTCCACAGGGTACTGGGAACCCGGCTTAATAGAAGCCAGCTGGTCTTCCATCTGTTCTATGGCTGCCATGGCTCCTTCCGCTTCGTAAATGGTCTTTACGGCAGATGCTTCGATGGCCTTCCTATATACCCGGAGTTCATCAATGATGCAGCCGCTCATGCCATAACAGCCTCTGCCGTCACCGCCTAAAATGAAATCCAGCCCCGTATCAGCTGATTTTCCTTTGTGCCCTGTCATAGAAACAGACGAATATTTTTCTCCATCTAAATAAACTGTCATATCACCATCCCTGTCAAAAATGCCTGCTACATGATGCCATTTGTCATCATTGGATGGTATTCCTTTTAATTCCACCCGGCTGTTTCCTGTTCCTGAAAAATTCATTCTCATATCCACCTTACTGGTATTATTAAAATTACCAAAGGCCCAGCCTGTATTGCTGCCGCTTATGTAATCTTTATTGGAAAGGATGGTTCCGTTATTTTGCCCGTGACTTTCTGTCTTCATCCAGAAGGACAGGGAAAAATCTTCCGTTCCAAATGTTAAATCTGTGGTTTGGCCGTAATTAATATACTGGTCGGCTTTGGTATTGGCCTCTCCTGCTTTGCTTCCGTTATCCGGGGAAACGCCGTTTCCCCGGATTCCCTTGACAAAGGCCGGCTGGCCGTAAATGGTTCCATCATTTCCTCTTCCGGTCTGGTCCTCAGCCTTGTTCCCGGATATGCTGCCCTCATCAAAGGAAGAGTGCATGACCAGCCCGTCATTTAAAATTGTTTCCAGAGCATTTTGATCCATATCAGCTGCAAAGCTCCCGGGCAAAGGAGCTGCGTAAGCAAGATTTCCCGTCAGCACGGAACAAATCAGTACCAAACTGCATATCTTTTTCCATTTTACCTTCATAAGACCGCTTCCCCCAAATGGTCCTGAAAGAGGGAAATCCCTCTTTCAGGTTAAATTGATTACCGGACCCAGGCTCCGTTTTCATCTACCTGATACCCGTCCGCTGTTGTGGTATTGGTACAAAGGGCTCCCATCGGTCTGCTTCCGCTTTCCCCTGTCTGATATCCCCATTTGCCGTCTTCTGTTTTCTGCCAGCCGGTTTCCCCCTGGGTAACAGGATTGAAGTAATACCAGATTCCATGAATCTGGACCCAGCCTGTTCTCATAGCGCCGGATTCATCAAGATAATACCAATATCCATCGGATTCTTCCTTTACCCAGCCCGATTCCATGGAACCATCCGGGCTAAGCCTATACCATGTGCCCTGATCCACGATCCATCCGGTCTGCATTATGCCGGATTCATCAAACCGGTACCATTTCCCGCTGATTTTTGCCCATTGGTTGGATGCGTAGGTCTTGTCAGCCTTTAAGAATTTCCATGCCGTTCCATTGGCCTTCTGCCATTGTCCGCTTATGTCTGCCCCCGTCTTTTGAGAGACCGTTTGAGAGGATGTGCTTCCTCCTGAACTGCCGGACCCGCCTCCCTGAGAGGTTTCCTTTATCACTGTTATCTGGAATACGTCCGTGAACACCTTAATGGCATTATTGACCGCTGCGCGGTATGTGATGATCACATCCTTTACGCCCGGCACAGAAGTGCTCACATCCGATATCTCATAGCCGTTTATGGTCTTTAATGAGCCATCGCTGTATACCGCAGCCACTTTTAAGCCCAAATGACTGATCCGTTCTCCTGTTTTGTATTCTGTTTGACCGGGCAGTGCCATAATCTTTATCCCTGTGACGATCCTGGTTTCTGTTCCCGAATTTCCGCTGAATTCCAGACCGTCAACAGCCTCTTTCAAATAGTCGTATGCCTGGTCTACCCTGTCCTGATCGCCCTTTGTAAGAGTTTTATCCTTTAACACAGATTTGGCCTCTGAAAGAGCATCCTTTAACACCTCATAGGACTCCTCCGTATAATCCTTTTTGTTCTTGGATTCTGCTATGAGCACCAGATCCCTAAGGGCAGAAGTATCAGGTTTTAAATTTTCTTCTGCATCCAGATTCCAGATAGCCTCCATCAAGAGGACATAAGCATTATGTACTTCTGATTCGGTTGCCTTTGTATTGATCAGTACAGAGGCAGCCTGGTTGAACGCCTTCATAAAACGGCTTTTTGCCCCATCGGTCAGCCGGTCCAATACGCCCTGATTGATCAGATCCGCCGCTTCCGTATAGAGAACAAGAAGGGCATTCTTATCTTCCGGTTCAATAATGCTTACAGTTACCGCCGCAAACTTCTGATCCGGGTTTTCTATTGTCTCATGGCTGTTTAAATCCAGATATCCGATGCAGGTATAGGAAAATACCTTTTCCGGTGCATAGGCATTGTCCGGGAACCAGTATTCAATGGGAATTTCTGCTTCTTTCCCATTATCCAGCAGCACAGCGGCCGTCTTTGGAAGTCCCAGTTCCTCCCACGGTGTTCCAACCAGCTGGATAATAGGAGGAATATCTCTGACAGAGACGACTTTGTGCAGCCCTTCCATAACATACACGGTACACTGAATGGGCAGCTTTACCCCGTTTGCCTTCCCATACACCACAAAGCTTCCCTCGCTCTGGTAATTTGCAGAATCAACGCTGTTCCATTCCACGGTCACGTTTTTTTGTTCTCCATTTGAGTAATTGACTGATACGGTTTCCGGCAGAACCGGCATCTTCCCAGACGGCGTTGATATGGAAACAGCTTCTATCCCCGTTTCATAAACATTGCTTAATACCATGGTGGGAGCCATTTTTCCACCGGCCTCTTTGGACGCAAAATCAATGCCGCCGTTGTCACCGTTTGCATACTCACCGAAATAATCGGTTGTCATAAGGAAGGAAAACTTTGTCTGTCCTTTTTTGACATAAGCATTCTTTACCCAATCGGTCACATCCAGCTCCACCATATTGTCATGGACATCCCGGATATTGGCGTATACGATCTTTTCATCACGGATCACCAGATTATCTGAGGAAGTATTGGGAGCAGAATTCCATGTCACCGTTCCTTCTTCCCAGCTATCATCCACCTCATAGACCTTGAGATAAAAATGATTGTTAATGGTTTTATAATCTGACTCTGAAACCGGCCTTGTCATTTGCAGCCTGATGGTAATGCTGGAAGCGGATTTAAGCATCTGCTCATCATCCTTTAAGTCAAAGCCAATCAGTCCTTTTCTCGTATAGGAAGGAGAATTATTGGCGGTTTTGACTTTAATGACACTGGGATCGGAGCTTCCATACGCTTTGTTTCCATCGCTTTGCTGGATATAGGCATCCTTTGCAGACACCGTTTCCTTTACGCTTGTTCCATCCCCCAGCTCTCCTATAACAGTCACCTTTGCCGTGCATGTTTCCTTCAAGCCTGAGACGATTCCTTCTACCGTAATCTCACCCTCATGGGAATACTGCTCCAGGGTGAGGGCTTCCCATGTCACACCAAGCTCCAGGGTCAAACCACCTGCAAATTCCGCTGTAACCGTTACCGGCAGCGCCGGGTAAATTCCTGCAAAAGTAGAAACTTCAACCGGCTCAAAATGTTCCGGTGCATCAGCTACAATTATGGTGGCAACAACCTGATTGGATAATCCTGGAAGAACTCCCGCAAGTTCCATGACTCCCGCCTCCATGCAGTCTTCCTTTGTCAGCTCATCCCATTGAACCGGATAATCATAGGATTTGCCATCCAGAATGATTTTTAAGGTTGCCGGCAGTTTCGGCACAACTCCGGGAGTGGTTACGATATGAACTTCCTCCACATCCTCTGCCAGTTCATCCTCACTGGAATATTCCAATGCACCTATATCCACACGCCCTGCAATGGTATTGCCCATAATATCTTCAGTGGGCATTCCTTCGATCCTCTGTCCGGCGCGGATACATGGTGACATTTCCGTCAGCTTATAAGGCTCCGCCAGACTCTGGATCCTTTCTTTAGTGAAATCAGAATCCATGAGATCTTCCAAGTCCTCCAAAGGATACTGATAGTTTGAATAATCCTTTCCCGCCTTATAATCAATCAGCATGGGATCCATAAATATATTTCCTTTGGCCTGCAGGCTCTCCTTATCCAAAGCTGAGCCGGCAATGGTATTTGCAATGACATCCGGATAGAAACAGTTGTTTTCTATGACGCTGTCCTCATGAATGGTGGAACCCTGCTCTAAAACCGCAAAGTCAATGGTTGCTCCGTCCTTTGCCAGAACAATGTTATTTTTGAAATCCACATAACAGGTTCGTTTACTCTTCCCGCCAAACAGAGAGGTCTTAATATCTTCACCAAAAACAACAATGGTATTGTTATAAATTTTACCCACGCCGGGCCCTGCAGAGGTGGTATTGTCGTAATGGAAGGTCTGCTGCTGCAGCCTGCTTCCTCCCGGATAGGTGCCTGCACCGTCATTGATGCTTATGTTATAACGGAAAATGGTATTTTTCTGGCTGGCCATAAACAGCATGACCCCGCCGCCGCAGTCGTGGCTTAAATTGTACTGGAAAATATTGTCCACATTCATCATATCAGAGTCAAAGGCCTCACCGTCATCGTATCCGTACCGGTTTCCGTAAACCTCATTGTACTGTACGGTGACATCATCGGCAAACATGGTCCAGCACTGGGCATAGTTTACCGCTCCCCTGTCATAGCCGCAGGAAGAATTCACCATATTCCCCTCGATCAGTCCGCCCTTTGTTTCCGTCAAAACGATGCCGTCACCAACCACATCTTCCAGATAATTATTGCGTATGGTCACATTGGAGTAGTTTTTAAGGAATTCATTCTTTCCCCAGCCGGAATCAGATATATCCGTATTGCATTTATTCCGGATTCCTTCAATCGCCACGTTTTTTACATAATTTCCTTCAATGAGCACGTCTTCAAAGGCTGCCCGCCCCATGGCTTTGGCTGTCAGATTACCGCTGTCATCAACGGTGACCCTGTTTCCGTCTTTGTCCAGGTAATGACCCATGACGATGATTCCTCCGGAGGTTTTCCCTCCTTTAAAGTTGGAGTTGACATCGTGTACATAGCAGTTTTTCACGGTGATGTGCTTGTATATCTTTTTCTGGTTGGAGGAATAGATCAGGATCCCGGCTCGCTCGCTGGTGCCGCTGTCCATGGCTTCCCCCATCTTATCCGTATTTTCTAAGTTGGTCACTTCCAGATTGTAAATTTCCCAGTATTCTTCGTTGTAAATCGTCACCGCACCGGTGATGGAAGGGCCGGATGTACCATTGCCGTTAATTACGGGACGGCTGCCCTCTCCATACTGATCAATGGTAATCGGCGCGCCCTCTCTGCCGCTGCCTTTGGGATTCAGCGCCTGGTTCCAGATACAATCCGCTTTCAGCAGTATCTTGTCTCCAGGCAGAAAGGTTTTGGAATTGACCCTGTCAAAGGTCTTCCATGCAGTTTCTTCTGTCTTTCCGTCCCCGCCGTCATTGCCGTTTTTGGCATCCACGTAATACACAGTTCCCTCCTCCGGCACTTCCTGTGCTTTTTGTGCATTGGATGCAGTGGCATAACTGGCGTTGGACCTTGTGGCCATGTTTTCATCCATGTTTTCATAGCTGCCTTGCGGCATTTCCCGGACATCAGCAAATCCGATCATATTCACGGGCAAAATGCCGATCATCATCACTGCTGCCATCATGCCGGCCGCTTTTCTTTTGAAAAGCTTTCTGCTTTTTAGCATAAGAAAAGATCCCCCTTACTTTTTTTACACCCTTATCCGTTCTTCCTGAAAACAGCGTCATTTTCCATAAAAATAACGGAATAACGGCGTTTGGTTTATAAAAAAAGTATAGCATTTATGGAGCAGCGTAAAAATAAAGCATCTTAAGGTTTCTAGCAATATCTTCATTTTTTCCCAATTCATTTATTACAGAATTTTACGATATTTACATTTTCATCATCTTCCCTGTTAATAAGACGAAGGCACCAAAAAAGAGTGTGCTTTGCAGACTCTGGCGCAGGAGTTTTTATATTATAAGAAATACGTTCCTTTGATATAAAAAAACGGCATTTATTTTCAAATATCCTTAGAAAATAAGATGCCGTATCATTTTAAAAGCATTTTTATCATTCGTATCTGTCTCTATTGTAAACTCACTGCTGCACTGGGAGGGGCTCCCCGTACAATCAGTTCCCGGCGTTCCCATTTCTGCAGACAGTCCACCGGGGTCCTTCTTCTCCGTACCCGTCACGGACAAAGCCGTTGTTTAGCAGGACCTTTTGGGATATATCATTGCCCGGCTCCGTTTGTGCTGAGACACATTGGACACCCTTTTGTTCCAGTGCCCATTTCACCATACCGTTTACAGCTTCTGTCGCGTAACCCTTCCGCCGGTATGCCTCATCTATCCCATATCCGATTTCTACGGTTCCTTCTGCATCAGGTGTGCCTTTGAAACCAATTCCGCCTATTATGGATCCGGATGCCAGGCTGATTTTCCACTCCGAGCCCCATTCTTCCTGCCCTGGCAACTGTCCCATGGTTTCTAACATGTCTTTGTATGCCTTTTTCATCTCCCTGTCCACCTCTTTTTCATAAAGTATGGTGAGTTCTTCCATGCTTTGGGGAGTCATACAAAGTCTTTTTGTTGAAACAACGTTTTTTTTCATGCGGTCATCAGCTGAAAAACAGCTCCTTCACTTCCTTTACAGGCATCTCCTGGCCCGTATAAAGCTTAAATGCCTCAGCCCCCTGCCATACAAGCATTCCCTGACCGTCAATGCATGTGCAGCCGGCAGCCTTTGCCTCTCTTAACATCTTCGTTTCCTTTGGATTATAAACCGCATCCACCACAACCAGGCCCGGACGGAACATGGCAGCATCCTTTACAACGCTTTCATTATCCATGGGTTTCATGCCGACAATGGTGGCATTTGCCAGAATATCGCTGGTGGCTATCTCTTCCCTCATCTTTTCAATATCAGCAATATCAAACACATTGACAATGCATTCCGGCTTTTCCTGCCTGATTTTTTCTGCGGTATTTAAGGTTCTTTCAAAGAACGCATCCTTTATATTAAAGATGGAGATTTCTCTGGCACCCTCCAGAGCACACTGTACCTGGATCGCAGCTGCTGCTCCGCCTCCGCCGCAGACAAGGATCTTCTTACCTGCAATTTCCACTCCATGATCCCGGAGATTATCCACAAAGCCCTGGCCATCGGTAATATGGCCGATCAGCCTTCCTTCTTCATTTACTATGGTATTGACCGCACCGATGATGCGGGCGGCAGGGGACAGCTCATCCATGTATTTCACGGCTTCGTTCTTACATGGCATGGTCACGTTGCAGCCTCTCATACGGAGTGTCTTTACGGCCTCAATGGCCTTTTCCACCTCATCCACCTTGATATCAAATGCAAGATATGCGTAATCCAGACCCAGCTTTTCAAAACAATAATTATACATGGCCGGTGAACCGGAGTGTCCTACCGGCGAGCCAATCAAACCTAATAAACCTGTTTTTCCTGAAATTCTTTTTTCCATTGTTTTTTCTCCCTTCCACTCTTTCGCCCATCTTCTCAGGACAGGGCCCACTCCGTTTTACCGGTTGTAAAGGCATGCCCGTATTACCGATAAGATACACTTCTTTTACCGGCTTGTCAATATTTTCTCCTGACAGTTCAAAAGACGGAACCCTTTTTCTCTTGTTCACGGTCTTGATCAGATGACGGCCTTTATTAAAAACCATACAACAGGCACCAATAAAGACGGAAGCATATTTAAGGCCTTGCAGTCCTTGATTTTTAATATAGAAAGGCCGGAACTAAAGATCAGAAAACCGCCCACAAGAGAAATCTCAGTTAACAGCTGGGGAGTTAAAAAAGCGGAAAGGCTGCCGGAAAAAAGATAGATGCTTCCCTGCCACAAAAATAATACCACTGCAGATAAGGCGATCCCAATCCCATAGGTGGAAGCCAGGACCATGGACGTCACAAAGTCCAGAGTTGCATTTGTAAACAGATAGGTATTGTTTCCGTAAAGTGCGCTTTCCATTGGACCCAGAATCGAAAGCGTCCCGATACAAAACAGCAGGATCGCCGTAGACAGCCCCTGGCCTAAATCTCCTTTTGAAAAACGGGCCACAACCCTGTCAAACTTGTCCATCAGATTTAACCTGGTGCCAAGGAGACTTCCTGCCGCAAGGCTGATGATAAACAGCACGGGATAGCTGCTCTTTGGCATATTCTGCACGACTGCATTGATGCCCAGACCGCAGGCGGAAAGACCCATGGCGTTATATAATGCATTCTGGTATTTGTCCTCGATCCCTTTTTTCACACAAGTTCCTATGACACTGCCGGTCAGAATCGCAGCTGTATTTACAATGGTTCCTATCACGGTTGTCCTTCCTCCCTGAAACGAAATGTATTCCATAAATTTCAAGCTTTTCCTATGAAAACCAGTATACCAGATTCCACCCATTTTGCAAGACATTGTGAAAAACCTGACCCTGTCCTCTTGGTTTAAGCCACCTCTCTTACATAAAGAATACCGGGCAGCTGCCCCATTTCTTCGATGATTTTCGTATGATTTACCTTATGCCGGAAATTGACTTCAAAGGTCAGCGTGCCGAATTCCCCATTTAAGGTCTTTATCTTACCAAACTCCAGGTCTAAAATCTGATAATGGGAATCATCTGCATACAGGGATAAATTCTGCATGGAAAACTCTTCGTTATACTCCAGATATATTTCCATTGTCTTTGCGTGGGTCTTTATGTAAAGGTCGATTTTTTTTAAATACATGAGAGAAAAAATAATAAAAACGCTTCCTAAAATGGCTCCCCCGTAAAACCCGATCCCTACCGCCAGCCCTACCGCTGCTGTTGCCCAGATACCTGCTGCAGTTGTCAGGCCCCTGATCTCGTTTTTAGAAGTGGTGATGATCGTTCCTGCTCCCAAAAATCCGATCCCGCTTACCACCTGGGCTGCCATTCGTGTAGGATCCACATTGGTATAAATGGTTGCAATATACTGATTGGTAATCATAATAAGAGCTGAGCCGCACCCCACCAGGAGATAGGTCATAAAGCCTGCCGGGCGGTTCCTTAAGCCTCGTTCCATTCCTATGGCCCCGCATAAAATAATGGACAAAAACAGCCGGAATGCTATAGAGGCAGTGTTTACCTGTGATAACATATAAAGAATCAATCACCTCTCCCGTTTTATGTGATAAGATACATAAGTTCCTGAATCAATTCTCTATTATCTGGCTGGCAATTCCCTTCACAAATTACATTGTGTCTGTAGGTCCCGCACCTGGTACAACGGTGGATGAGCTGAAATCCCTTTTTCGTGTGGTATCGGATCCCTGTCGGCTTCATAAGTCCTTTGCAGCTGTTTTTTCTGTCCCCCGGGATTTCCTCATCCACATGGAGGGAAAACAGGCAAAAAGGACAATGGTTTCTGTAACTGCCGTTTAATATGGGCAGTACCTCTCTTTTGCAATTCTGACATACAAATGCTGCATTCAGCCTTCTTTTTTGCATGAAAAATTACCTCCGTTTACTGAAAAACGGAGGCATTTTCTCATGATCGTAACACAATGAGCCGCATATTAAATCCTATGCAGCCTCCGTTTTTTTATATTCTCATTTCTGCTGTTCCTCTCATATTCCATACGCATCACTCCTTTTCCTTCTCCATATCTCTATTGAATCTCAGGCTTTAATTTGTTCATCAGGCAGAAATACTGATAAAATTCCTCAGCTTCCTTCCGGCGCTCCTCATCAAGGATCGACCGCTGCATATCAAAAAGGATCTTCTGCATGGTTATATTGGAAAAATACTTCAGTTCTACATTTCCCCATTTTGAAATCTCCGCTCCGTCAGAAAAATAATCCCAGTACAACAGCATTTCCTTATCCTCCAGGCGGATTCTATATTTTTCATGACTTTGGATCATGCCATCCCTGCAGGCCGAACTTTCAAAATTATCCTGCAGCATAAAGGCCCCTATGATGCGCCGCCTCTTTTCTGCGATGCCTTTGGGACATTCCGTAAGGAGACAGGCGGAATTCAGTTTAATTCTGACCGGAATCTTGGGTTTACCCTTGGAACCGCCGCTCTGATAAGAGCCTGCATAGACTGACCATGAAGAAAAAACGCTTTCCCTGTCATTCTCTACAAACCCAAAGGCAGCCTGGGAATCAGGACGGATCTTCATATTTTGTATTTCCTCCAGGCGTTCCTGCTCGCTGATCTCCTCAGCCCGCCTGCTTTCTTCCTCCTGCATGATATGCTTCAGCATGTTATCCATTTCTGTCTGCACAGTTTTATCCTTGAGGGTCAGAAACTTCTTAAAAGAATTAGGATACAAAAATTTCTTCTCTCCCTGGGGGAACAATACGGTGATATATCTTTCCCTCAGCTCCATGACCTTGCCCTCACCGAACTTCATGTGACTGACTTCCATTCCTTCCAAATGCATGCTTATTCTCCTTTCAAAAAAAAGAAAGGCTTTTCATATCTATGCCACCGGCACAATACTAAAAGCCCTTCTTACAAAAGACGGTTCTTTACTGGTCATTGGTTTTCCACGGAACGCCAAATCCAATGCCTGAATCTAACGTTCACCTCTATTATAACACACAAAACAGGAATAAGCAATACCCATCCCCCATCTTCAGGCAGAGATCTGGGGAACACCTGAATAAATACCGGCTTTTTATCACCGGTCTGATCTGTATTTGATTGCCAGTCCCTTTAGGAAATTTCTGGCATACCGGTCCTGGCATTCCTTATAGTTGCGCTGCCCTTCCCTTCGCAAAACCGCACTTAATTCACCGTTGGATAAATTGATTCCAACAGACTTAAAAATATCAAGCATATCATCGCCGGTAAGGGACAGGGCGATTTTAATCTTTTTAAGCAGGACATTATTGACTGATCTGTGATTCTTTATCATAAACAGCGGTTTCTCCTGCTCTCCTGGCTTTGGCTCCTGCCTGCCTCTCTTGAAAACAATATAACCATTCAAAAAGGATTCCAGCATAAAATCATCGCATATATCCCTGTCCTGATCCTCAACGGCCTTTTGTTCTCCGGAAACGCTTAAACCGGCCTGCGGCTTAACCAGAAGTCTTCGGATCTTTTCCTTTGTAATTGTGATTCCGCCCAATCTGAATATTTCGATCATATCAGAATCCTTGATATCCATGGCATACCGCAATCTTATTAATATATCGTTGTTATCCACACAGTTCCTCCTTAAGGAATAAATTTTTACATGAAAACTGCAATAAAGAGATTATACTCATTCGTGAAGAAAATAGCAATCTTTCTCATAGGATGTTCTAAAAAATATGGTATACTGTAAACACAAACTGCTTTTTAAGAGGGGACATTTATGGATAAGGAAAAAGTGATTAAAAGCATTAAAATTGCCGCTGCAGCAGTGCTGGCCATTGCCATTGCCGCTGAGCTTGGCTTAAAATATTCCGCTACTGCAGGCATCATCACAGTACTCAGCATACAAAATACCAAGAGGGAAACCATTAAAAGCGCCAGAAACCGGACTTTGGCTTTTTTGTGCGCCTTAATGCTGGCCGCAGTCTCCTTCCGGCTTCTGGGCTTTACCCTGATTGCATTTGCAGCATATCTTCTCTTATTCGCCCTGCT
Source organism: Lacrimispora indolis DSM 755 (assembly GCF_000526995.1). Classification (NCBI taxonomy): domain Bacteria; kingdom Bacillati; phylum Bacillota; class Clostridia; order Lachnospirales; family Lachnospiraceae; genus Lacrimispora; species Lacrimispora indolis. The sequence goes on along the minus strand of NZ_AZUI01000001.1, from coordinate 4,086,535 downwards.
TTGCCTGTATGCGGACTGGGGAGAAGCAATTGCCATGGACTCGGTATTGATCACCCATTTCCTGGCTGAGCAGTCCATGTCCGCGCCTCTCATAGGAAATGAGATCGCTTTGTTCCTGATTGGAACAACCGTAGGGGTACTTGTGAATATGCATCTTCGAAGAAGGGAAAAAGTATTTCAGAAACTGGCTGATGATGTGGATATGCAGATTAAGGGAATCTTAAACCGCATGTCCCTTTGGCTGATGGAGGAAGATAAAAGCGGATATGGCCCGGATTGCCTCATCCAGCTTAAGGAAAGCCTGGATCAGGCCAGAAGATGTGCCCTTAATAATTACAACAACGCACTTTGGAAAAAGGATTCCTATGAAGTGGATTATGTTCAGATGCGTCAGCAGCAAAGCATGGTGCTTCAGGAAATTTACGAAAACATCAAAAGCATCACCTGCCTGCCCAGACAGGCACAGCAGGTGGCACAGCTGTTAAAAGGAATTGAACAGGGATATCACAGAGAAAATACGGCAGAAGGGCTTTTAAAGGACTTGGACCTTTTGTTTCAGGAGCTGAAAAGCCATGAGCTTCCCTCTGACCGGGAGGAATTTGAAGCCAGGGCCATTCTGTTTTATATCTTAAAGCAGATAAAAGAGCTGTTGATGATAAAGAGGGAATTTGTTCTGGCTCATCGAAGGTAATCTTAAGACAAAGGCAGAGACTAAGCCACAAAAAAATGCCCTCCTTGCAGCAAATAGTTACAATTCTCTTCCTATTCACCACAAAGGGAGCATATCATTTTATCCAGTTTAAAGATTATCATGCAAAACCAAAATATCTCATGATACCTAAAAAAATACCATACGCAAATCCATACTGGTCATCACGCAGTTTTTCTGAATCCAACGGACTGCTTAAGTAGCCCAATTCCACAAGGTTGGCCGGCATATTTGCATTTCTTAAAACATACAGGGATGGGTTTTCCCTGATCCCGTTGTTTGCTGTTCCAGTCACCTGGTTTACGCCTTCCATGATCTGCTCTGCCAGCCACTGTGCCTGGGTATAATATTGGTAAATATATACCTCCGTTCCATTAATGGCAGGGTTTGGATTCACATTGCAATGTATGCTGATAAAATAGTCGGCCGGCCATGAATTGGCCATGGCAACTCTCTGGGCAAGACTGGTGGTATTATTAGTTCCTAATACGGTGGTGGGCTCCGGCCTGGACACCCGTGCTTCAAATCTTGGATCACTGTTTAATAAATTCAGCAGATAAATCCCCACCTGATAGTTGATTTCCGACTCACGCAAACCATTAGCTTCCGCACCACTGTTAAAATATCCGCTGGGATTATGACCTTGATCAATAAATATTTTAATAGCCATATTAGCATTTCCTTTCATACTTAGCTATAATAAATATATGACCTAATCCCGCAAATGCCACATGTTATCAGGCTTTTTGTCTATTTTCACATACAAAAACAGAAGATTTCCTAACAGATCCTGGGCAGACTTTCGCCGTATAAAACATCAATGGTCCTGCTTCCCTGCAGCCTGGTTTTCATTGTCACGCCCCTGCCCTCCAGAACTGTTCCGATGATCCTGGCATTTTTTCCGTATTTGCTTTTCTGAATTGCCTGCAAAGCCTTTTGAGCCTGGTTTTCAGGAACAACGGCTATCATTTTTCCTTCGTTTGCCATATAAAGAGGATCCAGACCCAGGATGTCACAAAAGCCTTTGACCTGGAAACTGACCGGAATGGTTTCCTCCCATATTTCCACCTTACAGAAGGACTGGTCCGCCGCCTCATTAAGAACCGTGGCAAGCCCTCCTCTGGTAACATCCCTCATGCAATGAACCTGGATTTTTTCGTCCAGAAGATGTTTTACCATGGAGTGAAGAGGTGCGCAGTCACTTGCGATCTGGTTTTCGATCCCCATCCGGCTGGAAAGAATGGCTGCATGGTGTTCTCCAAGATTTCCGGAAAGAATAATGGAATCCCTTGGCCTGCACTTTGAAATGCTGATCCCTCCTTTCCGGATCTCACCTATTCCGGAAGTATTGATATAGATTCCGCCGTTTCCCTCCACTACCTTTGTATCACCGGCTACGATCTTTACGCCCGCCTCTCTGGCTGCCAGTGCCATGGAAGCGGCTATCTGCTCCATCGTCTCAAGCTCTGCCCCCTCTTCTATAATGAAGCCGGCAGTTAAATATCTTGGGACAGCTCCCATCATGGAAAGGTCGTTCACCGTCCCGCATACGGCCAGCTTCCCGATATCTCCTCCTTTGAAAAACAAAGGAGTGACCACAAAGGAATCCGTTGTATAGGCAATTTTCCCTTTGATATTTATTACAGCGGAATCTTCCAGCCTGTTTAAGGTTTTATTATTAAAATGCTTTAGAAACACCTCACTGATGAGATTGCCTGTCTGTTTTCCTCCGCTGCCGTAGGACATATTAATTTTCATGGCCTGACCTCTCCTTTCATTCTCTTTCTCTAATCCCTTCAGGATCATGAATTCTGATACCAGATGCCGCATGCCCCTTCCTGGGATACCATACAGGGACCAATGGCATGAAGCGGGGAGCAGGCAGTTTTAAACAGGGGACATTCCGGCGGATTGATCCGCCCAAGGATGACTGACTTACACTTACAGCCAACCGGCATGTGCTCTTTTGCCGCCTCTCCATGACTTCCTGCATCATAAGTTCTGTATTTCTCCTTAAGCCTTAAAGCGGATTTTTCTATGGTCCCAATCCCCCTCCAAAACCCATCGAAAGCTTCAAAGTATCGTTCAATCAGTGCAGCAGCTTTCCGGTTTCCTTCCTCTGTCACAGCGCTGGCATACATATTTTTCACTTCAAAGCGCTGCTTCCTGATCTGGGTCATGATCTCATATACGGCGGCCAGGATATGCTCTCCTTCAAAGCCTGCTATGACAAAGGGCTTTTGGTATCTTGCCGCCAGCTCCCGGTACACTTCGCTTCCTGTGATCACGCTGACATGTCCGGGACTTAGAAACCCGTCAATGTTTTTTTCCGTTTCACAGAGAAAGGAAAGGGCCGGCACAATGGTTTTTAAAGAGGTCAAAAGCTTTAGATTCTCAATTTTCTTCTCACGGATCTCCTCAAGGAGCAGAGCATATATGGGGGCCGTGGTTTCAAATCCAACTGCCGCAAAAACATATTGGGTCTCCCTGTTTTTCTCCGCTTCTCCTACTGCCAAAAGGGGAGAATACAGGATTTTCACCCGTCCTCCGGCTGCCCTTGCCTCTGTCAGGCTCATCCTGCTTCCTTTGACTTTCATCATATCTCCAAAGGTGAGTACGCAATGGTTCGCCTTTAGGGAATATTCCGTCAGCTCATCAATATAGGCGGAAGAAGTGACGCAGACCGGACAGCCTGGCCCGGAAATCAACTGGATCTTAGGTGAAATCATGGTCCGGATGCCATTTTTAAAGATGCTGGCCGTATGGGTCCCGCATACCTCCATGATCTTTACCGGCCTTCCGTCATAATTTTTCAGTTCATGGATCACCTGCTCAATCATATTTTATATCTCCTCCATAAGCTGGGAAAATATGGAGAGAATTTCCTGGGCTGCATCTTCCCTTAAAACCTCAATGACACAGCCGGCATGTATGAGAACATAATCTCCGACCTTTGTATCCACCAGCCTTATATTTGCATCGGTAATATTGTCCATAATGTTGACCTTTGCATAATCACCCTTAATTTGAATCACTTTTCCCGGCACTGCAACACACATGGCATTCTGTCCTTTCCAAATCCATAATCCCGGATTTTAAGTATTCGTTTCCCAGATAAGCCTGGCCAAGGCTCACTCCCCCGTCGTTTGGAGGAACCGCCTCATTCCAATAGACTTGAAATCCTTTTTCCCTTAAAAGCCTGATGGTATGCCCGGTGAGAAGGGAATTTTGAAAAACACCTCCGCTTAAGGCTACCGCATTGCTTAAGTATCTGCCCCGCAGCTTCCCGCATACAGATGCGATTCCCTGCGCCAGTGCAAGATGAAAGCCAAGAGCAAGGGAACCTGTCTCTGACCTGCTTCTCCTGCTGCAGAGGGCTTCAAAAACCGGCCGGGGATCCAATTCCAGGAAAGCCTCGTGTTCCTTGATCCCAAAAGAAAGCTCTGCCGGCTTTACCCGGTTTCTCTCTGCAAGCACCGCCTCTTTTTCCAGCAATATGGCACATTCTCCCTCATACCGGTTCTCATGCCCGATATTTAAAACAGATGCCGCCCCATCAAACAGACGTCCCACGCTGGAAGTCAAAACCCTGTTGACATGATGTTCCAGGGCGGCTTTTATCACATCCAGCCTCTCATCCTGAACGTAAGCTTCAAGGCCTGCGTGAAGCAGACAGCAGGTGGCCGTTTTCCTGGCATCCCCCATGGACCTGTCTCCTCCCAGAATGGGAAACAGGCTCAAATGGGCTGCCCGTATGAAGTCACTTCCTTCACAGACAAGAAATTCTCCGCCCCATATATTCCCGTCCGTCCCATAGCCGGTCCCGTCAAAGGCAACTCCGATCACCGGTCCCTTTAAATCATGCTCGGCGAGAACCGATGCAACATGGGCATGGTGATGCTGTACTCTTAAAACAGGGATGTCCAGAGCCTTTGCAAAACGCGCGGAATGGTAGTTGGGATGAAGATCACAGACCGCCAGCCCAGGCTCAACTCTAAGGAGCTTAGTCAGATCATGATAGGCATTTTGAAATTCCTTCATAACCGAATCTTCTTCCAAGTCTCCAAAATACTGGGATAACACTGCATTTCCTTTATGACAAAGGCAGAAGGATGCCTTTAAATCTCCTCCAGACGCAAATATTCCGGCCTTTGTCCGCCCTTCTCTTTCATTCCCCTTTTCCTCTTCTTTAGGAAGAAAAACCGGATATGGGACATAACCTCTGCTTCTTCGGATCAACTGGGGCCTGCCTTCAATTATTTTAGCAACAGAATCATCCACGGAACGGACAATCCTTCTTTTATTATATAATACACCGCTTAAATAAGGAGATGAGAGAGCCAGCATGAGTTCATCCTCACGGATGATAGGCTGTCCGGAAATATTGGCGCTTGTCATGACCAGTGGCCCAAGCCTTTGCATCAGCATATGCTGGAGAGGTGTATACGGAAGGAAAGCTCCGCAATCAATACTTCCATTTCCTACAGAGGGAGCCATAGAATCCTGTTTTATGGTACGCCCTGGGGGTATGCCTGTACACCCGGTGACGCGTGGTTGGCTCTGCCCGGAAATCGTGGGAAATAATATGGAAAGCAGAACAATGGGCCTTGCCTTGGATTCCAGCAGTGTTTTTTCTACCTCAGAAACAAGACAGTATTTGTTTATTTCCGGAATTCCAGGAAACATGACTGCAAAAGGCTTTTCCTCCCGCCCCTTTAATTTGCGGAGCCGTTTTACCGTATCTTCCCTAAAAGGGGAACAAGCCAGGTGATAGCCTCCGATTCCCTTAATTGCAACGATCCCTCCCCGGGCCAGCTCAGACAGCGCTTTTTCAAACGCTTCCCTTTCCCGCAGTTCTCCGGTGTCATGTTTCTTGTCCCTATAGATCAGGTAGGGGCCGCAGTCATTGCAGGAAATAGTCTGGGCATGAAACCGTCTGCCATCAGGCGAGGTGTATTCTTCCAGACAGGTGCTGCACAGGGAGAAATCCCTCATTGTTGTACGATTTCTGTCATAAGGAAGCTCCTCAATTATGGTATATCTGGGGCCGCAGGATATGCAGCTGATAAATGGATTCTGATATCTTCTGTCAGCCGCATCAGAAAGCTCTTTCATGCATTCCGGGCAGACCGGTAAATCCGGTGGAATCACTGATATTTCCCCGCCGGATTCGCTCCCTATAATGATAAAATCATCAAGGTCCATGAAAGGAATCTCTTCTGCTTCCATCTTTATAATTTCCTGGCCGCCCTTCCTGTTTTCCTTTAAGCCGTCCAGAAACCGGCCGATCATATCCCTTTCTGCCTGGGCCACAATCTCAACATAGCCGCCTACATTACGGACCTGTCCTTTTATCCTGTATTGTTTGGCTGTACGGTAAACAAGGGGTCGGAATCCAACCCCCTGTACAATGCCGTAAACTCTTATTTTTTCTGTGATAACCTGTTTTTTTCCATGATCCATTCTACTACCTTTTCATAGCCTTCTGAGCTTTTTCCGGATACCTTTATAACCGGAGCTGTTTGATTCAAAGCCCGGACTCCTTTCATAAAAAAGTCCTCGTCAAAATCAATATATGGTAAAAGATCACATTTATTCAATAAAATCAGATCAGCTTTCTCAAAAGCCAAAGGATATTTATACGGCTTATCGCTGCCCTCTGTTACCGTTGAAACCAGCATTTTGGCATGTTCCCCGATCATGAATTCAGCAGGGCATACCAGGTTTCCGATATTTTCAATAAACAGAATCCCGTCCCTGATGTTCAGCTCCTCCACCGCCTTACCGATCAGGGGGGAATCCAAATGGCAGGCGCCGCCCGTATTGATCTGAATGGCCTTCACACCAAGGGACTGGAGCATTTTTGTATCAAAATCCGCCTCAATGTCCCCTTCGATCACGTAAGATGATACCTCTGTAAGACGTTTGATGATCTGTATCAGGGAAGTGGTTTTTCCTGCTCCCGGTGCTCCCATTACATTGATAGCATAAATGCCGCTATCTGTTAATGATTCATTGATCTGCGCCGCGACCTGGTCATTTTTGTCGTAGACAGACTGCATGATTTCTATTTCTTTTTTTTCGTCCATGTTTTCCTCCACACCTAAATTTCAATAGATTTGACATAAAACTCCTGGCCAATATCTGTGGGGCGCCCCTCTCCATTACAGTCCGGACACTCAAAGGTGAACGGCTTTCGGACAAACAAGGCTCCGCAGGCACTGCACTTAAGCCTGGGCACCACCCGTTCAATATGAAGCCTGGCTTTTTCACAGGGGGTTCCTTCCGCTATCAAATCAAAATAAAGTTCAATGGAACTGGCTACGTAACCGCAGGTATCACCCACCACCAGATTGATGATCTTTACTTCCTTTGCATGATGTTTTTCAGCGTATTCTCCGGCAATCTCTATGATTCGCCGTGTGATTGGGTATTCATGCATTTCACATATTCATCCCTTACATTTTCATATGATGGCGCAGTGTACCGGCTTTCCATCTTCAGACATTTCTTAGGACACACTTCACTGCAATAACTGCATTGTATACATTTAAGCCTGTCAATACTCCACATGGCTTTTGATTTATCCGTTTGAATGGCACCTGTGGGACATCTTCTTTCACACATTCCGCAGAAGATACATTCATCCACCCGTATCCCGATCCTGCCTCTGGTGTGTTCATATGTTTCCTTTTGCTTTACCGGATAAGGAACCGTATAAGGGCCATGAATCAGGTTTTTTAAAAGCGTCTTTGACATCCTTAATATAGACATACTTTCCTCAATTCCGCTGTTTTTTGCAGCAATGACATTTCTATATATTACGGCATATCACCGTTCGGTACAGCTGATGCATGGGTCAATGGTAAGGATCAGGATGGGCACATCGGCAAGAGAACAGTTCTTTAAGGTTTCCAGCAAAGCAGGAACATTGGCAAAGGTAGGGGTACGGACCCTTACTCTGTCCAGAAACTTTGTGCCGTTTGCCTTTGTATAATAAAGGACCTCTCCTCTGGGCTGCTCTAAGCGGGTGAAATTCTCTCCCTTTGGATTTCCCGTTACCTTCCTTTTTATTTCTCCATCAGGTATGATGGCAATGCACTGCCTGATGAGATCCATGGAATGGAACATTTCCCTGATCCTGACCTTTGTTCTGGCATAGCAGTCTCCGCCCTGGTCCGTGACCGGCTTAAAGTCCAGCTTATCATAGGCTGCATATCCCTGTGACCGTAAATCCATTTCAATCCCGCTGGCCCTTGCCATAGGCCCCACTGCTCCCAGCTCAAAAGCCGCCTGTTTTGACAGCACGCCGACTCCCTTGGTGCGGAGCCTTACCGTGGAATCATTGAGGAATACAGAGGCAGCTTCCTTTAATTCCATTTCCATGCGGTTCATAACCTCCCGTATCCTGCTTAAAGTCTCAGGAGCGATATCCTTTTTCACCCCGCCGATATCACAAACAGAGAATATGACTCTGCCTCCTGTGGACTCCTCAAAAATATCAAGAACCTGTTCCCTCAATTTCCAGGACTGCATGAACAGGCTTTCGAAGCCAAACGCATCTGCCAAAAGCCCCAGCCATAAAAGATGGCTGTGCAGGCGGGAAAGCTCTGCCCAAATGGTCCGCAGAAATTTTGCCCTATCCGGGATCTCTGCCCCCATAACGCTTTCTATTGACATACAATAGCCCATGCCGTGCATAAAGGAACAAATGCCGCAAATCCGCTCCGCAACATAGACATACTGCTGATAATCCTTTTTTTCTACCAGTTTTTCCAGGCCTCTGTGAACGTATCCGATCCTGGGGATGGCCTCAACCACCCGCTCATCCTCTAAAACCAGATCCAGATGGATCGGCTCCGGAAGTACCGGATGCTGAGGTCCAAACGGAACAATCGTCCTGTTTCCCATAAGTAGCCTCCATTCTGATGCAAAACCGCACCATTTGCCTAATCGTTCCTCTGAAACGGTGTTTTGACCGGAATCTTATACAGGGTATCGTGAAAGTCCGGCGCAATACCAGTGATCTTGACTCCAAATAGTTCCTTGATCTCATTTTCATAAAGAAAGGAATAAGGGTAAATAATACTGATGCTTGGCAGTTCTGTTTCCGTATCGGTCATGATCCGTAAGTTTAAAAGCTCATAATCCTTGTCAAAGGAGTAGGTCAGTTCCATACCATCCCGGTTTGTACAGGTAACAGCAACAAGCCGGTAACCATCATTTTTTATTTTCAATGCCTCCGCCAGCAGATCATTTGCGGAGATCTCTTTTAATATCTGTTCAGCCATGATTTTCTCCATTGCCGCCCAGCAGCCGGTGTGATTTCTTTTTGACGGAGTCCTTTCTCTTTTCTTCCAAAACATCAAGTGCTTTCACCACTCCGTCTATGATGGACTCCGGACGGGCTGCACAGCCGGGCACATAGACATCCACCGGAATCACCTTCCCCACTCCTCCGGCCACGTTATAGCACTCCGCAAAAATTCCTCCTGAGGTGGCGCAGATTCCCACTGCCACAACTGCCTTTGGATCAGGCATCTGCTCATAAAGCTGCTTTACCACCGGTATGTTCTGCTCATTAACGCTTCCGGTAATGAGCAGAATATCCGCATGTTTTGGGTTGCCGGTATTGATTATTCCAAAACGCTCCACATCGTAAAGGGGGGTAAGACATGCCAGCACTTCGATATCACAGCCGTTGCAGCTTGTGCCGTCATAATGCAGAATCCATGGCGATTTTTTTACAACATTCATAATATCCTCCATTCCGCCTTTGGGCGGCTTTTATGACCTTCCAGGAATTCATCTGAAAAATGACAGGATGATCAAGTTCACCGTACCCATAATACCGGTCACGATCCATGCTGACCGAAGCGCCTGCTGCCACTTCAGCCTTGCGGTTGCATTATCTATGATAATTTCAAGGAAATACACAAACAGGCATACAATGACCGCAAAAATACGGCTCACCGGCGCAGCTGTTGCAAAAAATACATAAACCAGAGCAAGAGATATGATCACCTCATACCAGTGGGTCACTTCGATTACTGCCAAGTCCTTACCGGAATATTCCGTTGTAATGCCTTTTACGATTTCCTGATGCCCGTGATGGGACATGCTTAAATCAAAGGGGGATTTCCTCAGCTTAAAGGTCAGGATAAATAAAAGTCCCACAAACACTCCGGGAAGATAAAGGATGGATGGTTCTTGCGCCATTACAATATCCTTTACAAAAAAACTGTGCTCCGCATAATATAAGCCAATGCAGGTCAGCAGCACCATTGGCTCATAAGCCATGATCTGCAGCAATTCCCTTTCTGAACCAATGGTATTATAAGGAGAATTGGAGGCATAGCCTCCTAAAACGAAAAATACTGAACCAAGAGTCAGTGCAAATATGGCTAACAGGATATCTCCCCCTGAAAGGAGGATCACAGTAGTAAATACCACAAACACAAGGGAGATATACACGAAGAAGCGGTGCATGGAATTGACCTCAATGGATTCCTTCTGAACCAGCTTCAGTACATCGTAAAACGGCTGAAATAAAGGCGGTCCCTGTCTTCCCTGCAGTCTGGCTGATAAAATGCGGTCAAATCCTGTCAGCAAGCCTCCTGCAGCAGGAGCGAACAGCACGATCCCTATTATGATCAAAATATTCATATTACGCCATTCCTCCAATCATCAGCACCACTCCTGCAACTAAGGTTGCAATTGCTATGACATCACTCCAGAGAGATAATTTCCTGACCCCGAAGTATTCATCCATGTACCAGTTGCGCAGTTCCATCTTCCGCTTCTCTCCCATGGCTCCGTAGAAGGTTTCGTTGTCTCCCGTGTTTTCACCTGCCATATAAACCGGCACTCTTCTTCTTTTATCATTTTTATAGATGGGGATAAAGCTGATTGGCAGTATGATGAGCATACTGAGCATGCACAGCATCAGCTTGATATCATTTGTTCCAATGGGGATTGAAGCCGGTTTTCCAAAAGCCTCTGTCAGGTAAGGAATCAGGGCATATTTTGATACCAGCGGAAAGGTAAAGCAGGATACTACCACCATGGCCGCAAGTATTGTAATAGGAATTTCTTCATCCAGGTGGAATTTGTCTCCCCCCTGCTGCCTCATATTAGCCCTTGAAACCAGCTTCCCCATCCACTTTGTCCAATAAAACAATGTGGCAGCGCTGCCATAAGCCAGCACAATAACGATCACAACGTTGTTGGAGTCAATGAAGGCCTTCATTGCAACCCATTTTGATATGAGCATTCCAAAGGGAGCCAGGAACATTCCCGCAATGCCGATCATCATATAAAGGGCCAGTTTTTTCGATATTCCAAGAAGAACATCCATATTTTCCACATCCCTGTTTCCAATCTGGTGCTCTGCAGAACCAACGGATATAAAGAGCAGGGATTTGGATACTGCATGGAATATAATCAAAAGAATGGCTGCCCATAAAGACTCCTGGGTCCCCACGCTGGCGCATATGACGATAAGTCCAAGATTAGCCAGGGTGGAATAGGCCAGGATCTTCTTGGCATCACTTTGGGAAATCGCCATAAGGGAACAGGCCAGGAAGGTAATTCCCCCCACAAAGGTCACGGTTCTTCCCACAGGAGTTGCGCCCAAAAGCGGCGCAAGCCGGAGAAGAAGATATACTCCTGCCTTTACCATGGTAGCAGAATGGAGAAGGGCAGAACTGGGAGTGGGTGCCACCATGGCACCAAGAAGCCAGGAAGAAAAGGGCAGCTGAGCTGATTTGGTCAGTGCTGCCATGGATAAGAAAAATACAGGTATCATCATTTCTGCTTCCGGTTTTAAGGAAGTGACCACTGATAATTCCAGAGTATTATAACAGGTGCCGATGAAAATGATTCCTGCCGCAAAAGCAACTCCGCCCCCCAGATTGATCACCAGGGCGCGGAAGGAATTGTTTCTGGCTTCCTTAGTCCGGGTATAGCCGATCAGCAGGAAGGAACAAAGAGTGGTAAGCTCCCAGCAAAAATACATCCAGGTCAGATCATTGCTTAATACAATGCCAAACATGGCGGAGAGAAATAAAAATAGAACTGCGAAAAAGAAACCCTTCCTCTCTTGATATTCCTTGTGATGGATATGATATGTTTTCATATATCCCACCGCATAAATACAAATCAGGCTCCCCACCAGTCCGACAACCAATACCATAATTGCCGTCAGCTTATCAAAAACCATGGCATGGTTTACTTCAATCTTGTTTTTTACCGTGAATTCAAAACATAGCATTGCTGCTGCCTGTACAAAGGATAAAACAGAAATAACATATTTTTTATACCGGATACCAATGGATATCACATAGACCGCCACCGCTGCCTCTGCAACTGCCATGATAAAATCAATCGCCTTTTCCCAATGGAAGGAGAAAACAATCCCGTTTTTAAAATACAATCCTGCGGCTGCCAAAGTCAAAACAGCCGTGCCTGCGGCTCCTGCCCTGACCATCATATTTCTTGTCTCATCATTTTTGACAAAAAGGATTCCTAACGCTGCAGCCAATGGAAATAAAATCAATACCGTTATCGCACCCATACACTTATCACCCTGTTTTTGTTTTATAGTATCTGTCACAATGGAAAATAAAAAAATCAACAACACCGTCAAAATTCTCTAATTCCATGAACTTTTCCGTACCATTGATGAATTCGTGCTCATTATAACACACTAAAAGTGGTTGTCAATGTTTTGTTTTATGTACAATTTACACAATTTTTACACTCAAAAGTAAAATATAGAAAATCAAAGCAAAGGAAAGAGAGAACTTCTCAATAAGCAGGATAAAACTGAAAAATGCGGGGGCAGACCATGCTTTTATGCAAAAATATATACGACTTCTTAACAAGATTTACACAAAAATAAACAGCATCTTAACACAATGACGATTTCTCAACAAAAAATCCAGGTGTAAAGAAATTGTTAAATTAATAAAAAAGCATCCGGATGTCCGTCCGAATGCCTCTTTTCTGCCTCTTATTCCTTAATGCCTGATCATAATCCTTTCCCCATGCCCGCCGATCCAGTAGTTGACACCGGGATATTTGGCTGTAAGATAATCCGCAAACAGCCATGGATCCTCACTGTTTTTTTCAAACATCTCGTAATGGGCCGGGATCACCAGACCGGGCCTGAAAGTCCCCGCCATATCCGCTGCTTCCTGGTATGTCATGTTGCCGATGACGTTTTCCTTATATCTCCTGCCATCCCGTCCATTGATGGGAAGGAACATCACATCAAGCTTTTCAAATTTCCTGAGCCTGCCATACATCCCTTCGTAAATACAGGTGTCTCCGGAATGGTACAGGGTGCAGCCTCCTCCTTCCACAACACAGCCCTGATAGGGGAAAGAACCTGTATCCGGATCCTGGTCAAGAAATTCATGGGCAGCGGCTATCCCTGTTATGCTCATATCATCCAACAGCTTTAAAGTAACCCCATCATCAAGCCCCAGAAACCGGTCTTCTTTTATATTAAGATCGTTGGAAAGGGAAGAGATGAGCAGTTTTGGCACGATAAATTTGGCATTTGGAGAGCTGACTGACAGCTGATGCCAGACCTTCCTGTCAATATGGTCCGCATGGTCATGGCTTCCAAAGATGTAATCTGCATTTGTCACCTCCTCAGGCTCTAACAGGGAAGGGACCCTTCTGTTTGGATGCGGGGATAAAAAGGCATCCATGTAAAAGGTCCTGCCTCCAAGCTTTACGGCAAAGCCTAACTGGCCAAGCCACCAAATCGCCGCCTCTCCAGCAGCCGGCATGGTTTCATAAATCTCATTGATCAATTCCTTACCTGTTTTCATATATGTATTCCACCTTTCCTACGGGCTTCTTTTCTGATGCATTCATCATATCACAATTTATTTCCCATATGTAAATATTTTATGAAAAACGGCAGACAAACAAGCATCCTGTCTTTTGATCCTGAGCAATGTATAAAACTAAAAATTTTTCCGGTTCACCGCTTTATTTTTATTTTAAAACAGGTTTTTGTGGTAAAATAAACAGAGCAAACAAAATACAAAAACAGAAAGAAGAGGTACCACATGGAACAGGAACTCCCAACCACCATTGATGAATACATCACAGGCCGCGCCCCGGAAATACAGCCCCTGCTGCGAACGCTGTACCAGACCATTAAGGAAGCCGCACCAAAAGCAGAGGAAAAAATCAGCTGGGGAATGGCCACATTTGTCTATTACGGCAATCTGGTGCATTTTTCAGCAGAGAAAAAACATATCGGATTTCACCCGGCCCCCACCGCAATTGAAGCCTTTGAAGAAGAGCTGAAGGAATACCGCTTCTCTAAGGGCACGGTCCAGTTTCCCTATGACAAGCCCCTTCCCTTGGAACTCATTGGCAGAATGGTCCGCTTCCGGGTCACCGAGCAGGAAGCGCTGGCAGAGGAGAAAAGGGCAGGAAAAGCAAAGGAAAAAACATTGCGTCCCCGCTATCCCATGCCTGATGATGTGATGACAGAACTTCAAACGGAAGGTCTCACCCAAGCCTATGATGCCCGTCCCCCCTATCAGAGAAACGATTATATCGGATGGATCACAAGAGCCAGGCGACCGGAAACGCGCAGAAAGCGGATCAATCAGATGCTTGATGAACTGCGCTCAGGGGATGCCTACATGGGCATGGCTTATTCCTCCAAAAAAACCACTCAGGCCGGTCCTTTTTAACCGGCCTTTTTTCTTCCATACCATTTCTTAATAATTCTTAATTCCCCTGATTTTCATTGTCATTCTATCCACAAATGATATAATTTTTCATAGCCAAAGGGATATTCGCAATGACCAAGTGTCACAGAGCTCCCCGCACCATCGGGCGGACTCTCCGCTTCGCTAATTGATTCGGTCAAAATAATAGAAAAGGAGGACGCCGGTCCATGAACACAGCGCAGCAGATCCTGGTAGTGGATGACGATGCGGACATCCGGGAAGTTCTCCGCATTCAGTTGGAAAACAACGGCTATTCCGTATCCGAAGCAATGAATGGAAAGGACGCGGTGGCAGCCGTTACTGGAAATCCTGATATTGACCTTATTATTCTGGACATTATGATGCCCGGCTTATCGGGGATCGATGCCTGTACCCGGATCCGGAAAATATCTTCTGCACCGGTATTGTTTTTAACAGCAAAATCAAAAGAAAGCGACAAAACAGCTGCCTATGAAAACGGCGGTGATGATTATCTTGTAAAGCCATTTTCACAGGCCGAGCTTCTCATGAAAGTCCGCTCCCTTTTAAGAAGATATGTCGTTTACAAAGGGAAGGCAGAACCTGCTTCAGATCTTTCAGAAATCCGTCTTCAGGATATCCGGATCGACACCGCAGGCCGTTTTGTTTTCCGGGAAAATCAAAAAATCGAGCTTACGGATACGGAGTTCCAGGTTCTAATGTATCTGGTGAAGAACAGGGGCAAAGTAAAAGATGCCCAGGCAATCTATGAGGGCGTATGGAATGATAAATTCCTGCCTTCTTCCACCAATACGGTCATGGTCCATATTTTAAAACTCAGGAAAAAACTGGAGCTGGATTTCAACAATCCTGCCATCATACGAACCATCTGGGGAAAGGGCTATCAGATCGATGAAGCATAAATGGATCTCATCTTTACGGTATAAACAGATATTTGTCTTGATCTTTGGGGCAGTCATCAGCTTTGGAATGTACTTTGCCGCCCAGGCTTTCGGAGATTATCTGGTATCCAGAAACCACATGAATGAAGATGCCGCATGGAAACGGCTGACCAACTATCAAAACTCTTTTGAAAATTACATCAATAAATACCAGATATCCGTAAAAAACGTAAGATCCATTTCCAAATGGGTGAAAAACCATAAATACGTTTACGTGACCATATTTAACGGCAATGAGATCATTTACGAATCCGGCTTCTGGAACGATGCCTACGCCTCCTATGAAACCGCCGCCTCTATTGGGGAAACCGGCAAGCAGGCCATACGGGATATTACATTCAGCGACGGCACCTATTCCGTGTCCATCATCGATTCATCGGAAATAAAATGGTATAACCTGGTGTCCTATGTTTCATGGGGAGTTTTTTTCCTGTTTCTGTTTGTGATCCTGATCGCCTATAACCACCGGATCATTGCCAGGATCATGCTTCTTTCAAAAGAGGTGTCCCTCATTGAAAAAGGGGATTTGGAACAGCCGATTTATTATAAAGGAAATGATGAAATTGCCCTGCTGGCAAAAAATGCGGATAACATGAGAAATTCCATCATTACCAGATATAAAAGCGAAAAGGAAGCCTGGGAAGCTAACAGTGAACTGATCACTTCCATGTCCCATGACATACGGACGCCCCTTACTTCCCTTATCGGCTACCTGGAAATACTGGACTCAAAAAGCTGCCATTCAGAGGAACAGCTTGATAAGTACATCAAAAGCTGCAAGGAAAAGTCCCTTCAGCTAAAAGATTTATCTGACCGGCTGTTCCAATATTTTCTTGTATTCGGCAAGGAGCAGATTTTGATGCAGATGGAGACCTTCGATGCAAAGATCCTGCTCCAGCAGCTTTTTATGGAACACGTATTTGACCTTGGCAACCTGGGGTTTGACGTAAAGACAGAATTTGTGGAGCAGTCATGCAGCATAACTGCTGACCTCCAATATTTAAGGAGACTGTTTGATAATCTGTTTTCCAATGTAAAAAAATACGCCGGCAAGGATGAGCCGGTCATTGTCAAAAGCCAGGCAGACAGCAGCAACCTGGTAATCATCATTTCCAATGAGATCCGCAAGGACAGCGAGTTTTTGGAAAGCACCAACATTGGACTCAAAACCTGTCAGAAAATCGTAGAACAAATGAGCGGTACCTTTGAAATGCGAAAAACCCGGACAAATTTCAACGTCCGTGTAACGTTTCCAATGGAATCTGCCAGAGAGGAATAAGAACCTATGAGAAACGTATTAGAGTATCTGGAACATTCCGCAAGCCTGTACCCTGAGAAAATTGCTGCGGAAGATCAGATAACATGCTGCTCTTACCAGGAACTGTTGTCAAATGCCAAACGGATCGGCAGCTTTCTTGCCGATTTTGAATTACCGGGAAGCCCTGTCGCCGTCTTCATGGATAAGAGCGTGGAGGCCTTAACAGCATTCATGGGAATCGTATATGCCGGCTGCTTTTATGTCCTCATCAACCCGGAACAGCCGGCCGCACGCATACGGCAGATTCTAAAAGTCCTTAAGGCAGGCTCCGTCATCACCCTGGGTGATTCCAGTGCGCTGCCGGAAGACGTTGGATTTAACGGGAATCTGTTTGATTACCAGACAGCTGTAAAAAGCGGAATAAAGGAAGAAACCTTGCAGCTCATCCGTCAGCGGTCCTTAGATATCGACCCTTTGTACTGCAACTTTACTTCCGGTTCAACGGGAGCTCCAAAAGGAGTATTGGTCAGCCACCGGTCGGTCATTGACTTTATGGAATATTTTCCTTCCATGTTCGGCATCGTGGCGGAAGACATGATAGGAAACCAGGCGCCCTTTGACTTTGATGTGTCTGTAAAGGATATTTACTCCGCCCTTAAGGTGGGGGCAACTATGGTCATCATCCCAAAGAGGCTGTTCTCCATTCCCGCAGAGCTGCTGGATTTTCTGTGTGAACGCAGGGTAACCACCTTAATCTGGGCTGTTTCTGCCCTGTGCCTGATCACCCAGTTAAAGGGATTTACCTATAAAGTTCCTTCCAGGGTCAATAAGGTTTTATTCAGCGGCGAGGCAATGCCTGTGAAGTTTTTAACGATCTGGCAGAAATACCTTCCAAACGCAAGCTATGTAAACCTGTACGGCCCAACGGAAATCACATGCAACTGCACCTACTACCCTGTAAACCGGGAATTTAAAGCTCATGAGACGCTGCCCATTGGAAAACCGTTTCCCAATGAAAAGGTCTTTCTGCTGGATCCGGATGATAAGCCGGTCACGGAAAAATGCCGGAGCGGGGAACTTTGCGTATCAGGAACGGCTTTGGCCCTTGGGTATTATAACAATCCGGAACAGACAAAACGGGCCTTTGTGCAAAATCCCCTTAACACCCGTTACTTAGAGACCATTTACCGGACCGGTGATCTGGCTTTCTATGATGAGAACGGGGAGCTTTGCTTTGCCGGGCGTAAGGATTTTCAGATCAAACACATGGGCCACCGAATAGAGCTGGAAGAGATCGAAGCCGCCTTAAACAGCTGCCCCCTCATTGAACGGGCATGCTGCGTCTTTGATGAGGAAAAAAACCGGATCCTTGCTTTTTACGTAGGTGATATGAAAGAAAAGGAAATTTCAGTTGAAATGAGGAAATCCCTTCCGGTTTACATGATTCCCTCCGTTTTCTGCCCTCTCCGTTCATTGCCGGTCACTGCAAACGGAAAAATGGACAGAAAAAAATTATTGGAGATGGAGAAAGGAAAACAGCCATGAATGAGACGAAATTTGAATATGCCCTTCATGAGTACACTACTCCCTTCTACATTTTTGATACGGATATCCTGGCAATGCAGGTCAGGAAAATCCGGGATGTCCTGGGACCTGAAACTGAATTATGCTATGCCATGAAAGCCAATCCATTTGTCATTAAGGAGCTGGAAGAGCTGGTGGATTCCTTTGAGGTCTGCTCTCCCGGGGAATTATCCATCTGTGAAAGAGCCGGTATTAACATGGGGAAGGCCGTCATGTCCGGCGTACATAAAAAGCCTGATGATTTGAAATATGCCCTGGAACGGTATGGAGATAAGATCATTTATACAGCGGAATCCCTCTCCCACTGGCAGATGCTTGCCGCCTTAACAGAGCGCCTTCATATACCGGCCCGGGTTCTTCTCCGCCTGACTTCCGGCAACCAGTTCGGCATGGATGGAAGCCTGATCCGGCAGATCATCGCAGGGGGCCCCCATCAATTCATGACCATTGAAGGAATTCAGTACTTTTCCGGCACCCAAAAAAAATCCTTAACAAAGCTGGAAAATGAGCTGAAGATGCTGGATCAGTTTTGCAGGGAATTAAGCCAGCAGTATGGCTTTGCAGTAAAAAAGCTGGAATATGGTCCAGGACTTCCCATCTGCTATTTCGAAGAAGAGAAAAATATGGAGGCTGAAATGTTAAACGGCCTTGCAGAATTTCTCAAAAACCTTACCTTTGGGGGAAGGGTCGCATTGGAGATGGGAAGATTTATTGCCGCCCACTGCGGTTCTTATGTGACCAGGGTGGCGGATATAAAAACAAACAAGGGCGAGCCTTACTGCATTGTTGACGGCGGAATCCACCAGCTTAATTATTACGGGCAGATGCTGGCCATGAAAAAGCCGCCCATCCTTCCTTTTCATCAACGGAATGGGGAGAAAAAGAAATGGACGGTCTGCGGCTCCCTTTGTACGGCCGGTGATGTGCTGGTTAAGCAGCACCCCTTTCAAGACCTTTCAGTTGGTGATCCGCTTATTTTCCAAAAGACCGGTGCTTATTCAGTAACAGAGGGAATGTCCTTATTTTTAAGCAGAGATTTACCCCTGGTCCTTCTCTATTCTGAAAAAGAGCGGTTCCGCATTGCAAGACCCCGTTTTCAAACGGATGCTTTCAATTATTTCCAATCATAAAGGAGACTAAAATCATGGAACAATTATTAGAAATTTTAAATGGAATCAATCCGGGCATTGACTATGAAACAGAGACAGGACTTATTGACGGCGCCCTTTTTGATTCCTTCTCCATTCTCTCTCTCATTCCTGAATTAGAGGATGCCTTTGGCATCAATATCACTCCCATGGATATGGTACCCGCTAATTTTAATTCTGCCAAAGCACTATGGAGGATGATCAACCGGTTAAAAGAGGAATAGGCCATGGCTTATAACTCACTCCTGTACCTTTTTATCTTTTTGCCCGTTGTATTGCTGGCTTATCACCTTACGCCCCGGCACTGCCGCTATAGAATCCTGCTGTGTGCCAGTTATGTTTTCTTCCTCTCCTTCAGCGGAAGACTTCTGGCGTACCTGATTTTTTCCACTCTTTCCATTCATCACATGGGCTTATGGCTTGCTTCCTGTAAAAGAGGCTATTTATCTGTGGAGTATGCCCCTGAGGATAAAAAGGCCCGAAAGACTGCTTATGAAGGCAAGCGCCGCAGAATCTTGTGGTTTGGGATTGGATTGCAGCTTAGCATTTTACTGGTTTTAAAATACTCCGGCTTCTTTTTTGAAAACTTTAATGTTTTACTAAAGGCAATTTCATTTCCAAGGCTTCTGCCTTCCATGAAATTCGCCCTGCCCATTGGTATTTCCTTTTATACCCTGCAGGCGATTTCGTATCTGATCGATGTTTATTATGAAAAAATAGAGGCTGATGACAATCTAAGCAGACTGGCTCTGTACCTTTCTTTTTTTCCTTCCCTCCTGGAAGGCCCTGTCTGCCGCTACTCTCAGACTGCCCAGGCTCTGTATCAGGGGAGGCCCCTGGAATATAAGAACGTCACTTACGGCCTTCAGCGGATGATGTGGGGATTATTTAAAAAGCTTGTTATTGCCGACCGCCTGAACCTGCTTGTGGAAACCATCTTTGACACTCCCAACCATTACGGCGGAATCATCGTTATCGCAGGAGCCGTATTATATACCTTTCAGCTGTATGCGGATTTTTCAGGTTGTATTGATATGACCATCGGAACCGGAGAAATGTTTGGAATAACCATTCCCGAGAACTTTTGCCAGCCCTTTTTCTCCAAAACTGCGTCGGAATTCTGGAGACGGTGGCATATCACTCTTGGTGCCTGGTTAAAGGATTATATCTTTTATCCCATATCCTTAACCAGATTCGTTAAGAATCTGGGAAAGAGCTCCCGGGCTAAATTGGGAAAGCATATGGGGCAGGTCATTTCCTCTTCTGCCGCACTGTTTGGCGTTTGGATCTTAAACGGACTATGGCACGGAACAGGCTGGAACTATATTTTCTTTGGAATGTATTATTTTGTTCTCATTCTATTGGGGAATCTGATGGAACCGGAGATACAAAGGATCACCGGGGCTTTAAGGGTCCACCGGTCCGGCACTTTGTACCGGGGCTTTCAGACAATAAAGCTGCTTTTGATCGTGTTTACTGGAGAGCTTTTCTTCCGGGCAAACAGCCTGACTTCAGGCATGGATATGTTCCGGTCCATTTTTACCGGCTTTCACTGGTCCGCGGTAACAGACGGTTCCCTGCTTAAGCTTGGGCTGACCCTGCCGGATTTTCTTGCCGTATTCTTTGGCTTTATTGCGGTATATGCGGTGGGCGTGATCCATGAAAAGGGAATCTCCATCCGTGACAGGATTTCCGGCTGGAACAGGGCTGCCCGCTGGAGCTTTCTTTACGCCGCCATCCTCCTTATCATCGTGCTGGGAGCATACGGCGACGGATATGTACCTGCAAAGCTTATTTATGCCGGATTTTAAGAGGTGATGTGATGAAAAGCAAAAACAGGATAAAATCAATTTCATTTTTAACCGGACTTCTTATTTTACTGTACATTGCCTCCTACTTGCTTATTCCCTATAATAACATGGGAGACAGTTTATATAAAAAAGCAAACGGCATTCTAAAGGAGCCAAAAGATACCATAGACTATGTGTCCATAGGGGACAGCGAATGCAGTGCCAGCATTTCACCCATGGAGATCTGGAATGCTTACGGCTACTCCGGATATAACTGCGGCGTCCCAAGCCAGCAGCTGCAGGATACATACTATTTACTGGAACACCTTCTTAAAAACCAGCACCCAAAAGTTGTTTTCCTGGAAACCAATGCATTTTACCGGGATTTCAAATACATCAACACCCTTGAAACCTCCATTGAGGAAGCGGTTAAAAAAATATTTCCCATTTACAAATATCACGACAACTGGAAATATTTTCATTTTTACATGCTGAAGGCCATAGGACATAAGGCAAAACAGGCGCCGGCTACGGTTTATAAGGGATATCAATACAGCGCAATCGTAAAGCCTTACAAAAGCGGGCCTTATGTCACGGAAACAGACGATGTTTATGTGATCGATGACCAGCCCTTATTGTACTTAAATAAAATCGCAGGCTTGTGTAGGGATAAAGATATCCTGCTGATCCTGTACAGCGCTCCATCGCCAAAGTGCTGGTCCTACTCCAAGCACAATGCGGCAGCGGCCTTTGCCAATGAAAACCATTTAACTTATATTGACCTGAATTTAGATATTGATACCCTGGGCATTGACTGGGCAAATGACTCCCGGGATGACGGGGATCACTTAAATTACTTTGGAGCCAAAAAGGTGTCAGACTATATGGGAAAATATTTGCTGGAACACATGAGCCTGACCGACCACCGGAAGGATGAGAGGTTTGATGGCTGGAACAGGGAACTGAAAAATTATCTTAAGCTCACGGAACAAAATTAACACTCAGAGCATTGGCCGGCCGGGTAATATGCCGGCCCAATGCTCTTTTGATATTCTCAGGCCATCACAACTCAGCCCTCCTATTTTTGTATGTAATAGGACATGAAATCCGCCAGCTGATCACATGCCATCTTAAGCTGGCTCAGTTCCGGAAGGTAAACCACCCGGAAATGATCCGGTTTTTCCCAGTGGAACCCGCCTCCATGGGTCAATAAGATCTTCTTATCCTTTAAAAAGTCAAGGACAAACTTTTCATCATCATAAATGTTGAATTTACCGGTATTGATTTTAGGGAACATATAAAAGGCTGCTTTTGGCTTTATCACAGAAATCCCTGGGATGGCATTTAAGGCCTCATAGGTGTATTCTCTCTGCTCGTAGATTCTCCCGCCTGGCACCAGCAGCTCTTTTGTTTCCTCTTCCATTTCCAGGGCAGCTTCGATCACGGACTGGGCAGGAACATTGGAGCAGAGCCTCATGGAAGATAATAAATTAATCCCTTCCACATAGCCTTTTGCAAAGGACTTATCCCCGCAAAGGCTCATCCAGCCGCAGCGGTATCCTGCAATCAAATGGGATTTGGATAGACCGTTAAAGGTAATGGTCAAAAGGTCCGGGGCCAGGGAGGCGATGGACACATGCTCCAGGCCGTCTAAAACCAGCCTGTCATAAATTTCATCTGCAAAGATGATCAGGCCATGCTTCCGGCAGACCTCCACAATTTCTTCAAGGACTTCCTTCGGATACAATGTGCCCGTAGGATTGTTGGGATTGATGATGACAAGTCCCTTGGTTCTGCTTGTGATTTTACTTTTTATATCCTCAATATCCGGATACCATTCCGCTGCTTCATCACAGGTGTAGTGGACAGCGGTTCCCCCTGAAAGGGTCACCGAAGCGGTCCATAAAGGATAATCCGGCGAAGGGACCAGGATCTCGTCCCCGCAGTTTAACAGTCCCTGCATGCATAAGGTGATCAGCTCACTTACGCCGTTTCCGGTGTATACATCATCCAATGTTACCTGTTCGATCCCTTTTTTCTTACAGTATTTTACGATGGCCCTTCTGGCCGAAAGCAGCCCTTTGGAATCAGAATAGCCTTCCGTATGGCACAGGTTTTCATTCATCTGCTTAAGCAGCTCCTCCGGCGCCCGGAAGCCAAAGGGGGCCGGGTTCCCGATATTTAACTTTAATATATCAATTCCCTGTTCCATCATCCGGTTGGCTTCATCCATGACCGGACCTCTGATATCATAGCACACATGATCCAGCTTACTGGATTTTTCAAAACTCCTCATCAATGCTCTCCTTCTTTCTAAGTAATTTAATAGGGGAAGGTAATAAAAAAACGCCCTAAACGTCGAAACGTTTAGGGCGAATGTACAATCCGTGTTACCACCTAAATTCAGAGAAATCTCTGCACTCTCTACGATACCAGCATATCGTGTCCCTGTAACGTGGGAATACGTTGAAGCCTACTAAACCATCTTCCCTGGATCAGGGAAAAAAATGTTATTCGGTTCAAAGCTCCGAGACTGCTTCGATATACTAAAATAAAGATTCTCACCAACCATCTTCTCTCTGAAATTTATTGTATATGTACTACTTCTCTTCATTGCCTTTTCACTATTTCCGCAATAATAACACAGGAAGGGGGAATTGTCAATTGTGAAAAATGCTTTTTATCTGTGAATCAGTTTCCCTCAAATTCCCGCATCCGCCGGAAATACAATTCCTCCCTTACGCCTTGCAATCGTCTGGATCTCGCTTACCAACAGCGTGTGGTCTAAAAGCTCATAGCATTTTTCTAAATCATTGCCGCAGATCATGTCCTGATATTCCAGGAATTCATTCATCATGCGGTGATCGCAGTTGTTCTCGTTTATAAAAAATTTTGTATCATCGTTCATAATTACTTCAAAGTTATCGCAGATGCTGGCAGGTGTATCCTGATGGATAACTCCTTTATCTCCCTGGATGTTGTTTGCTATGGGAGCCTTGCAGTCCTTTGCTCCGATACAGGTGCATTTAAAGGTTCCGTAATCCAATATCAATATTCCGGAAGTGTCGATTCCCCTTTCCACATTTGGAAAGTATTCCACCTTTAAGGGCCTGCCGAACAATCCTGCAACGTAGTGGATGTTATAAATATTAATGTCCATGAGGGCACCGCCGGAACACTTAGGATCAAAAGCAGGCAAAATGCGGCCTTCTTTAAAGCTGTCGTATCTTCTGGAATACTGGGAGTAATTGCATTGTACGATCTTTATGTTTCCCAGGGACGGCAGCAGTTCTTTTATTTTTTTGTAATTGGGCAGATGCAGGGTTGTGACCGCCTCAATCAAAAACAGCTTCCTTTCCCTGGCGAGCCCGCTCAGCACCAAAGCCTCCTCATAGGTTGTGGTAAAGGGCTTTTCAACGATCACATGCTTGCCCGCCTCCAATGCCTCTTTTGCAAACTGGAAATGCAGATGATTGGGCAGGGCCACATAAACCGTGTCCAAATCTCCGTTTAAAAATTCCTGGAAATCCGTAAAAATATGTTTTATGTGGTACTTATCTGCAAGCTCCTTACCCACATCTTCACTTCTTTTTGTACAGCAGATGGCAGTTACCTCTGTTTTAACCAAATGCTGAACCATGGGCAGAAACTCCCCCACGATCAATCCTGATCCGACAATACCTAATTTCATACTTATCACCTCTTGAGTACAATTCATGTTCCATTTCCATAGGGAATGAGCATAAAACTCCTCCCTTTAAACGACCTTCCTCAATTCTCCTGTTACAGAATCTATCACCAATCCGTATACCATGATCTCCTCCGGGACAAAGGGATGGCTGCGTATCAGCTCTACGGATTTTTTAATGGATAAATCCAGATCCATAAAGCCTCCCAGCCATGAATCAAAGTCAATGCCATAGTATTTTACCAGGTCAATGCTCTTTTGATCAATTCCCCGCTGTTTCATCTTTTCAATGATCTTCTTGCTGTCAGTGTATCTGGCCCCGCAATCGGTGTGACCGATCACAAAGATCTCCTTCACATCCAGCTCGTAGATCCCGATCAACAGGCTTCTCATTGCGCTTCCAAAAGGATGGGAAATGATTCCACCTGCGTTTTTGATGATTTTTGCATCACCGTTTTTAAGCCCCAGAGCTGACGGCAGCAGTTCCGTTAATCTTGTATCCATACAGGTTACAATGGCAACCTTTTTATCCGGATACTTATCGGTAATATATTTTACATACCCGTCGTTTTCAACAAACTCTTTATTATACTTCAGTATTTCATCAATCATCCTTTATTCTTCTTCCGTTGTTTATTAACCCTGCCGTTTAAAACAGCTTTAAATAATTCCCATATCCTTCCTTCTCCATCTGTTCCTTTGGAATGAACCTTAAAGAAGCGCTGTTGATGCAATAACGTAGTCCTCCCCTGTCTATGGGACCATCCTCAAACACATGGCCCAAATGAGCGTCTCCCAGCCTGCTTCTTACTTCCGTACGGATCCTTCCAAAGCTGCGGTCTTCTAAATTCTCGATAGACTCCAAATCAATGGGCTTGGAAAAGCTTGGCCAGCCGCAGCCAGACTCGAATTTATCGGTTGACATAAAAAGCGGTTCCCCTGTTGTAATATCCACATAAATACCCTCTTCAAATTGATCAAAATACTCATTTTGAAAAGGAGGCTCGGTTGCGCTGTTCTGGGTTACTTCAAACTGGATATCAGTCAGGTCTTCTTTCAATTCACCTCTAGTTTTTTTTACAAATTTCCTGCTTTTATCCTCTGCCGTCTTAGCCTTTTCAAATTTATCAGCACCGATATGGCAATAGCCGCCCGGATTTTTGTCTAAATATTTCTGATGGTATTCTTCTGCTCTGTAATAGCAGGAAAGAGACTTTACTTCAATTGCTATCTTTTCTTCATATTTTTTCTGAAGTTCGTTTATAGAATCCCGGATCACCGGCTCATCCTTGTTTTCGGTGAAATAGATCCCGGTCCTGTACTGGGAACCGATATCGCCGCCCTGGCGGTTTACGCTTACAGGATTGATCACGTCATAATAAAGCTGCAGAATATACGGCAGCCCTATCACGGTGTCATCATACTCCACCTTCACCGTTTCCGCGTGCCCTGTATCATAGCTGCACACTTCCTTGTAAGTAGGATTTTCGGTATTGCCATTGGCATATCCCACCTCTGTAAACAGAACGCCCGGAATATTTTCCAAGTACTTTTCTGTTCCCCAAAAGCAGCCGCCTGCCAAATAAATTTCTTTCTTCATAGGAATCACCTCTCTTGAAAATAAAATAAAATCACCTGATATCGTATTCTTTCATCAGATTCACCGCTGACTTTACGATCTGTGCCGTCATGCCCCATATGATCCAGTTCTCATATTTGTAAAACAAGACGTCATAAGTTCCTTTTGCCCAAGGGTATTTTACCCCTCCCGGAATCCATTCATACGGAAAGTCTTCCGGAGGTTCTGAAATCAGCTTGCTCACAAATCTCTCAGGCTCCTGGCTGGAAAGGAAATCCAGCGGCACCTTTATGATCTCTTCCACCTCATCCCTGCTGAATGTATCCTGATAGTCATTTATAACGCCGATAAAAGAATGGATCATTAAGTTAAACGGCGATAAGTAAATATCCCCCGGTCCCATCACTTCTATCCGCTCAGGCAGTACATTCAGCTCCTCAGACGTTTCACGCACCGCACATTCTTCCAGGGATTCCCCTTCCTCAAGCTTTCCGCCGGGAAAGCAGACTTCCCCCGGCTGGCGTTTCAGTTGATTGGATCGTTTTTCAAACAGCAGATATGTGATTCCTGAAATGCGGATCAGGGGAATGAGCACCGCATATTGTCTGAATTTTTCTTCTCCGATAATTCCAGGACGCCGGATCGAAAATTGTTCCATCTCCAGAATAATGCCTCCTTCCGCTTTGGGATCCAGCCGGCATAGACCGGTCCCCAAACCATGCAATCAATGCTATATAAATTTTACATCAATTCTCATATAATAACAATCGTTATTCCTACTTATATGGTATATAATCATCCTTTACTTTGTTTAAGCTTAAGCCATAATCTCCTGTATTTACCCGATCTTTAAGGATTTTTACTCATAATTGTGATATAATCTCTTTGAAGCTTTGAATAAAGGAAGAAAACCGGCCACACAAAAGCGGTATAAAATAATATAAACAGGAGAATTCAGCCATGAAACAAAATCAATACGATAACAAAACTTTTTTTGAAAAATACAGTAACATGGACCGTTCCACAAAAGGGCTTGCCGGTGCAGGCGAATGGAAGACCCTTGAAGCAATGCTGCCTGATTTTAAAGATAGAAGGGTGCTGGATTTAGGCTGCGGATTTGGCTGGCACTGCCAATA
This sequence comes from Lacrimispora indolis DSM 755, assembly GCF_000526995.1. Lineage (NCBI taxonomy): Bacteria > Bacillati > Bacillota > Clostridia > Lachnospirales > Lachnospiraceae > Lacrimispora > Lacrimispora indolis. Next base: position 4,058,960 of record NZ_AZUI01000001.1, on the reverse strand, counting down.
TGCCATAGAACATGGCGCCAAGTCTGTCACAGGCGTTGATATTTCCCAAAATATGCTCTCAGCGGCCAGAGAAAAGACAAGCAATAAAATCTCCTATCACCAAATGCCCATAGAGGATATTTCTTTCGGAGAAAATTCCTTTGATGCCGTCATCAGTTCTCTTGCATTCCATTATATTGAATCCTTTGAAGGAATTGTTGAGAAAGTATCCTCCTGTCTTGTACAGGGAGGAGATTTTATTTTCTCTGCAGAGCATCCGGTTTTTACGGCTTATGGAAGCCAGGAATGGTATTGCGATGAAACCGGAAAGATCCTTCACTTCCCGGTTGACAATTACTTTTTTGAGGGACCAAGACAGGCCAATTTCCTTGGAGAAAAGGTCACCAAATATCATAAGACACTGACAACCTACTTAAATGGTTTGATGCAGGGAGGATTTGAATTGACCGGAGTTGTGGAGCCTCAGCCATCAAAACATCTGCTCGAAACCGTCAAAGGCATGGAAGATGAGCTTCGCAGGCCCATGATGCTGATTATTTCAGCCAGGAAAAAATAAACGGAATGAAGAAGCTGCAAAGGCACCGGGAGAAATCCTGATGCCTTTTTTCCGGCTGAGAACGTCTATAAGGTGCCTTACTGAGTCCCTTCTATATAGAACCGCCAAAGATAGTCCCTGGCTTCTTCCGCATAATCGATCCCTATCCGTTTTGTTGCTATGATTTGAAAGTCCTCACCTGGCCCCTCCTCAATATATACCTGGTCGCCGCATAAGTCTGCGCCGTTAAAGCTTCTGTCCAGGGATAATGCCTTGCACAGCTTTCCAGGCCCGTTTGAGATGCCCTTTCGCTGACTTTTTGACAGTTCCTCATAAGGCTTTCCATATCTTTTTTCCGCCATCTCCCGGATTCCCTCCAAGGGTTCCACACCTCTTATTAAAACCGCCTGGGGAACGCCCTTTTCCCTTGTCACCACATTAAAGCAGAAGTACATCCCATAGATTGGAAATATATAGGCAAAACCAGGATCTCCATACATGACTTCCACCCTTGGAGTCCTCCTCCCGCCGTAGGAATGGGCCGCCTTATCTTCAAGGCCCATATAAGCTTCCGCCTCCACGATCCTGGCTGAGACCCTCTGCCCTTCCCATTGGTGAACAAGTACTTTTCCTAATAACTCCCTGGCAACCAGGATCGAATCCCTGTTGTAAAACTCTCTGTCCAGTTTTTTCATCCCGTCATCCTTTCTCTCGTATTTTGTTAATAGTAAGTGTTTGAAAACAGGGTTTGATCCAGACAATTTGGAATATCCTTGCCAAAAGCAGGATGGACTGCCGTCCAGAGTCACTCTCCTTAAATAAAAATCGTCCCTTTTGAGGACGAATCTGATTTTTGGGCTGAATCATTCCGCCAGATCTTTTAACAAGCTTACCGGCCCACATGACGGGGTGAACCGGTAAGTCCATTTACAGCTTGTATCTATTTTAATGCCGTAAACATCCAGTTGATGCCGTATTTATCCTGTAAGGATCCATGAAGAGCTGCAAAAAATGACGGGGCCAGTTCCATATATATTTCTCCGTCCTGTTTTAAAATACCCCATGCTTTTTTCACCAGCCCAGCATCCTTAGTTGTGATGGATACATACATATTATCACCTTTTATGCTTCGTTCGGAGCTGTCAGCGCACATGATCTCCATACCGTCAAGCTGCACCTTGGCATGTAAAACCAGGTTCTTGTCTTCATCGGGAATAGGGAAAGCAGGATTAGGCGGCATGTCGCTGTATTTTTGCATTTCAATGATTTTCCCGTTAAACGCCTTTTCATAAACCTTAACTGCTTCTTCACAGTTTCTGTTAAACATCAAATAATGACCTAACATGGTAAAACCTCCTGTTCTTATCTGCACGATGTAATGATCAATGATTACCGTTATTTTTAGCTTTCTCCCTCTAAATATACCATGTAAACAGATGATCGCATAGCAAAGATTTCTCAGCGGTTTTCCTTCCGGCTCAGGAGGGAATGCATGATGTTTAAGATATTTTGCTTACTCATGGGTTCGGCATGCCCCATGACGCAAATATCAAAATCAAATCCTTCCACTGCCGTAATCAATGAACGCAGTTTGCTCTTATCTAAAAAGCAGTTATTATAATAATCCACTCCAACCCCATCTCCAATGAACAACACTCTTTCCTCAGGTATGAATACGCAGACACAGTCTTCACTGTGAGGAGATGGCACATGATGCAATTCTGCAAAAACGCCTCCCAGATCAATCTTCATAACATCATTGAAAGAAAGATCAGAAGTCACCACCCGTATTTCCGAAAGCAGCGGATATTCTTTACGGATACACGTATCCGCAAATTCGATCTCAATCTTTTCTTCCAGCCTCTTTTTCATCTCAGAATCCGTCCATTTCCATTCCGCCATTTCTTCTAATTTAGCGTTGGTTTTTTCATGGGCAATGGTGATCCCTGCTGCTGCGTGCAAACCAAAGGTGTGATTCCAATGCCAATGGGTGACCGCAATCATGTCCGGCCTTTTTAAGCCTTCCTTATCCAGAGCTTCATAAAATGATTCCACATGACTTTTGGAATTGCCTGCGTCCACCATAAAAGAATATTTCTGCCCTTTTACATATCCAAGGACCGGCCTGTCGGCCTCTTTATCAAACATGCTGTAATAAATACCATCTGTCAGCTGTCTAAATTCCATATATTAAATCCTCCTGTTCAATCGGATATTCCCAATGACCAAGGGTCACAGCCCACCCAGCAGAGCCTCACCCGCACTATCGGGTGGCCCCCGCTTCACCGGGCATAACCTCTGTGCTATCCTGGTTTTTCCGCTATAAAAGCCGCCACTATGTGACGGCTTAAAAGCATATCATTTACCAGAGGCGCTGTCAATCCTTAATCAGGAAATCCCATTTTTGAAATCTCCTGAAAATTACAATCTCATATCCACATACTGGCCCTTTATCTCTTCTTCAGATAGGTGTATGTACATAGAATCTCCCGCTGTATCTTCCAGGCGGTCTCTCGTATCTCCTTCTTCTGTCCTCTCTTTATTTTCTCCGGATACCTCCAATGTTGTTTCAGCATCAGCAGCCCGTTTCATCATATCAGAAGAAGCATCATTGATGCGTCCGTTGAGCTTTGCAAGTTCAGCCTCCTTTTTTTCTGTGGATCCTCTTCCTCTGTCTGTTTTTATTTCCCTCTCCAATACACCGGCTCTGCCCTCCATCCCTGTTTTCACGGTTTGGACCGTTTTCACCTGCTTCATGGAAGTATCTGCATGGATCAAACCTTTCATGGAAACGGTTTCCATCATACCGGATTCCTGATTCTCCGCATTTTGAGAAACCTCATCCATGCTATTTACTTTAGCAGCTGCCTTTTCCCGTCTTTCCTGCTGGATTTCTATTTTTCTCTGGGCCAGCTGTTTGTTTAAGTCCTGGAGCTGCTGCTGTAAATCCCTTTGCTTGCTCATTTTTTCTTCTGCAGATATCTTTTCATTACCGGAAAGAACCTGTAACTGCTTCTGCACATTTTCAATCTGATCCTGAATTGCTTTCAGACTGGTATCCTGATTTCCGCTGTTCATAATCTGCATCTGACTATAATTAGCTGAATAACCTGACGTACCTGTCACCATCATAACAAAATCCCCCCTATAATCAATTTAGAAATGCTGTTCTTCCATTTTTACAAATGCCTGCCTGAAATCAGACAAACCATTATGATAAACCTAAATTTATAAGTGCTCTTTACAGGATAGCTTTTTTACCTCCAGCTTAAATACACAAACTGCATTGATCATTGCATCACTTTGTCTCTTTATCCAGAAACACCCTGGAACCGGTAGCACCCTTTTGTCCCTGATATTTTCCCTTATAGGGATTTAAAGCAATATCATCCAACTGGGCGAAAACAAGCTGTCCAACTCTGCGGCCTGCCTGCAATTCGATTGCACAGCGATTGGCATTAAATAATTCAAGAGTGATTTCTCCCTCAAACCCAGGATCAACCCAGCCGGCATTCTGGATAAATAAGCCCATTCTTCCAAGTGAGCTTCTGCCCTCAACAAATGCCGTAAGATCATTGGGCATCACAAAATACTCCAATGTGGTGGCAAGGACAAACTGTCCCGGAAGAAGAATGTACTTATCCGTCTGGATTGTTTTATAGCTGATTTCATTTTGCATTGTAATGATTCCATTAGGTGAATCCTCAACAATGCTGAATGTATTTCCAAGGCGGATATCCACGCTTGCAGGCTGTATTTGTTCCTCTTCAATCGGTTCAATAAATAATGTTTTTTCCTTTAACATTTTAAAGATCGTTTTATCTGATAAAATCATAGTAAAATCCTTTCATCCTATCCTATAATAATCCACGGTTAAATCTGCAGCATAGAGTTCTGATCCCGCAGCATTCCGCATTTATCTTCCGGCAGGTATTCAAATTGGTGCCTGTGATACAGTAAGTCAGCAGGGCGGTTGGCTATCAGGCAAATGTAGCTGTCTTCATGGGCGTTTTCTTCAAAGTAACGGTCAATGGCCCTCATAATCTGCTCCGCATAGCCTCTCCGCTGATACTCCTTATCTACCATAATATCACTTACAATATAAGTGATCCCCCCATCTCCCACTACCCTGCCAAACCCGAACAGTTTTTCATTATCATACAGGGATACCGTGAACAGGGAATTCTTCAAGGCAGTCTGACTCCTGTTTAAATCTTTGCTTCCCATTCCGGAACGCAGCCGAAGGCTGACGTAATCCCGGGCCGGCGGAGCTTCATAAACTATGTGTATATCCATATTTTTCCTCCGCAAATTTCGGACTTTATTAAAATAATGCTCATTTTCTTTATTATAATTGTCACGCATATGTTGGCAATCCGATTCGCTGCTCACTTGATTTCGTTAAATTTATCCTTCGCCTGATTCCCGGTCCATATCCAGTTCTGTTTCGAGTTTTATTTCATTTATGGTGTTTAACCAGTTATCCAGAAATTCCAGCGTAATCAATTCCCCGCTATGATAGATTTCGACATCAGCACCTGAATCTATAAGAGAACTTATTAAATTACGAAATATAACTTTTTTATCAATACTCTCCAACTCTTCTAACACATCAAAATAATGCAGATCAAACGATACTGCAAAATTATTATGTATGATATTGTGCTTTATTATATTGATGGGCATCGAAGGGTCAAATTTTCTTATTTGAGAAATATATTGATTGATATTCCCATGATTTTTTATTTTAAGCTGTACGAGATCCATAGAGGTTATCCTTCCAGAGAAAGCCTCGCAGCCTTTTCGGCGTGGATTTGTGCGGTATCAAAAACAGGTAATTCTGTATCCTTTTGCTGTATCAGCAGACCGATTTCCGTACAGCCGAGAATCACTCCCTGTGCGCCTTGTTCTGCAAGACCATGAATAATCCTGCAATATTCTTCCTTAGACGTTTGGGAAATAACGCCCAAACACAATTCATGATAGATCACATCGTTAACAATTTCAATCTCCTGTTCATCCGGAATTAAGACCGTAATTCCTGCATCCACTAACTTTTCCTTATAAAAATCCTGAGTCATGGTATATTTTGTTCCCAGCAATGCGACCTTTGTAATGTTATGACGCTTTAATTCCTCTGCCGTTGCCTCAGCGATATGGACAAGGGGAATGCCGATGCTCTTCCGGATTTGCGGAACTACCTTGTGCATGGTATTTGTACAGATCACAATAAAGTCTGCCCCCGCTTTTTCGAGATTTTTAGCTGCCCTTGATAAAATATCAGCGCTTTTATCCCAGTCTCCATCTGCCTGGCACTTCTCGATTTCAGCAAAATCCACGCTGTACAACAAAACCTTTGCAGAATGCAAGCCGCCCATTTCCTTTTTCACTGTTTCATTTGCGATTTTATAATATGTAACTGTACTTTCCCAACTCATTCCGCCTATCAATCCTATGGTTTTCATTTTCATTTCCCCTCCTGATTCTTATTTGCTGATATTATAACACAATTATTTTCCCTCGTCTTTAGCGGAATCCGATTGCAGACAAAACCAATCCATGAATTTATTTTTTTAAGATACTATTGACTATCCCCTTGGGTGTTGGATTATAATGTTCCTAGGTGATGAATATGTTAATCAATGAAACAAGCAAAACAACCAATTTGACAAAAAAAGCAATTGAATACTACACAGATCAGAAATTGATCGTTCCTTCTGTTTTAGAAAACGGGTATCGTGATTTCAGTGAAAGCGATGTGGAGTGCTTAAAGAAAATATCAGTCCTACGCAAACTTGGAATCAGCACGGAAGAAATCAAAGCAATACTTGTCGATGAAACAGGTGAACTGCTGCAAAACCTTTCGGTTCAGAAAGAACTGGCAGCCCAAAAAGAGCAGAAAAAGAAAGGAATCCTTGACCGCCTTTCCCGGGATAAAAGCTATACTGACGCAGCCAGGGAACTGGAAGCCCTTGAACAGACTGCAACAATCGCGGAACGGCTGCTGAATGCATTTCCCGGGTATTACGGCAGGTTTATCTGCCTGCATTTTGCCCGATTTTTAAATGAACCGGTTAAAACAAGTGACCAGCGCCTGGCATACCGGAAAATCATGGAATTCCTGGACAATATGCCGGCCCTGAGTGTTACGCAGGATCTGCAGGACTATTTAACAGAATGTACACAGCATATCAGTACTCAGAATATTGCTGAAATGATGGAAAACACAAAGAAGTCCATTGAAAATCCGGATCAATTCCTGTCAGAGAATAAGGAATATCTGGAAAGATATCTGGAATTTAAACAGTCAGAAGAATATAAGAATTCCCCGGCATTTAAAATTCAAAACCAACTTAAAGAATTTAACACTACAAGCGGCTACTATGATGTTTTTATTCCTTCCATGAAACGTCTGAGCGCTTCATATGAGGAATATTGCCGGCAAATGGAAAACGCCAATAAAAAACTAATTGAACGGTATCCTGAAATTGCTGGACTATATGACTGAACCAAGGAGTCCCTATCCCCGTTTTTTATATTGTCCATGGCAAAAGGCATACGTTGTGGGTGAGGACTTACTTGTGTCAGAAGGGGCAAGCCCTTTCTGACAAGCTGCTCCAGTCATAATCCAGGCTTCTTTTAAGAAAACCTATTATTTCTTTGAACTTCTCATCGCTTTTTTATGGGCAATGCCCGGGTCAGCCTTTAACCTGGAATATTCTTCTGAATCCACGCCATAAATGGCCATTCTCGAATTTTGGTCAAAATGGATTCCCCAGCCATATTTCTTCGGCAGATTGGAAGAACGCATACATGCCTGTCCCTTGGAAAACAATCGCTCCCTTTCCATCTCTCTTTGATCGTCAGGAATCTCATTCCTCATAACCTGCAGCTCTAAGATCAGTTCGTCTGAGGTGAATCTATAGGGATATTCCTTTAACAATTCATATTGCATTCTCGGTATGGACTTCTTTTCTTCTTTAAGAGGAGGTTCTATCCCACTCTCTGCCCTGGAATCATCTGAAACCTCAATAAATGTGTTTGTATAATCAGTCGTGTGTGCCATAAATTAATCTCCATATCTGCTTGAGAAACAGTTTTCAGCGATTTACCACCCGGTTCCTTGACCCTTGTCCAATTTGTTACCGCATTTTCAAATACCTGATCAACATCCGCCCTCAGCATATCGGGGGAAGATAAAAGAATCGTGCTTGGTCTGGTGTCCCCGGCTTGTATCCTCTGTAATTAATTTACACAATAAATGTTAAAATTACAAATAAGAAATCAATAATTACAATATATTCCCATATCCTCCAACATACTGTCATACCGATTTATCCCCCATGCCTCCCCATTTTGTTATATTCAGAGAAAAGCTTCAATATATTACTACTGTAATAAAATTACGAGGTATAATCAATGGCTGTCCCATTAAATCAGGTAACCAACCCCACGGATGAACAACGGCGAGAAATGACCAGGAATGCATTGGAAACAGAAGGCCGTCCGGAAGATTACGAATATATTGCCAACTTACTGAGTCCTCCCCCGGATATTACAAATTACGCAGCTCCCGGAGAACTGAAGGGAATGAGGATCGGCGTCATCGGCGGCGGTCTGGCCGGTTTATCCGCAGCGTTTGAGCTTCGCAAGCTGGGAGCCGATATTAAAATTCTGGAGGCCAATGAAAATAGAATCGGAGGAAGAGTTTATACCTATTACTTTGATCCGGAAGGTAAATACTACAATGAATTCGGCGCTCACAGAATTCCGGTGACCCATGAAACCACCTGGCATTATATCAATCTGTTTGGCCTTAACACCCGTCCTTTATCAGTCATAAGACGCAACAACTTTTTATACGTACATAATATTCGTTTGAGAACATCAGATTCCATTGAGAAGATCCTTTATCCCTTCTACGATCTGACGCCCCAGGAACAAAGTACTCCTTGGGCGGAACTTGATGATTATGCCTTTCTCTATCTCATGAACCAGCTTCCCCCTGATGTCCGGTCAGAGCTGATACAAATTTTACCGGAGTACTCCCCGGAATACATTCCTCTTATGACCCATTCTGTCCGTCAGACTCTGGAAAACCTGGGATTAAGCCAGGGGGCCATCAGCCTGATCTCAGGAGTGGATCCTGGAACCGGTTCTTTGCTCAATGCCAGTTATGACGAGATCACCCATGAGGAATATACTCTCGATTACCGAAATACCTATACCATCCAGGGCGGGATCGTAAATCTGCCATACGCCTTTATCCAATCCCTTCTCGCAGACGATCCGCCCCAGTACCAGAACATCCTGTCTTCCCAGCTTGGCACGGTCACTTATGAGCCCGGTCAGACGGTTACCGGCATTTACCAGTCGCCAAACCCCGATCAAATAATCCTGACCTACCGCAATGTGAGTGATTTCAAAAGAGCTGCCGAAGTTTTCGACTACGTTGTATGTGCCATCCCTTACTCCACTCTGAGGGAGGTTGAAATCAAGCCATATTTCAGCAATCCAAAGATGCAGGCAATCCTGGAGTTTAACTATGTCAATTCCCAGAAAACACTTTTCATGTGCAACCAGCGTTTTTGGGAGCAAGATGCCGATTATGGGCGGATGGTGGGAGGATTTTCCCAGACAGACTTACCGATCCAGTCCATCTTCTATCCGGGAGATCATAATCTTTGCCCCAATGCTTCCGACTGCTCCCCCTATGAACCCGGAGTTCTGGTAGCTTCCTATAATTATCATTTGAATTCAACGAGAGTGGGGAATATGGAGGAAACGCTCCGGTATGATCTGGTAAAGGAGAGTGTGGAAGATGTCCACGGATTGCCAAGAGGATTTTTAGATACCATTGTGGAAGACCATAAGACCGTGGTATGGGATAACCAGCCCAATAACCGGGGCGCTTTTGCTATGGCTCTGCCAGGTCAGAAAAAGTTATTTGCCTATGAAATGCTGCAGCCGGAATTTAATCAGCGGATCTACTTTGCCGGTGAACACGTATCCACAAAACATGGCTGGATGCAGGGGGCATTGTATACGGGAATGGCTGCTGCCAACCAGCTGGCCCTTCATTTTCATAATCGTTTTTATTAAACCATGACATGATTGAATCTGCAAATTCTTTTATAACAAAGCCGCTGCGCTTAAACCTGAAAGCGCAGCGGCTCTTACTCTGTCATAAGCCCATATTATCCGGTCCAAATCCCATTGGCAGCAGTTCCTTCAAAGAAAAGATCTGATACTCTTCTCTTCCTGCCGCCAATATGATCCGGAACGTGTCCGGGTCGCAGAATTCCATCATCACCTGGCGGCAGACTCCGCAGGGAGCCGTGATCCCTGTGGGAACTCCCCCTTTTCCTCCAACAATGCAAATGGCTTTAAATTCTCTCACACCCTGGCTGACCGCCTTAAAAAATGCCGTGCGCTCCGCACAGTTGCTGGGAGTGTAAGCAGCATTTTCAATATTGCATCCCTGATACAATGTACCGTCGGCAGACAACAGCGCTGCTCCCACTTTAAATCCTGAATATGGAGTATAGGCTTTTGCCATAGCCTCAAATGCCTGATCAATCATTTCCTTTACAGGAAGCTCTTCTACCAACGCTTCCCCGTAAGTTCCGGCATTTTCCTCTGTTTTTTCTTTCATCTCCAGCTTCCTTTCCGTGCCCGCTCCCGTAAGTCAAAATCCAAGGTTTCCGGGATCTACAGTTCCAGGGCAATTTCCATCATTTTTCCAAATCCCAGCTGCCGCTCCTCTGCGCTGAGTTTTTCTTCACCATAAATCAAATCAGAAATTGTCAGCAAACAAAGGGCTTTCTTTCCGGCCGCAGCTGCATTCATGTATAAAGCTGCTGTTTCCATTTCCACGGCTAAAACCCCCATGCCGCGCCACTTGTCATTGACATTGGTATCGTGATTATAGAAAACATCAGAAGAAAGGACATTGCCCACGACCACTTTTGTTCCCAGTTTTCCGGCTGCTTCCGCCGCTTTTACCAAAAGTCCGTAATCGGCAACAGGAGCAAATGTGCCCGGAAGGCCAAACTGATAAGCGTAATTGGAATCCGTGCATGCACCCATTGCAATCACCACATCCATAAGCTTCACCTGGTCCTGTAAAGCACCGGCTGAACCGATGCGGATAATCTGGTCCACATCATAAAAATGGTACAGCTCATAGGAATAAATGCCCATGGACGGCATTCCCATCCCGCCTCCCATAACGGAAATTTCCTTTCCCTTATAGGTCCCTGTAAATCCGAGCATGTTCCTGACCGACGTCACCTGAACCGGATTTTCCAGATACGTTTCCGCAATGTACTTTGCCCGCAGAGGATCTCCAGGCATTAAAACTGTTTTTGCTATTTCTCCTTTTTTTGCCCCATTATGGGCGGTTGGTGTCATCTCCATTAGATCGCCTCCTCTTTTATAATTCATCCTGACGGATCATGAAACGTATGGCCTCTACCGCCGTCCGGATGGCCCCATCCGTATCATGGACGATGGGATTTTCCAGGCCGTGTCTGGCCCGTTCCTGATTAGCTATCACCAGGAATACGGAACCGGCCCTCACCTTAAGGGAGCTGGCAACGATAAAGAGTGCCGCCGACTCCATCTCCGAAGCCTTACAGCCTAAGTCCACCCATGCCTTCCATTTGTCCAGGAGTTCATGGGATACAGGCTTTGTCTCCGGAGAATGCTGCCCATAAAAAGAATCCTTACACTGGACAACTCCTACATGATACGGTTTCTCCAGCGCTTTTGCCGCCTCTGCCAGGGCGTTTGTCACTTGAAAATCCGGAACTGCCGGAAACTCGATGGGAGCGTATTCCCTGCTGGTTCCCTCCGCGCGGATGGCTCCGTTAGCTATGACCAAGTCCCCGCTTTTTACCTCCATATCCATTCCCCCGCAGGTGCCCACGCGGATAAAAGTATCGGCACCGGACATCACCAGTTCTTCCATGGCAATTGCAGCCGACGGTCCTCCGATTCCCGTGGAGGTCACACTGACCGCCTGGCCGTCTAAGGTACCGGTATAAGTCACATACTCCCTGTTGTCCGCAATCAGCCTGGGATTGTCAAAATATTTTGCAATCAGGGCACAGCGCTTGGGATCTCCGGGCAGGATGACATACCTGCCCACATCTCCTTTCCCCACCTGGAGGTGATACTGTTTTCCTTCTGTTTCAGAATAATTAGTCATATCAAATCCGCCCTTCGCTAAATCTCATTCTCATCAATTTTTTCTGCTACCACCGCTTTGATCCGCTGGTATTGTTCTTCATTTATAATGATGGTCCTTCCTTCCCGGGAGATATATCCATTGTCCTCCATCTGGCTGATGCACCGGTTCACTGTCTTCACACAGAGTCCTGTGCTGTTGGACAAATCCTTTCTTGTCAGCTGTATGCGGCAGATGCCACGGCGGGAGGATTTCCGGTAAATCTGCAAAAAGAGCAGAAACAGTCTGTCGCTTCCCTGTAAAAATAAAAACAGACGCTCTTTCCTGACCTGCTCCAGAAGATAGATTCCCATGGCCTTCACCTGTTCTAAAACCGCATGGATATCCGACAGCATCCAGCGGCTGAACTGATCCTTTGACACGCAAAGAAACCGGCAGTCTGTCTCTGTCATCAAGGTGGTCCGGTATAAGTCAAAACCCATGAGGAATTCCATGGCACCGAACACCTCTACCGGATAGAATCTTGTATAATCGTAGGTAATCTCCTGAACCCGGTAATCCGTCGCCTTTACGATGCCCTCCACCAGAATATAAATGGTATCAACGGGTTCATTTTCATGAATAAAGGTGGTGCCTTTTTTCAGCTTTACGATCTTAAATGCCTCCAGAAGCCATTTAGGCGCGTTGGCCAGATAATTATTTAAATATTCCCGCGACTCACTGCGGAGTTCATTGATTAAGGACATAGCATCGTTCACGGTCTTCCTCCTTTCGTTTCTTCACCTTCTTCATTTTACCTCATGATCCATTAAAAATCACTCTTATCTTGCATCTTTTTCGTATGGCTGTCCGCTGGCTTTGGGCGCAGAGGACTTTCCTACAAACAGAATCAGGATCACGATGGTAATGATATAAGGCAGCATGGCCAGAATCGAGGAAGGAACTGCAAATCTTCCCCCTCCCAGGGTAACGGTAAGGGCCTGGGCCGCTCCGAATAATAAACAGGCGCCATATGCCCCATGAGGAGTCCATTTTCCGAAAATTACGGCCGCCAATGCAATAAATCCCTGTCCGCTGATGGCGGTAGGCGTAAACTGGGGAATAATGGCAAGAGTCATGGACGCCCCGCCAAGGCCGGCCAAAACACCGGAAGCCAAAACGCATACATACCTGATTTTATATACATTAAGACCCATGGTATCCGCTGCTGCCGGATGCTCTCCCACTGCCCGGATATGAAGTCCCCATTTTGTCTTATAAAGCAAAAACCATAAAAAAACCGCTAATACAAGGGCAATGACGACCGTTACATCTACATTTAAATTCTGAAACGCCCCTTTGTTTACGCTTCCAAACAGCTTGGGAATCTTATTTGGCACCGGCAGTGACATGGTGGCACCGTCAAAAAGAAGACGGCAGGCAAACAGAGCCACACCGGGACCGATTAAATTGATGGCAATGCCGGAAATGGTCTGATCAGCCTTGCATGTAATGGAGGCAACGGCATGAAGAAGGGCAATCATACCTCCTGCCAGGCCGGCAGCAAAAAATCCTGCCCAGGCATTTCCTGAATAATAACCAACGGTAGCCCCAGTAACCGCTCCGATGGTCATCATACCTTCAATTCCGATATTGGTAACGCCGGACCGCTCCGACACCACTCCTCCCAATGCAGCAAATACCAAAGGAGTGGAATACATAAGTGTAATGCCCACAAACAGCATCAGACTGTTAAGCATGTTTTTTTCCTCCCTTCGAAAAACGGTCCACCAGCGGCGGAATGATACGGGTCAGCGCAACAAAAAATACGATAACACCGATGACGATATTGATGATTTCTGACGGAGCCCCTACTTCATACTGCAAGGACTGGCCTCCATAGATCAAACCGCCGAACAGCAGCCCTGCAAAAATACAGCCCACAGGAGAACTGGCTGCAATCAGACAAACCGACAATCCGTTAAAGCCCGTGTTTTCAAAGGCCGCCAAAGTGGCGATTCCGTGAGGAGAATTTCCTGTAATATAAAGAGCCGCCGCCAATCCGCAGATGGCTCCGGAAATGAGCATGGAGTGGAGGATGTTTTTATTTACATAAATGCCCGAAAATTCTGCCGCACTCTTATTAAAGCCCACCGCTCTCAGCTCAAATCCCTTTGCTGTTTTATAGAGAAGGAACCAGATAAACACCGCCAGAATCACTGCAATGAGGATTCCCACGTTCACATCTGTTTTCAGAACGGTATTGCGCAAAAATTCATTCTGTGCAAGGGCCGCCTTTCCCGCTTCCGTTGTCTTGTAATTTCCCAAAATCATGGTATAGCCGGAACGGTTGATGGGATAGGTTCCAATGGTATCCGGCTTGTGAAACCGGTTTAAGGTACAGATATAGTTAGAGAAATAAAGAGCAATCCAGTTTAACATAATGCTGGTAAGAACCTCGTGAATGCCGAATTTCGCCTTTAAAAAACCGGCAATCCCGCCATAGACTGCTCCGGCCGCCACTCCTGCAAAGATGACCAGAGGAACCTGGATCACCGGCGGAAAATCGAAAAGAATACCAACCACGGTAGATGCCACGCAGCCCATGATAAACTGGCCTTCTGCTCCGATGTTGAAAAGTCCGGTCTTAAACGCAAATGCCACTCCGATCCCCGTAAGAATCAGGGGCGTACTTTTAATGATTACATTGGAAATGTGTTTCGGACTGGAAAAGACTCCGTCAAATAAGACGGTCAGGGAATGAACCGGCGGATATCCCGCTGCCGCCAGTATGATTCCCGCTACAATGAATCCAAAGAAAACAGCGATCAAAGTCATTGTCAATGGCTTTTTTAAAATCTTTACCGTTCTATCCATGATTCTTTCCTCCTGCCATTAACAGACCGATTGTATTTTCATCTACGGTTCCCTGGGCAAACGTGTCCTGAATCTTTCCGTCATAAATCACTGCGATGGTATCGGAAACATTCATGACCTCATCCAGCTCAAAAGAGATTAAAAGCACTGCTTTTCCCTTATCCCGCTCGTTTATCAAAGTCTTATGAACCGTTTCAATGGCTCCCACATCAAGTCCTCTCGTGGGCTGTACTGCAATCAGGATTTCCGGATTCATGGAAACTTCCCGGCCGATGATGACCTTTTGCTGATTTCCTCCTGAAAGCTCCCCGACCCGTCTGGAACCGCAGCCCTCCGGGCGGACATCATATTCCTGAATAATGGTTTTCGTAAACTCCTCCATTTTCTTTCTGTTTAAGATTCCGTTTCTGGAAAACGGCTCTTTGCGGCACCGTTCCAATATGGCATTCTCATTTACCGTGAAATCCAGTACAAGGCCTCTCTTCTGCCTGTCCTCGGGAATAATGCTGACGCCACTGTCTATGACTGTTCTGGGATCTGTATTGGTGATCGCTTTTCCGCAGACAGTAATGCTTCCCTTTTCTGCCGGCACCAGGCTGTTGATGGCCTCAACCAGTTCCTTTTGCCCGTTGCCGTCAATTCCGGCGATACCTACGATTTCACCCCTGCGCACCGTTAAATTCAGACCCTTTACCGCTTCCAGCTTCTTCTCATTTTTCACAACAAGATCCTTGATTTCCAATACCGTTTCTCCCGGCTTTGCCGGCGTCTTATCCACCACAAGCTTTACTTCATGGCCTACCATGAGAGTGGCCAGCTCCTGGCCTGAAACCTTTTCTACTGACACCGTATCAATGTATTCTCCCCGTCGGATGACGGTACAGGTATGGGAGGAGGCCTTGATTTCCTTTAACTTATGGGTGATAATAATGATGGCTTTTCCATCCTTTATAAGATTGCGCATGATGGACAAAAGATCTTCTATTTCCTGAGGAGTCAAAACAGCGGTAGGCTCATCAAGAATCAAAATTTCTGCCCCCCGGTACAATGCCTTTAATATCTCCACTCTTTGCTGCATTCCCACAGAAATATCGCAGATCCTGGCATCCGGATCCACTTCAAGGCCATACTTTTCCACGATTTCCAGAATCTGTTTCCTGGCCTTTTTCATATCCACAACACCTGCCCGGGAAGTGGTTTCATTTCCCAGAATAATGTTCTGTGTAACCGTAAAATCCTCCACCAGCATAAAATGCTGATGAACCATACCAATGCCGTTTGCTATGGCTGTATTCGGGTTTTTTATCTCCACTTTTTTTCCGTTGATATAGATCTCGCCCTCATCGGCCTGATACAATCCATACAGTACATTCATCAGCGTCGATTTCCCCGCACCGTTTTCACCTAAAAGAGAATGAATGCTGCCCTTCTTCACATCCAGGCTCATATCCTTCAAAGCGTAAAATGCCCCGAACCGTTTTGTGATTCCGTGCATCTGGACCGCATAATCGCTGCTTATCGTGGCCATCTCAATACTTTCTCCTTTCATTATTGTCCATGCTTTCTGGACATAAAGGTATACCCGCTGGGTGTTTCGCTTATACACCGCAGGCCTTTATGACTCCTGCGGTGCAATTTTTCATTCCTATTCAGCGATAAATGCCTCGTATTCCTCTTTTGTGGTGGGCGGTGTCAGCTCGCCGTTTCTTATTTTGTCTTCCACCTTTAACGTATCTTCATAAACGCCTTCCGGCATGTTGCCATGCTCCTCAGGAATTCCTACGCATTCTTCCTTTAAGCCGAAGGTAAGGGTCTGACCGCCGATCTTCTGGCCGTTTATTGCCTGCTCAGATACTTCCTGTACTGCTTTTCCAACTAACTTAAGAGCTGATGTGAGCACGTTTTCCGGTGCTAAATATGCCTGATCCCGGTCTACGCCGATCACCCATTTGTCTGCTTCCTTGGCAGCCTCAATTACACCGGTTCCTGTGCCGCCTGCAGCGTGGTAGATCACGTCACAGCCATCGGAATACATCCTTGTGGCAATGGCTTTTCCTTTGGCCGCATCGCTGAAGCTCTCCGCATACTGCACGGAAATATCAATATCCTTTCCAAGCTCTTTGGCCGCATACTTTACGCCGGCCTCATAGCCGTACTGGAACTGGTCGATCAGACCTGAGGAAATTCCGCCTACAAAGCCCACTTTTCCGGTCTGTGTTGTCCGCCCGGCCACATAGCCTACCAAAAAGGACGGCTCCTGGGCACGGAACATAACACCTGTTACATTGGAGGGCGTATCCTCATAGGCATTGTCGATAATCGCATACTGGATATCCGGATTGCTCCCTGCCGCCTCCAGCACTGCATCAGCACAGGCATAGCCCACTCCCCATAACAAATTGGCACCGCTGTCTCCCAGTCTCTCCAGATTCGTCACAAAGTCTGATGCCTGCTTTGACTCGATGTAATTGACCTCTGCACCGGTCTTTTCCTTTAACTCGGTGAGTCCTTCCCATGCAGACTGGTTAAAGGACTGGTCATTGATACCGCCTGTGTCCGTAATCATTGCTACAGAAAAGCTGCTCTTTCCTCCGGTAGTCTCTTCCTGAGTCTTTGCGCTTTCTGTTTTGCCGCCTCCGCATGCTGAAAGGGACAATACCATCGCTGCTGTTAAACCGAACACAATACCTTTTTTTGCTTTCATAAATCTAATTCCTCCACTTTTTATTTTATACAATTTGTATATTATTAAATCCGCATTTCACTGCCAGTTCCTTCAGTTTCTCCATTTGTTCCGGAGGCGGACTTTTTCTTGTTTCCATTTTTCCTTTTACTCCAAAATTGCGGAATGCAATGAGCTTCAGCTTAAATTCTTCCAGATAAGGTCTGACTTCATCTGCCACACCCGCGATGACATCCTCCATATCCACTTCCCTGTCATCTGCCTGGCCAGAGCCGGAAGAAGCTTCCGCCTCAAGACATACAAGCCTTACCTCATGCAATTTTCCTGTCTCGGCCAGATATTTTAAATTTTTCTTGACAAGCCGGTTATCTCCGCCTGTCAGCCGGTGAAATACATGATAGTCCCAGGCTTTTACATCTAACATGACTTTGTCCGTTACCGCCATGAGCTTTGGATACCTGGAAAAATCCACGCAGCCGTTGCTGTCTAAATAACAGGACAGCCCGGCTTTTCCTGCAAGCGTAAACAATTCTGTGAGAAATTCCGGATACAGGCTGCATTCACCGCCAGACACAGTGATCCCCTGGATAAATGGCATGTTTCTTTCAATCTGCTCCCATACTTCCATAGCCTTCATCCACCGCACCTTAGGCGATGCGTAATTGGGACAGACCCGGATGCAATTGTCGCACTGGGTACAAGCTGCCTCATCCCATATCACATTTGTGCCTGAAAGGAATAATGCGCCTGCAGGGCACTGGCTGACACAAATACCGCAGCCGATGCATAGCCTCTGTGTCTCCGGGTTATGGCAGTAAGCGCAGGCAATGTTACAGCCCTGGACGAACACCGCAGTCCGGCAGCCAGGCCCATCCACAACGCTTAAGGGAATCATTTTGTTAACCGGGGCTATCACGTCAGCGCCCTGACTTTCCGGTTCTCCAGATGTGCATTACGGTAGTTATCTCCACCCAGGTGCACGGTATTCTGAAGCACTGCTTCACCCTCATAATATTTTTCCATTTCACTTCGTTTTACCAAATATCCTGTGATCCGGACCAGATCGCTGTCTGATGCGTAAAAGCTTATATACTTGTCTCCCAGAGAAAACGCTCCCTTTACAATATCCAGCATTGCTGCCGGATTATTTCTTCCCGTAGGATCAAAGGAGAAGATGTCCGCACAGCCTGTAGGGAAAAACTTGTGGAACCTGGCACTGTGGCGAAGGTGGTCATACATGCGCTCCGGCTCCATTCCTACGGGAATCCGCACTCCTGAGGTAATTCCGTGATCCGAATCAATTCCCACCTGGGCATGAAGGGCGAAATGATCGTCAAAAATTTCAGAATACAGCGCTTTTGCTCCTTTTGCATAATCTGCAATTACCTGCATGATCTGCTCTGCCAAGTCATCTGCTTCTTCATTGTGGCCATATGTCTTTTCCGGATCATTCATCAGCATATTTGCACATTCCGCCAGCCCTACGACCCCGAACATGGCAAGGAATTTATCTCTGAAAATAAAGCCTTCCAGGGAAAGGAACGATGTCTCAAAGAAATTGGATTCTTCCACAAGGAAACGAATTCTTTCATTCATATAATTTCCCATGCGGTCAAGGCAGTCAGGCAAAAGCTCTTTTAAAAACTGTTCTCTGTTCTCTGCATTTGCGGCCAGTTTTGGAAGCACGATCCTCACCAGCGTGTAGGAGCCGCCGCCCACTGGAAGAATATTATAGCAGCTGGATATGCCGTAATCACCATAGGTATCCTTGTGCATCTTATGGTTGCAGACAGCCGGGTTGGCACAGTAGAGGGAGGTGTAAAGCGCAAACTCTGCATAGGAATCCGGTGTAATATCCCTGTCATATTTCAGTGTTAAGTTGGGAACGGCATTCTGAAGCTCCTTTTCAAGCTTTAAAATCAGCCTTCCCGCCCTGGTCTCTTCCGGCCCTAAATTGGCATGACAGAACCCATCGGTTATGGTCCGGTCCAGATAAATGAGAAACAGCTTCAGCTTCTTTTCCGCTTCCTCATCCGTCACCCCGTCAAGAAACGGTTCAATCAGCTTATCAATGTTGCCAAGATAAACGGGATAACTGGTGATGGATGGGACGTGGCGGTACAGAATCATTAAAAACTGCAGCACTTCATCCAGGTCTTTCGGCGCTTCCAGCTGTAAAAACTCACATCCGTTTTTTACTGCTTTTTCATAATCCGGCATCACATATCTGGGGCGATAAGGTGCATGCCCCTCATCCAGATCGCAAATTGCTCCAATGTCCATATAACGGCGCGTCTCTTCCGGTATGGAAAGCACCTCCAGACTATTTTCTGCTGCATGTGCAAGCGCCACGACCTTCTGCTCATAAGTCAGTCCCTTTGATGTTACAATGTCTAAGATCTTGTTCATACATTCCACCTCTTTCATTTCGAGCTATGTCCGCCATAAAAGGACTTATATCTCATATGCTCTGGAAATAAAGACATTGTAACAATTATTTTTTATTATCAAAAGGACTCATGTCCTTTTTGGCGAAAATATTATTCGATTTGTGCATTAGTGATATTTTTACTGGCAGAATTTTAGTAAAATAGTAACAATCGGGTCGGTCACCATTACTGACCATCAAAATAAAATTCACAAGAACCCGATTCTATGGTTTTTACGGCCTTTTGTTTTTCCCCAGGACGCAGCCTTGTGATCAAAAAAGCTGATAAGCTCTCTGTCGAAAGCTTATCAGCTTTTTGCCGTGGCAATTCTCAGGCCCTGCCTGCTCATTTGGTCATATGATCTCAGCGGCCCATTGGCGCTCTCCCGCTTTACTTGTCAAGAGATAAATTCATAATGATTACCGTTTGATCTTTATTTCCATAGTTTTTTTTCACTCTGTCCAGTTCTGCATAACCCATTTTCTCCCAGAACTTATATGCGCCCTTATTCTCTTCCACTACCCCAATTCTTAATGCCGCGCCATGTTCTTGTGAAACCCAGGTTTTTATAAGATCATGCAATGTTCTTCCCAAACGTTTTGCTCTTTCTTTTTGGTCAATCATCAACAAACCTATGATCCATTCTCCAGGCACTTTATAATCTTTTACAATATCAATTACCCCAATTAAAGCACCTTTCTCTTTATATATCCCAAAAACATATTTGTCCTTTGGTTCTTTTCCCGGCGGCAAGTCAAATAAAATACTGTTTGCCGCATCTTTTTCAGGCGGCCTGCCTTCAATTAACTCAAAATAATCGGAACATCGTTGGCATAAGTCTTGTAAATCAGTCTCATCATCTCCTGACAGCAACCGGATATTGTATTCCTGCTGCCCCATTATGTTCTTTCCTATCAATATAGATCATCCTTTCTGTATTCAGGAAAACTATCTTAAGGTTGCTGCTGCAATATATTTTGTCATATAATTTACCCCTTTCTAACCATATCACAGGCCAGCCATTACCCCAGAATCAGCGGAAGCACTGTAATTGCAAGAGTAATAGCCCCACCCCCTGCAATCACAAGGCAGCTGACGCTGTAATTACGCCACAATACCTGATATTATGTTTCATATTTTAAAGGAATAATAATAAGACTTTCCCTTTTCCGTCATCTGCCGGATATCCACCTTAAAAATATCGCTGATACAGCTATGGACTTTGTTGTCTGAAACTTCTTCATAAGCAACCACCCTCCCATTCTCCATCACGGCCAGACGGTCAGAATAATTGAGAGCCAGGTTGAGATCATGCAAAACCAGAACAATGGTCTTTCCAAGCTTCCTGTTTAAACTGCTTATGAGCTCCATGATTTCATAGGAAACATTAATATCAAGATAAGTCGTCGGCTCATCCAGAAAAATCACCGGGGTATCCTGAGCCAGTACCATGGCAAGAAAGGCACGCTGGCGCTCCCCTCCTGAAAGCCTGCGCATATTTTTATTTCGAAGAGAGTCGCAGCAGGTCATTTTCATGGCATATTCCGTCAGCCTTTTATCCTCGGCAGAAGAAAAACTGACTGGGGACTGGTAGGGGTATCTTCCCGACATCACCGCATCCTCCACCGCCATGTCCGGTATGTGGCTGCTTTGGAGCAGTACGGATACATTTCTGGCAAACTCCTTCCTCCTCATGCCGCCTATCTCTTTATTCTCTAAAAACACCTTCCCCTCCCTGGGATGCAAAAGTCGGGAAGCAAGCTTTAACACAGTGCTCTTTCCGCATCCGTTAGGGCCGACGATGGTGGTTATCTTTCCCTTTTCAAAGCTTAAATCCATTTCCCGGATCAGCGGCTGTCTGTTATAAGAATAAGTCACGCCCTCAAGCCTGATCATAAGCTCCATCACCCCTTCCGCTTGTTTTTAAGAATCAGATAAAGAAAAAACGGACCTCCCATAAAAGACATTAAGATCCCTACCGGCAGTTCATAAGGCAGGAATAAGGTTCTTGCCAGCAGATCACACAGAATAACAAATATGCCTCCCGTTAAGGCACTGGCCGGAAGGACAAACCGATTATCCTGACCAATGATCAATTTTATCCCATGGGGAACCAGAAGACCCACAAAGCCGATCATTCCGGCAAAGCTGACTGCCGCGCCTGCAAGGACAGCCGCTATGGTTAAGTAAATACACCGGCAGACGTTTACATTCATGCCCAGGGCCTGTGCACTGTCTGCGCCAAGATTTAAAATGTTAAGTCCTTTGGAAGAAAACAGTGCCAAAAG
Organism: Lacrimispora indolis DSM 755; assembly: GCF_000526995.1. NCBI lineage: Bacteria > Bacillati > Bacillota > Clostridia > Lachnospirales > Lachnospiraceae > Lacrimispora > Lacrimispora indolis. The sequence goes on along the minus strand of NZ_AZUI01000001.1, from coordinate 4,036,978 downwards.
AAAACCTGCAGCAATAAACACTGACGGATAAACAAGAGCATTGGAAGTCACCGAGGAAAGGCCTCCCACCAGAAAATTTCCCGCGCCTACATAGGCATCCGGATATAAAATCATAACCGTATTCATTCCTGCGCTGAAAATGCTGTTAATCACAAAGCCTGTTAAAACCAGCAGGACCCTTGACATCCTGCCGAACATGGTAATTGCCAGAACCAGCATACAGGCAAGGAGCGCGCCGGAAAATGCCGATAAAGGCAGGAAAAACGGATCTGCCGGAAGAAAAGCAGATGCCAGAAGTACCATCAGTCCTGCCCCTGCATTGACTCCTATGATATTGGGACTTGCCAGGGGATTGTTAAGCACGGACTGAATGATGGCGCCGGATACCGCAAGCGCGCTACCTGAAAGCAGGGCACCCAGAACTCTGGGAAGGCGCACGGTCAAAAGTATCCGGTATAAGGAATCATCGGTCTTGCCTGAAGCAAATGTTGCAATAAGCACAGACGGCATGATGTTGCTGGCTCCCAGGCATAATCCCAGCATAACCGAAACCGCCAGGCCTGCGGCTGACAATAGGATAAGCAGCCGCGCCTTATTATTTCTTTCCATAAAGAATCTCCGAAAGGTATGTATAGCTTTCTCCCCATTTCTCGTTTGGTTTATAAAGGAATTTTTCCTTTGGCAAAAGTATGTAACGGTCATTTTTAACGGCAGTAAGGCCATTCCATGCAGGATTATTTTCAATGCTTTCCTTTAAATTTTTCATGGCAAGAGCATCGTCATTTCCCATGGGAATCACAAAAATATAGTCTGGATCTTCCTTTACGATGCTTTCCATGCTGAACTCCTTTAAAAGGCTCTGATTCTCATCAGCTATATTCTGGCACCCCAGATCCTTCAGCATCTTTCCTGTCATGGTTTTGGAATTCTGCGCCACCGCTCCGCCGGAATAGGTGATGAGAAGCAAAACAGAAGGCGGCTCCTGAGCCTTTGCGGCAGAAAGGGTCTTCTCAATCTCTTTCTTTACTGCCAGCCCGTTTTTCTCATACAGCTCATTTTTTCCGGTTATTTCCGTGCAGGTTTTCAGCATGGATAAATAGTCCTCAAAGTATGTCACTTTAAAATAGGCCGCCGGGATGCCCGCCTGCTTTAAAACCTCTCTGAGCGCTCCATGTTCCTTGGTTTCTGATGACAATATGACCAGATCCGGGTTTAAGGCTATGATTTTTTCTACATTGGGACTGTTGTATTTCCCCACGGAAACGGTTTCCTCCGAAAGCTCCAGGCCCCTTTCATCAAACGCATCATCCGTAACTCCTGTCAGACTGCCTCCGGCTGACAGCCAGATCTCTGCAAAACTTCCCATCAAAGCGACCACGCGCTTTGGATGGTCAACCGTTACTTCCTGACCAAGGGCATCAGTAAAGCGGTACCCTTCCGGCGTCCCGGAAGCCGGTTCTGCTGCTCTGCTGCCGCATCCGGCAAGCATATTTAAAATCATAAGAAGCATCACTGCATACACCATAGTTTTTATCTTCAATTGACCAACGCACCTTCTTCGCATAATTGTTTTCCATAAGCACAATAACTGTCTTCCGCCATATAATCCCCGTCATTATAATATCCTGCACGTGCACGGCATCCCCCGCACTCTTTTCCGAAAACGCAGTCACTGCATGTCCCCTTGTAAGCCTGGGTGCGCAGAGTTTTAAACAGACTGCTGTTTTTCCAGATCTCGCCAAAAGGCTCTTTTCGGACATCTCCTGCTTCCTCAACCATATAGGCACAGGGACGGACCTTTCCCACAGGACTTACCACACAATAAGAAAGTCCGGCAAGACAGCCCCTGGTAAAACGGGTATCCACCTCCATCTGCTTTGCCACCCGTATAAACTGAGGGGCGCAGGTGGGCTTGATATCAATGGGTACCTCCTTTTGCTTGGCCATAATGGTCTGGAGAAGCTTTTCGTATTCCATGACTTTCAAAGAAGTTTCCTCCAGATATATCCCTCTGCCAACCGGAATCAGGAAAAACAGATAATTGGCGGAAGCACCGGATCTCACACCGAAATCAATAATATCCCCCACTTCATCCTGATTCCAGTCCATGATCGTCGTATGTATCTGAAAGGGCAGACCGGCCTTTCTGCAGTTCTCAATTCCCTCCAGGGTCAGCCGGTATGCATTTTCATCTCCCCTGAATTTGTTGTGTTTTTGTTCATCCAGGCTGTCAAGGCTGATTCCCATGGCCGCTGCTTTGCACTCCTTCAGCTTTTTAGCTGTCTCTTCCGTGATCAGCATACCATTGGTGCCAAAGACAGGACGAAGGCCAGCACTGGCTGCATAGGATACCAAAGTATAAATATCCGGACGCATCAGCGGTTCCCCTCCGCTGAATATCATGATGCGAAAACCGGCTCCGGCAATTTCATCGATCAGCTTTTTCGCTTCTTCCGTTGTTAATTCATTTGCCTTTTTATTGCCGGCATCCTGGTAGCAATGTTTACACTTAAGATTACACTGGTTTGTTGTCATCCACGAAACTATCATATGCATTCTCCTTGTATTATACTTTAAACCATTTAATTCATCATAATTACAACAACCCTTTTTCATTCCACATATTTTTAACCTTTAACGGCTTTATAGAAATAAAAGCTGTTTTTATCACCTTTTATGAGAAGCTAAAAAAGAGCTTCTTATAAGCTATACTATCATAAATTTCCTGGTTTTTCCATATTAATTCCAGCCTCACAAGCCTGGAAAACCAAGATATAATATACTTGAAAAACAGGCGTAATTTTACAGTATTTAATAAATACTATCAATAACACATCCGCATTCGTTGTAATTACAACAACCAAACCAGAAATCACATGCTATAATAAGCGTATCACACCGACTTGACCGTTATCACATATAGAAAGGAAAACAAAATGACACATTATATAAAAACAACCGATACCATCTTTGATATAACCGAAAAATACCCCGAAACAATCGGATTATTTGTTGCAAACGGCTTTGAGCATTTAAATAATCCTGTCATGCGCAATACCCTTGGAAAAACTGTCACCCTGGAAATGGCTTTATCCATGCGAAAGCTCAATAAGGAGCTTTTCATAGAAAAGCTGGAGGAGGTCATTAATCAAAATCTTCCAAATCTCACTTCCGGGCTCACGCCTACGAGAAAGGAAGACGGCGGCGATATCCGCATTGAGGGCGTACTGCCCTGCCCCATCCGCCTTCCCCTTCTGGAAAAGTTTGAGGTCTGGATGGAATCCCAAAAAGATTTCATGGACTATAAGGTAGACTACAATTTAAAATCCGCCAACCTTGGACTGGATGATGTAAAGGAACGGGTCATAGCCGCAGACGGCAATGCAGACGCCTTATCCGACCTCTATCTGTCGGCTGGCTTTGACTTATTCTTTGATAAAAGCATGATGGGACGTTACCGGGATTTGGGTGTATTTGAGGATATTTCAGATATTAAGCAAATAAATCCTGATTTTGACAATGAGTCCATTTCCTTAAAGGACCCCAAAAACCAGTATGCCATCATCGGCATTGTTCCGGCGGTCTTTATGGTTAATACGGCTGTTTTAGGGGACCGTCCTTTTCCCGAAAGCTGGGCGGATCTAATGAAGCCTGAATTTGAAAACAGCATCAGCATGCCTATGAAGGACTTGGATATGTTTAACGCATTTTTGCTGCACATCCACCGGTATTACGGGGATGAGGGCATTACAAAGATGGGTAAGGCCCTTTTGCGCAGCATGCATCCGGCCCAGATGGTAAAATCCCATATTGCAAAGGAAGGAAATAAGGTCCCGGCCATTACGGTTTCTCCCTACTTTTTTGCCAGCATGGCAGATGAGAAAAGTCCTCTGCGACCGATTTGGCCAAAGGATGGCGCGATCATCAGTCCGATTTTCCTTTTGGCAAGATCAAAGAACAGGGAAAAGGTCAAGCCATTTGTGGACTTCCTCTATTCCAGGGAAATAGGAGATATACTCTCCTCTAACGGAAAATTCCCTTCTACCAATCCGCTGGTGGATAACCACTTAAAGCCGGAGCAGAATTTCATGTGGCTTGGCTGGGATTATATTCACAGCCATGATATCGGAGAACTGATCAAAACTACGGAACAGCTGTTTTATCAGGCAGCAGAAAAGGAGATTGTATGAATCTGATTATTTTTTCAGGCCCCCCTTCCTCCGGGAAAACGTCTGTGATCTTAAAAACCATTGCTTCTTTTCAGAACAGAAATATAAAGGTTGGAGTTGTTAAATTTGACTGCCTTTATACTGATGATGATATTGCCTACGAAAAGGCCGGTATACCGGTTAAAAAAGGACTTTCCGGCGCCCTCTGCCCTGATCATTTCTTTGCTTCCAATATTGAGGAGGTAGTGAATTGGGGCAATGAGGAAAAGCTGGACTTGCTCATCACCGAATCCGCCGGTCTTTGCAACCGCTGTTCTCCTTACTTAAAGGAAATTAAGGGTGTCTGCGTCATTGACAACCTATCCGGCATCAATACCCCGAAAAAAATCGGACCAATGTTAAAATCCGCGGATTATGTGGTCATTACAAAGGGAGATATTGTCTCCCAGGCAGAGCGTGAGGTTTTCGCTTCCTGTGTAAGCTCCGTAAATCCCCGTGCAGTCACAATGCATGTAAACGGTCTGACCGGACAGGGCGCCTATGAGCTGGGAAGCCTCCTTTATGACGAGAACCAGAACATTGAATCCGTCCAAGGCATGCAGCTGCGCTTCCCCATGCCTTCCGCCCTCTGCTCCTATTGTCTTGGAGAAACGAGGATTGGAGAAGCATTTCAGATGGGTAACATTAAAAAAATCAATTTGGGGGCAGATAAGACATGATGGAATTAAGTTTAGACCAGCTGCTTAAGGAATATCCCTTTGCAAGCGCGTATTTTGAACAGAATAAGCTGGATATTACCGGGTATGGGGATAAGACCTTCCAGGAGTATTTAGAGCATTTTACAATAGAAGAACTGGAAGATCAGGCCATTGACAAGGAAAAGCTCCTGTCCAATCTCCCTGTCTACGTGGATCAGATGAGTGCGTTTCTGGGGCTGGAAAAGAGCAACCGGGTTCTTTCCATGACAATTCTGGCAGGATTTGATAAATCAGGCAATCCGGAGGGCTTTTCAGAGCTTACGGTGGAAACCTCACAAATCATTTCCATCGTAGGCCCTACGGGGTCCGGCAAAAGCCGCCTTCTGGCGGATATTGAATGGGCGGCGCAAAAGGATACACCAACAGGCCGCAGCATTTTGATCAACGGAGAAAAGCCGGATAATAAATGGCGTTTTTCCTCCAACAACCGACTGGTGGCACAGCTGTCCCAGAACATGAATTTTGTCATGGACCTTACGGTAGAGAACTTTTTAAGGATGCACGCCGTAAGCCGTCTGGTGGAAAATCCCCAGATCGTTATTGAACAGATTATTTTAGCCGCCAATAATCTGGCAGGAGAAAAGTTTGACTTAACCACTCCTGTCACCAGCTTAAGCGGAGGGCAGTCCAGAGCCTTAATGATCGCTGATACAGCAATTTTAAGCTCTTCTCCCATTGTTCTCATCGATGAAATCGAAAATGCCGGAATTGACCGAAAAAAAGCGCTTGAGCTTTTAGTCTCCTCTGATAAGATCGTTTTAATGGCAACCCATGACCCCCTTCTGGCGCTTATGGCTGACAAGAGGATCATTATTAAAAACGGCGGAATCAGCAAGGTTCTGGATACCAGCGAGGAAGAAAAGCTCTTATTAGAAGGGCTTGAAAAAATGGATTCCCTGATACAGGCTGCACGTCAGGAGCTGCGTAAGGGAAGTACCTTGTCTGCAGACATTCTGGACATGGAACCAGCATTATAATTTTATGGTAACATTTCAGGCGGCGGATGGGTCAGACATCCGCCGCCAAATCAGACATATTCCGGACGAATCGTCATGCAGAGTCAACCGCTAACCATCCAATATTACGATCTTCATTTTTCCTTTTCTCCTGTCCTGCTGCCGGAAATTTCCGTTATTTTTTAACAAGTTCCATATGGGGTTATGAAATTAAATGGCAACAGTATTTCTTTAAAGACAAAAAATGCCTTCTCCGGGATTATTCGGCCCGGAGAAGGCATCAGATATGTTACCTCTGTATCAATAAATTCTCACTTCAAAAATCGTTGCTTCCCTGCTGCCATATGTGGAAATGGCCCTGATCCGGACGGCGTCTCCTTCTGTTCCGTCAAGATATAGCTGCTGAAGCCTCTGGCCCTGGGACTGAGCTGTCATGTGATTCACAACCTTTCCCTCCAAGAGAATCTCCACTTCATACTCCTTTAATAATTCCGGCGGCGGCCCTGACTTCTGTCTGGACAACACGCCCTGGTTTATAGACGGGGTGATCTCTCTGCTTAAATTGGAGTCCAGAACCAGACGTATTTCCTGGATTGTCTTTTTCTCCGGCAGGGAAAGAAGCAGGGACGGACAGCCCTCTATAGGAGCACGCCAGCAGTTTGACTCTCCCTCCACTGTTCTTGCCACTCCGTTTATCACCTTTTCCGGCTCGCCTCCCGGGATATGGCAGGCAGCTGTCACCGCCGCCTGTCTGGCGTAATCAGCAGGATCACGGTTGGCAACAAAGGGAATATAACAGCCATCCTTTAAAAGCTCCTGCTGAAGCTCTCCCACACAATCCAGGACCTCTCTTGGCCCCAGATTCCTTGTTACTGCCATGGAAGCGGCCGTACCAGCCGCCTGGCCCACGACCGCGCAGGTTCCCATGACCCTTGTGGATGAAAATGCCACATGGGAACAGCTGATGGCCCTGCCTCCTAAAAACAGGTTCCGGATGTTTTTTGAATACAGGCAGCGATATGGAATGGAATATATGCCGTTTACCTGGTTCCAGACCGTAGGATCATCGCTCTCATTTAAAAAGCCCTCTACCGTATGGATATCCATGGGCCAGCCTCCATAGGCTACGGCATCCTCAAACCGGGTGCTTTCCAGGCAATCCTTTTCTGTCAGAACATAATCGCCCATGAGCCGGCGGCTTTCCCTTTTTCCAGGCAGAAAGCCCACCCATTCCAGCTCCATTTGCTCCGCTCCATGATCTCCGCCGTTTTTAATATGATCCCATACGCCGAATACAGCTTTTAACAGCTCATCCCGAAGTTCTTCCCCGTGGGAAATCACATCCCGTTCTCCGCCCCCCAGCTCGATCCACCAGTACCCGGAGGTGACATCGCTGTGGTCCCGCAGTCTAAGCTGCTCCTCGGTATAGGTATTGGCCCAGAAGGGCTTTATAAAGGGAACCTCGTGCCCCATATCCCTGGCCTTGAACATGAGGGAATTTCCCATGGTATAGGGGTCCTCTTTTTCCGGAGCCAGGGATTCTCCATATTGGGAACTGCTCTCTCTTCCGATCCGGTACTCAGCTCCCGCTTTAGCCCCCAGCACACCGTCTCCCGTTGCATCTAAAAACATGGTGCCGAAAATGCAGAAGGATTTCTCCGTTGTCATCTGCAGGGCGCACACCGCTTCAATCTTGTCACCATCACACAGGACCTGGGTCATATGAGTATTTAAATAAAGAGTCAGATTCTCCTGGTAATGGACCTTTTCCCACAGGACGGAATCAAAAATCGGATATACCATCTCCGGGTTTCTCCGCTTGTTTTCCAAAAGTATTTCTTCTAAAATCCCGGATTCCCGTGCATTTGGAACCGACATGTGATGATCCGCCCCGCAGATGTGCATCCGGATTTCAGAGCTTGCATTGCCCCCTAACACCGGCCTGTCATGAATCAGGGCAGTTTTCACTCCTCTTCTGGCGGCGGCAATGGCTGCGCAGACGCCGGACATACCGCCTCCCACTACGACAAAGTCATAATGATGGGTTTTCACGGATTCACCCCCAATTCCATCAGACGGCTCTGAACCTTTTTCACTTCAAGGGCTCTGGGCACCATTCCGGAATCAGCGCACATGGCTGCGGCAATACCCACTGCCTGCCCCATATTGGCGCAGATGGGCATGACGCGGTAATTGGAATGGGCCATGTGGGTTCCTGAAATGTTTCTTCCTGCCAGATACAGATTGTCAATTTCCAGAGGCACAAAACAGCCGTATGGGATGGTGTACCCTTTTGTCTGTGGGAAATGCTTTTGACATCCGGTTTCATCAAGGCCGTTGCCGGTCAGGTTGTGCACGTCAAAATTAAAGCTGGCCTTTGCCACTACCCAGTTGTCAAATATCCTCGCCTCCAGTATATCCTGCTCTGTAATGGTCTCTTCTCCCTTAAAATGCCTGGTTTCCCGGATTCCCACCAGGGAGGCGGAGCTGATAATATAACAATTTTCAAAGCCAGGAACGTATCTTCTAAGAAAGTCTACTATTTTCTCCATCTGCTCTCTGCAGACCAGGGTTGCCTTTGTAAGATCCTCTACACTTGTGCCGTCCACTCCGGTGCAGTTGGTCATATTACAGGTAACCACTCCCGGAAGCGTTGTCTTGTATAAGAGCACATGACCCGCTGGACTGGGCAGATATCTTTTCCCAAGCTCCTGTAAATCCCCGTCAGGAAGGGCAAAGCTTTCTTCAAAACCGCCAGGAAAAACACCTCTTTCCTCCTCTACACCTGCCACCTTAAACATGATCGTAGCCGGCTGCATGAGGCCGTCGCCTTCTCTTCCCTTAGAATAAGGAGCGCCGGCCTTTGCCGCTATATCCCCGTCTCCTGTGGCGTCAATGACGATCTTTGCAAGGACAGCCTCTCTGCCTGATTTGCTTTCCAGGATCACTCCCTTAATCACATTTCCTTCCATAATGGCGTCGCTGGCAAAGGTATACAGCCGCAGGCAAACTCCTGCTTCCGTAAGCATGCGGAGAAAAACTGTTTTTAAGCGCTCCGGATTGATGATCTGCCGTCCCTCTCCGGTAAGCTCTGCCGAACGGCTTAAGATTTCCTCGTAAAATCCACCTTCGGTTTTTCCGGTCCAGTGGCTCATAAGCCCGGCCGTGGCAATTCCTCCCACATCTCCCGTCTGTTCCGCAAGCATGGTTACTGCGCCTTCTCTTGCAGCCGCAACCGCCGCCCCGATTCCTGCCGGGCCTCCGCCCAGCACCAGCACATCCACTTCGCGTATTACAGGGATTTCCCTCTTATTTTCTGTTATATATTTCATATTCTCAATCCTATCCTTTCACCGCACCGGCCACCAGGCCCTTGACAAGAAACTTCTGCCCCAGCAAAAATACGAGGAAAGCCGGAATCAGGGCAGAGGCTGCCGCCGCCATAACCAGGTTGTATTCCGTCACACTTTCTTCAATAAAATTCGTAAGGGCAATGGGAATTGTATACATTCTCCAGTCGCTTAAAAATACCAGAGGCTCCAGATAACTGTTCCAGTTCCAAAGGAACACCACCATTGCAAGAGACGCCATATTGGGTTTTGCAATGGGCACCATGATCTTTAACCAAATGAGAAACTCGTGGGCGCCGTCCACCCTTGCCGACTCCCTCAGTTCATCGGGGATCTGCATAAAATACTGGCGCATGAGAAATGTGCCTGTGATGGTAATCAGTCCCGGCAGGATGAGGGTTAAGTGAGTTCCGGTCAGCCCCATTTTGTTGAACATAACAAACTTGGGAATCAGCGTTACCTGGCTGGGGATCATCATGGTAGCCAGATAGATCAGGAACAGAACATTTCGCCCCCTGAACTTTATTTTGGCAAAGGCATATCCCGCCAGTGTGCTGGTAAGCACCGATCCCGTCAGATTGATGACGGCGATCTTTATGGAGTTCCAGTATGCCAGGCCAAAATGGTAATCCCTTGCTGCCAGGCCCCCCACATTCCACACTTTCTTGTAGTTATCCGGATAAAAATATTTTGGTATCCATTCAATCGGCAGCTTCATGACATCCAGCGGAAGCTTCATTGATGCTGAGAGCATCCATAAAAACGGGGTAACCATGGAGACAGCCAGAGCCCCTATGACTACGGTAAACAGGACCCTTAAGATGATCCGTTGATATTTTTTCATTCCATCCGCCTCCTTTCCTCTCTATAGCCCATGCCTTTTGGGCATACAGGTATACCCGCAGGGTGTTTCCTCTAATAGCTGACCCATTTTTTCTGCCCTGCCCATTGGAACATGGTTATACCAAATAAAATCAAGAATAATATCCACGACATGGCGGAGGCATATCCCATCTTGTAGAAGGTAAAGGCTGAAGTGTAAATATAGTAAACCAGCACATTGGTGGCCGTTCCTGGGCCGCCCCTTGTCATGATCTGTATGGGCGCAAACACCTGAAAGGAGGTGATAAACGTTGTAATGATCAGGAAAAAGGTGGTTGGTGACAAAAACGGGATCGTAAGCCTAAAAAACTTCTGAACTTCATTTGCTCCGTCAATGTCCGCAGCCTCATACACATCCTGGGGAAGCCCCTGAAGTGCTGACGTATAGATCATATTGGCATATCCTACTCCCGACCATACGGTCATGAGCATCAACGCCGGCAGAGCCCAGGTTGTGTCTCCAAGCCACTGGGGAGGGTTTTCCACCCCAAAGAACTTTACCAACTGGGTGAATGGTCCCCAGGGGGAGTACATCATCACCCATACAATGGCAACCGCCACAATATTGGATATATAGGGCATAAAAAGCGCCAGCCTCATGGGAAGTCTGGCAACGCAGTATTTATCGATGATGACCGCCAGCACCAGTGCCAGGAAAACTGTCACCGGCACCACTCCCACCGCAAAAATTATGGTGTTAATCAGGGAACTGGTAAACCATTCATCCTGCCACATTTCGACAAAATTTATAAGTCCGATAAAGTTCCAGTTGCCGATCCCTTTGGTATAATCCCAGTCCGTAAAGCTGATGATCAGGGAAAAGATCATGGGAAACAGGGTGAAAAGACATACACCGATGATATTAGGCAGTATGAAAGCATAGCCTGTCAAATCTATTTTTAACTGTTTGCTAAGCCTGATTTTCTTCATGATCAGCGGTTCCCTCCTTTCTTCTTTTTTTCTCAAATATTTGAGCATCCAGGTACACCCGAAGGGTGTTTCTTTTTTTTCCCCGGGGCTGCCGTTTTCTTTGCGGCATCCCCGGGAATTTTGCCTCTGATTATTTTTGCAAAAGCTCATCTGCCCTTGCTTTGGCCTTTTTCATTCCATCTTCCACTGACTGCTTTCCGATAAAGATACCTTCCAGCTCCTCGACTGCGATTTTCTTTACCTCCGCAATATGATTGGTAATGGATGGAACCGCATAATTCTCGGCTGGTGTTATGAGTATCTTCTGGGTGGTTTCTGCATCCAGATAATCCTCTGCTCCCATGACAAACGCCTCGGTCACTTCCAGGGCGTTATAGGTATTGGAAGCAGGCACACGTCCGCCTTCTACCACAGGAAGCATTCCCTCGGTTGCATACCACTTTGCAAATTCCCATGCAGCGTCAATGTTCTGGGATTTTGGATTAATGCACAGATGATCTCCATAGCCGCCCTGGGTGTATTTTCTCTGTCCCTCTTCCACCACCGGATAAGGAGCAAATGCCGTCTTAAAGTCATGAGGATAGCTGGCCTGATCTTTAACGCTTCTTACAATCCACGGTCCCACCGTCATGGCGGATTTTCCTGTCAGGAACATGCTTTCCTGGGACAGCTTCTGGGTTACGGAATCCGTATGTGTAGGAGATGTTTTATCCACATTCATCATATTATTGATCAGCTCAACGGATTTAAGCACCACCGGATCGTCAAAGCTGGTTTCCTTGTCACTTTTATACATTGGATCTCCGCCGTTGGTCTGGGTTGCTAAATAGCTGAAAAGGTAGGTCAGATCCTGCTGGGAATTCCAGAACATGCCGTAAACCTTATCCTGACCTTCTCCATGAGTAAGCTTTTTGGCTATCTCCCGGAATTCCTCAAAGGTCCATTCCGTGGGAACTTCGATCCCAGCCGCTTCAAACATGTCTTGATTTAATACGATTCCGTACTGATCCAGCTTTGTGGGAATGGAATAAGGCTTCCCGTTAATGTAATATGCTTCGGCCAGAGTTCCAAAATATTTTGTCAGCTGGAAATCATCCCGGGCAATCAACTCCGAAAGATCCAGCGCCATGTTTCCATCCGCCCGCTTTGTCAGGACATCGGTGGTGTAGGTCATATAAAGATCCACTCCGTCTCCTGAGAGAAGATTGGTTTCCAATTTTAAATTTCCTGTATCATCATTTACAAACCGCTCGTACTCAACCTGAATTCCTTTATCCTTGTACAGCTGGTTGAAGTTGTCGCAAACCGCCTGAGGCCCGGCTTCAGCCGGAACGCCTCCCCACATCCGCAAAACCACAGGTTCTCCGTTACCTGCTTTTGGCTCCTCTGTTTTTGCTCCTTCCGTTTTTGCTGTCTCTGCCGACGTAGTCACCTGTTCCGTCTTCTGGCCGCTCTGACAGCCGGCCAGCACTGACATTGCCATGAGAGATGCCATGCCAAGTGCCCCTAATTTTTTCCACTTTCTCATTGTATCTTCCTCCAATAATTTTGATTTAGTTCCCACATATGCCTTTCGGAGATATATTCTATCCGCCAGATAATGAATGGCATGCTTAAACTATAACAACTGACTATACTATAGCAAAAACAGCAGGCAAGTGATATCTCTCTGCCTGCTGTCTTTCTTCCAATTTTTTCGATTTACGGCTCTCTTGATTCCTCTTTTTTGTCAATGCTCTAAAATCCTGCTGTTTTTCTTTCAAATCCTGCTGTTTTTCTTTCAAATCCTGCTATTTTCCTCTGTCTTTTTCAATCGTGCCTGGCGGTATTCCAAAGGAGACTGCCCCACACTCTTTTTAAACTGTGTGCTGAAATAATTGGGATTAACAATCCCAACCTCATCCGCGATCTCATTTACCTTTAAATCGCTGCTTTCCAGTAAGTATCTGGCATGCTCCATTCTCACCCGGTATACATATTCCAAAAAGCTGATCCCTTCCTCCTTTTTAAATACGTGAGAAAAATAGCTTCCGCTCATGTTCACCATGGCAGCAATGTCCGCAACCTGCAGTTCTTCCTTCATATGGCTTCTGACAAAGCTCTTTGCCTCGGCAACCTCTTTTCGCAATATCCTGCCGCTGTTTGATTCATACTCCTTTTTATACTGCTCCACCAGCTCTAATATTGATTGCCTGATTTTTTCCAGATACGTATAATCATTGATGGAAGTCTCCATATTTATTCCGTTTTTATCTAAAAACATGTCGATGTCAGCTTTGCTGCGGGCAAAGGAAGCGGCCAGAGCTCCATAAGTCTTTCTCAGTAAATAGCGGATTTCCTCCGGCTCCCACCGGTTCTTTTCTTTTAAAAAACAAAAATATTCTTCCATGAATTTTCTGATCCCGTAAAAATCGTGTTCCGCTGCCAGCCCCTCTACAACAGAGCTGTGAAATTCAGGAGGAAGGACAGCCCTTTCCCTGATGGTTTTCTCATATGGATGAAGTTTTCCAGGCTCCGAAAAAAAGCGCATTTTCAGGGTATCCCGGTTCTGGGCAACGGCATCTTTTAACCCCTGGATTCCCGTACGTTCCCTGCTCAATGCTCCGCTCACCTCCAGACCGTAATACTGCCTGGCACAGCTGGCAAAGATTCCAAACTCCTTTTCCATTGACATAAAAAAGGCCTGATGGTCCTGACCTTCTTCCCGGTTTACGGCCACGGCAAAATCATATTCCCCATACTGGAACACCTCCGCCCGGTGATGGCGTCCAAACAGCTCCCCAAGGATATTATCCATGGTAAAGATCAGAAGCTCCAAATCCATGAAATCCCCTTTTTTTCTCACCACCTTAAAATCATCGATGGTAACGGAGAGAATGCAGAAGGGCCGGTCAAAGCTTATGGCAAGAGGCAGCTTTGTCAGCTCCTCCAAATATTTATTTAAAAAGGTTTCTGAGTTTAAGATCCTTTTAAACAATCCCTTTTTTATGACTTCTAAATTCCTTTCAGCCAGGGAAGTGGTTTCCTGGGCCGTCTCTGTCCCTTTCCCAAGGGAAGCGGCCTCATCCATGACCTTCAGCAGCTCCTCCGGCTTTACCGTCAATTTAAAAACATAATCAAAAGCCCCCATTTTCATGGCACTTCTTACGTTGTCAAAATCATTATAGCTGCTTAAGACAATAAACTGGATGTGAGGATACTTTTCCCTGCACTCTGAAATCAGCTCAAAGCCATCCATTGGGCTCATCTTTAAGTCCGTGAGAACGATATCCGGCTGGTACTGCCTGATCTTTTGAAGCGCCTCTGCCCCGTCCGATGCGTCACAGACGATCCGGTATCCATGGTTCTCCCATTTGATCAATGACTGGATTCCCAGGCGCACCAAAACCTCATCATCCACAATCATTACCCTCTTCATCCCCTGTTTTCTCCTCTCTGATTACCGGAAGGGTGAACAATACCACCGTCCCCCGGGTTTTAAGGCTTTCTATGGTCAGCCCATATTCATTGCCAAATGTAATCCGGATATACTCGTCCACATTTTTGATTCCGATACCTGTCAGCTTGCTCTCCTTTACCCTGCCCTTTCGGGAGGCCTCAAACTGCCTGATGACATTAGGGGAAATGCCCACTCCGTCATCCTCTACATAGATATTAAGGCTGCCCTCCTCCGTAAACCCGTAAATCCGGATCAGGATTTCTTCCCTATCCTTGTCATATCCATGGATAATGGCATTTTCCACAATGGGCTGAAGGATAAATTTAGCTGTTTTTAAATTCATGATATCTTCTTCCAGATCGATTTCCAGCCTGCAGTGGTTTCCATAACGGCAGTTCTGGATATAAAGATAGTTTCTGATATTCTCCACCTCTTCCGCCACCGTTACCAGACAGTTTTCCCTGCTCATGCTGTATTTTAATATATGGGCAAGGGCGTCAATGCCGTCTACGATATTATCCGCCCCTCTGATAATCGCCATCCAGCGGATGGTTGACAGGGTATTAAACAGAAAGTGGGGATTCAGCTGTGCCCGAAGGGACTCATACCGGTATTTTTCCTTTACCTCATGCTCATTTTTAAGCTGTTCAAACAAACCGCTGATGTTCACGGACATTTGCCGGAAGGAACGGTTCAGCCTGCCGATCTCGTCAGACCGCTCCATATCAATATCCTTTAAATCCATGTCCAGCGTATAATTTTCCATCTGGCCGCTGAGTTTTACAATGGGCTTTACCAGCATCCTGATGGATAAATACAGGATCAAAATCAGCGCGCATATGACGATCAGTAGGGTCACGTTCATCCGGAACCCGATCAATTCCATCTGGTTGGTCACTTCCTGATAATTGGTAAAGTGAAAGACCTTCATCTGCTGTTCGTTAAACACCCAGGGCTTTGGTATGGTGTAATAGCTGATGAGAAAATTCCCTCCTCCGGTCTGGTACCGTAAGTTCCCGCTTTTTTTCTCCGCCGTCTCCCGGTACAGGTGCCTTAAATCCTCCTCATGAATAAGTCCCCTGGTGTCATTTTGCAAAAGTACGGTTCCTTCTCCCACACAGACATATGCTATATCGCCTGCATAGGCGTATTCCATCAAAAGGTCGCTGAATTTTTTCTGGTCAATGCTGATAATAAGAGTTCCTATGACGTTTCCTGTGGTATAGTCCTTAAGAAGAGATTTTGCCAGGGAAATATAGGTCTGGTCTTTCTGTTCACCAATGATATAGGCCGGATTAAACATGGCCCAAACAATATGCCCGTTATTCTCCCTGCTCTTTTTCACCCAATCCTGATCCAGTAGAAACTGGTAATCCTGATAATTCATGCTCCAGTTGGAGTAAATCCTGTCGTAATCGTCAAACAGGAGAATCTTCATATCCTGAACAAAATCAAACCCGCTGGCAATGCTCAGTTTATGTACCATCTGGTCAAAGTACTTGGTATTGTCATATTCCGAGGTATTGGGATCTGTTATGCGCCTTTGCAGCTCCTCGTCATACACAAAGACATTGGTCAGAGCGGCTATGTTCTGTAGATTATCGCAGATATTCCGTTCTCCCCTTGAGATGTTCTGAATGACTTTTTCACTCAGTTTTTCCTGGATAAAATGTTCCATACTGACCCGTACGTAAATACAGACCCCTGCCAGAGGCATGACCACGCACAGCAGAAGGAGAAGAAACATCCGAACTGATAATTTAGAAGACTTTTTCATCCCTGTTCCTCTTTCTGTTTTCATTTAACCTCATCAAGTAAAGGTGCAAGCCCCTTCTGACATGCTGCGACAGCATCTATGCGGTTATGCCCGATGAAGCGGGGTGTGCAGTGACCCTTGGTCATTGCGAATATCCCATTGACTAAACTTCTCCATGTATACGGCGTTATGGCATCCGGAAACATGGCAATTTTTATTATAACAAATATTTTATTCCCTGCAAAGATGGGCATTTTTTTAAATATGCAGATTTTTAGCAATTTTTCCATGGCATTTTCTCTCCATATGGGATCATATCAATCAGTTTTATATGGGATTTATATAAAAACAGCTGATTCCATCAGCCTTAAACCTGTGTTTCAAAAAATAAATATACCCTGATGGCAGAACACAAAAAAATGATTTTGTTTGTCTATCAGGGTATTTTAATATGGGTGGAAATGATTGGAAAATATCTCCGGGAACAAATAGCAGATTTAACATTAAGAAACCAGAACTTTTAGAAATCAGGTAATGTCTCTTCTAAACTTTATCATTCAATAAAACCATATGGACATGATCTTCCCATATCCCGTTGATCTTTAAGTATTTGTGAGCGATTCCTTCATTGTAAAACCCCAGCTTTTCAGTCACTCTCAAAGAACGTTTATTTTTGGGCATTACATTGGCTTCTATCCTATGCAATCCGTATTGGTTGAATACAATATCAATTCCTTTTTTAATTGCCTCCGTCATATAGCCCCGATTGATCTCATCCTGATCCAATTTGTAGCCAAGGTAACAGGATAAAAAAGCTCCCCGCACAATATTACTGAAACCAATCGACCCGATAATCCTGTTCTCATCAGTCTTTTTAAAAATCCACAATCTTAATAAGTTCTTATTTTGTATTTGAAACAGATCGTTTTTAAGCTGTACTTCATGGTATGCCTTCGTATAAAACCTCTCACTTCTGACAGGTTCCCACTCTCTTAAAAAATCCCTGTTCCTCAGATAATAATCTAAAACCATGTGCGCCGAAGATGTCCCCAGTATTTTGAGAACTAATCTTTCCGTTTCATAAATCCTTTTTTCTATCATGATCTTCTTTTGTTATTCTCCTCACAAAGCTACCCGCAGCAATCCGCTGGCTTAGGCGGGTCATCCAACTTCCGACGGAAAACGCTGCTCCGGCTTTTTTATTAGTCAATCAATATCATTCCGCCTTTGCGGCTAAAGCCGGTCTCCCACAATTCATGAAAAGACAGCCAGTGAAACTCTCCATAAGTTGCAATCTTTACGTAAAATTCATTCTCAAATTCTTCATATCCCACAAGCATGAACCAGTGCCAGACCAGATCTTTAAAATTAACATTTTTATGCTGCAGCAGCAAAAAAGGAATGGGGATTCCGTTATCAATCTGACTGATTATTTTTCTGGCCGCTTCCTTTACCGGAGTTTCTCCCGGACAGCCTGTCAGCCGGATATCCTCGTCTCCCACATCTTTTAAATATTCATAGAACCCATCTATAAATATATCCAGCGTATCAATTCCATGCATACGGGGACTGAGATACGGTTTCATTACTTTAGAAAACTTTATATAATCTTTCTTGTCAAGCCGTTGGATATCATAGGGATACAGGTGGGCTTTATTGTCATGAAGTGCCATATTAATACAGGAATCACATGCAGCGGCAGCTCCGCAGCCGCCTAAATGCATCATAGGATCCCGGAACCAGCTTTGATTTCCGCCAAATGAATTTTCAATAGTGAAATAAGGTAGTTCATTTTTCATTTTTTTCCTCCTTGCTAAATTTCTATTATAGGAGCATTATAGTACCAGTCTTGGATTTCGTAAAGAAAAATAGTTTTCCCCAGGTTATGGACCGTTCAAATTGCTGCTAAAGTACAACGCTAATAATGGGATATATTAATTTATGTGAGATGAAGAATCCATATGTTTCTATAGAAAGGACATGAAGGTTTTCACCCTCATGCCCTCAAATTCAACACATTTCCATTATATTTTTCTTATAGTTTGACCGTTATTCATGTCATCAGTGTTATGGATTCCACATGACATAAGAATAAAAAAGTTCTTATGAAACTGGTGATTCCCCGGCAAAAATTATGTTATTAAAAAACAGGCCTTTAAAACCGCCTGATTCCTCAATGGGAAGTCCTTACCCTATACTTATTATATCCCATAACGTTTACAAATGCCTGCTTTGCAGCTCTGAATTAAGCTTTAAAGCAGGACGCACGCCGTCACGGGCCAGACTGACATTGGCATAGGTCCGGATACTGCAGAACAGCCTGTTTCTTTTCCTTCCCTGGCGATATAATTAACCTTGTTGGCTTTGTCATACACATACAAGCTGCATCCGCCTGCTTCAACCAAATCTGGAGAAAAAATCAGAAAACAAATGATCCTGTTCCGGCTTGTGGGTGACATAACCTATGGCTATTTTATTGTTTGTAAGTTCAATCAATTTTTGTGCGCCTTCTTCTCCAAACGCTCCGCATAATTCCACCGCCCCAACGCCTTCTCTTTCTAAAAAGACAAGCTTATCACAAGCCTCTTTAAAATTTCTGACAGTAAAAACATAACTGACCTGCTTTTCTGTTTCAAAACAAGCCTGATGCACCTCCGGATCATAGTGACTTCCCATCAGTAAAAATGCAAACTTTTTCTTCATGTTATCCTCTCCTTATATAGATGATTTTTTAATCAAAACCCCTGCTTTCCATTATGCTGAAACAGAATATTTTTCAAATTTTAATGGCGCAAAATTTTATCCATTTTCTTGCCTTTTGACAACTCATCTACTAATTTATCCAAATAACGAATTTCCCGCATTAGGGTATCTTCCATATCCTCCACCCGTATGCCGCAGATAACGCCTTTAATTAAAAGTCTTGATGGATTTAAAGCCGGAGCTTCTGAAAAAAAGGTTTCAAAATCCGCGTCTTTTTCTAATTGAACCTCTAATTCATCCTGGCTATATCCGGTCAGCCAGCATATGATTTCATCCACCTCGTCTTTTGTGTGGCCTTTTCTTTCAGCTTTAGCCACATAATGAGGATACACACTTGAAACACTGGTTGTAAATATGCGATGTTTTTCCATATAAAACCTCCGTATTGAGGACTGTGTTAAATGCCAGCCTTTATTATATCTGATTTCGAATTAAAAGTATAGGGCTGTATCCCTATTCTCTTAATCTACAATTCTAACAAATAATAATCTGCTTTGCCTGCGATCTTCCGCACCAAGTTCCCGTCAAAAAATACATTTTATCAAAAGCGAGAGCAAAAAATCTCCCATAAGACTGTGAAATCAGTTTCCAATAAAATCCTCCTGAACAACATAAAAATAAGGAGCTTCACAAAATGTGACGCTCCTCCGAAAGAATATGATAGTGATGACCCCACCAGCAAGTCCTGTCGCCGGCCTCAGCACAAATTAATTTCCACACTGATTTATGTTGGCTTAAGAGATATTCTAAACTGCATACAGAACATATTCGGTCGGGAATATTGTAGATCCATAATAGCGTATATAAAAGTTGTAGGAAGGATCCACATCATAAATGATGCGGGCCAATTTCCAAATATCTTTGTGATTATGGTATATGCTTAGAGCGAACTTTGGATGGCCTTCCCTTATTTTTGCCAGACAGCCTAAAAGGGCCTCCTCTTCTCCGCCTTCAATATCCATTTTAATAAAGGTCACGTTTTCTTCTATATCATCATCTACTTTTGTAATTGGAACAGCTATGGCTCCCTTATCAGACAACTGGCTTATGGAAGATAAAACGTTGGAAGAAAGATACATCGTACCGTTTCTATTGCTTGCGCCCTTTTTTCTAATAATTACATCGTCAAGCTTAAAGAGCTCCACATTCTTTTCTATATATTCTATATTGGCAGGTACTATTTCATAGCAGTACATCCTTTTATAGCAGTTTTTTCCGAAAACCTTTGAGTAATTAACAACGGTATCTCCTATATATGCCCCGATATCCACAAACACCTCATTTTCATCACATTTTACAATATCAAGGTCAAAATATTGGCTGAATGTTTTTTCATATATCTGCCCAATTCTTTTAGTATCCGACATAAGCCAGTAACAAAGTATATTAACAAGTATTCGTTTTGAGCGGTAGTCTTTAAGAATATTATAAAGCCATTCAAAATCTTCCCTGTGTTCAACAAGTGCATGGGCCCTGTTTTCTGCAAGTTCAAAATCTCCCTTTTCCGGGTAATAAGTCCCCCAAAGCTTATGCAGATTAATAAAATTTATGGAACTGGTATATAGCCGGTTATCTGTCGCACTGAAGTGTCTTAAATTCTGTTTAACAGCTTCCGTCATTTCAAAAACGTCTTTTTCTTTAATGTAATCCATGAGACGTTCAAATTCTATATCGATTTGGTTCGGACTATGTGATAAAGATAAGCCGCTTATATTACCTGGGCTTTTAATTGTTAAAGGTTCTGATTGACAGGACATTTCCCCATCATCCTCCTTAAAATTTTCTGTTCCTTTTATCATATGTGGGTTCTGGAAAAATTGTGTAATTGCAGGATCTGTTGACACAATGGAATACCCAAAAAGATGCCCGCTGAATCTGCCCTGTGGTGCCGGAATATGTTTCTATCAAACATACTTGTGGATGCAACTTATACTCTTCCTTAAAACAACCTTCAGGACCTTAACTTAAAAGTCTTATGCCCGCTTCCTTTGTTTCTATTTTATGATTCATCCGGCTCATCCTCAAAGACAAATCTGGCATTGCACTTATAACCATGACAAAAATTTCGATTGGAGGATTGTGCCGTCCAGCAATAAGGACAGCAGATTCCGCCTTTCAGGCGTGTTTCAAATACAGCAGCAGGAGGGGAGGGCATCGGTTTATTTGCAAGTTCCAAGAGATGATTCTGGTAATTCCTTTTAAGGTCATTCATTTCTTCCCAGTACTTTTTACTCTTACTCTCCTTGCTGCACAAAATCTGTTCATATATCATGTTTATAACGATTCCGACGGCAACCAGCACTCCTCCGATCAATGTTGTTTCTGGGTATTCAATCTTTGTGAATATATCAATTGCAATTCCCATGAACACCTGGCCCACAAACGTTAAAAGCGTCAACCGGAATGCAGTTACTTTAGGAACCGTTACATTACACAAATATACGGCGGACACACCAAGTACCCCTCCCAAATAAATCCACAGATCCGGCAAAGGTGCCTGAAGGATTAATGATATATTGCTTTTTCCAAAAATGGCTGCGATTGCAACTGCAATCGGAAGCCCTATAACATGGTTTATGAATGAACTCTGCAGCTCCCCACTGTGCCGTGACAGTCTCGCATTTACTGTCCGTGAAAGGACGATTGTAATTCCTGCACAGAAAGAAAGGAGTACCGCATACAGTGCTGTATCCACGGAATTGTCCAGCATTACAAAAATACCGGCCAGCGAAAAAATGAGACCAAAAGCAGATGACTTTCTGAATAAATGCTTTTTCATGCCAAAGAGATCCAGACAGTCAATTAACAGTGAAGTTACCGTCTGGCCAAACAGCCCCAGGGCTACGATACTGGTCAAGCTGATTTTCCCGTAGGCAAAATTATTAAAAACTGTGGTCAAAACACCAATAGCCCCGCCCAGATACAACCAGACCGGCAGATTTTTCTTTACGGCAATCTTTTTCTTTGTCAGCCTGCAAAGTATGTATGCAAATACAGCGCCTATGACATGAATGATTGCTGCCGCACCAAAAACCCCCCATAGAAGAGTAAGCCTGCCGTTGACCGCAACCATCACTGCAATAACTAATCCCGTTAATAACGATAGTATATTATACATATAATCACCTCCGTAAGGCCATTGTATAATACAAATTGACATTCCCATAGGACATATGTCATACTGATAATATGATAAATTCTGTATAACCCGGGGGAGGACATAAATGCAAAGCAGCCGTTTGAAAAATGAGCATCTTAAGAGATTAGAAGGATATGGTATAAAAAATATGATTCTGGATGCAGGCTTATGCCTGAGGTTTAAAGCCGGTGAAACCATTTTTAATGAAGGAATGCCAATTTCATATTTTTTAATTGTTGTAAAAGGAAGGGCCAAGGTTTGTACCATTGCAAAAAACGGAAAAGATTTAGTTTTGTGCTATTACATTTCCGATGGAATTATAGGTGACATTGAATTAATGACCAATGCCTCGATTGCGGCAACCAGTGTTATCGCTATAACCGATTTTGAATGCATTGCATTACCTTATAAAGAATACGCCGTTGATTTAAAAAACAATCTTGCCTTTTTAAACAGGCTTGGAAGTGAACTTTCTATTAAACTATTGTACAGTTCAAAAAATTATGTGTTCACTGCCCTGTATTCCGGAGAGGAACGTTTATGCTCCTACATTTTAGAGTCTTCGCATAATAACGTATTCAATGACGTGCTGACAGATGTGTCCTCTTCAATAGGTATGAGTTACAGGCATATGTTCCGCCTGCTGAACCAGCTATGTACTGACAGGATATTGGACAAAAAAGACAATGGGTATCTGATCCTTGACCGTGATGAATTGATTCGCAGATCTGCTGATTCTTTTTGAATGGCACCATAGGCAAACTGAATACAGTATTCAAAGGTTTTAAATATGTGTGCCCGGAAAAGAAGCCCGGTCAGACGGTCTTGTATCCCTTCGTCGGAAGGAAATTATTTATTTATCCGTTGATATTTAGCATCTTTCATGTTATTCTTTGACTATCTTATTTGAATGGAGGAATTGCGTGTGTTGATTTTATCCCGATAAAAAAAGTACCAATTAACAGAATAATCGGGATTGGTCTGTCCATACGTGATGCCTTTTATAATACGTATCAGTACAATTGCTTCCCTGCTATTAAAGGGGGGGTGTTATTTGATTTGTATTTTATGAATTGATAAAACAGACTTTTCCGATTATCAGTACAGGCAGCTATATGTCTGTACTTTTACGTTTCTTCTTAAAGGAGTGTTTTTATGATTAAAACAGTAACGTCTGACCAAGTTTCACTTTACACGGAAAGCTTCGGTAATCCGGATGATCCGCCAATTCTTTTAATTATGGGCGCAGTAAGCTCTATGATATGGTGGGAAACACCTTTTTGTGAACGATTGGCTGAAGAGGGATTTTTTGTAATCCGCTATGACAATCGGGATACAGGTAAATCAACGTCTTATCCTCCCGGAAAACCGGAATATACTTTCGAGGAGCTGGCTGATGATACAATCGTGGTACTGGATGGCTACAATATCAAAAAAGCAGTTATTACGGGAATGTCTATGGGCGGTATGCTGACACAAATGACAGCACTGCGCCATCCTGATCGTGTTTGCGGCATTGTACTGCTGTCCTCCATGTATTTTGCGGAAGGTGCTGAGAATCTGCCTTATTCTTCAGATGAAGTGAATGAATTCTTTGCCATATTTGGGCAAAAAATTCCGGTCAATAATGAGGAACTCATAGAGTACACAATCAGCCAATGGCAGGTTACCAACAAAAGCAGCCGGCCAAAGGATTTGGAGCACATCAGGGATATGATCAAGACGGATATTGAAAGAGCTGCCAACTATGCCAGCCGCATCAATCATTCCTGTGCCCAGGTAACCGGTAACGAGCTTGGCCGGATTTCTGAAATTCAAATTCCTGCACTGGTCATTCATGGTACGGAAGATGTGGTCATTCCCTATATACACGGAGTAATGCTGGCAAAAACCATCCCGGACTCAGTCCTCTATACAATGGAAGGGGCCGGACACGAACTTCATCCACAGGATTATCTACCGGTGGCAAGACAGATTAAGAACCGGTTTTTGCAGTAAAATTAATTAGATAAGCTTTTAAGGCATCGCTCCTTGTACGATTCATTCATTTACAAGCGAGTATCTTATCCCCCTGTCCTTCCGATCCTGAAAGGCAGGGGGATCTTTTATCTACTTGCAGAACCTTTTAAATCTTATCCATTGCCTTTGTAACCTTCAATAGCTTACCGCAAATCGTTGTATTTTTCATAGCTTCCAGTACCAATGGGCCTTTACCGTTTAGTATTTCTATATAGGTAAGGGTATCTTGAATACTTATGATTCCAATATCCTCTGCCTCAACACCTTCCAGATTGGATATGACTCCAACAAAATTTGTTGCTCTGAGCTTCTTTTTCTTTCCGCCATTGAAACGTAGTTTCATTATTTCTTTATTCAATTGATCACTTTTCATCTTTTTAATCTGAGGAGCCGTATTCACTTTTTCATCAAAAGAAGGCTTCTGATTGCTTACTTCCTCCTTGGCAGGTTTCGTTCTTTCCTGAATTTTAAATCCGATCAGTTCTTCTATGTCATGCAAATATCTGGTTTGTGCTGTTACCACGAAGGATATGGCCTTCCCTTTTTGCCCTGCACGTCCTGTCCTCCCTGTACGATGGACATAGTTTTCCTCATCCAGAGGAATGTCATAGTTTATAACCAGAGAAATATTCTCTATATCGATCCCTCTTGCTGCCAAATCTGTGGCTGCTAAATAGCGGTACTCTCCCCTTTTAAAACGTTTCATTGCAGATAACCGATCATCCTGTTCCATTCCGCCATGGATTTTATTACAGGGATATCCTAAATCCTGCAAACGGCTGCATACCATATCCACCCGGTCCTTTGTGCTGCAAAAGATGATGCAGCTATCCGGATTTTCCATAATCGTAACATCAGTAAGTAGTTTAAATTTATCTTCTTCATCGGTTATATAAAGAAAATGATCAATATCGGCTGTCGTGATACCAGACTCGCTGACATCTATATTGACAGGGTTTCTCATATAATTTGATGATATGCGTTTTACTTCATCGGACATGGTAGCGGAAAACAACATTGTCATCCGTTCCCCGGGCAGTTCATTCATAATTGCTTCTACCTGTTCAATAAACCCCATATCCAGCATTCGGTCAGCTTCATCAATTACTAAGCATTTGATCATACTTAAAGGTAATGTTCCTTTTTTTATGTGATCCATGACACGCCCCGGTGTACCAATGGCTACATGTGTTTTCTGTTTCAGCTCTGCTTTCTCCATAGAAAATGGGTGTCTTCCATAGATTGCCGCTGCTTTTATTCGTTTAAATCTGCCTATATTGGTAAAATCCTCTTTTACCTGAACAGCCAGTTCCCTTGTTGGCGTCAAAATAAGCGCCTGCGGCTTATTTTCAAGCCATTCAATTAATTCACATATTGGAATTGCGTATGCGGCAGTCTTTCCGCTTCCCGTCTGTGCTTTGACAATCAGATCATTTTTTTCTAAAGCAGTCGGAATAACTCTGGCCTGAACTTCTGTAGGTATATCATACTCCAGGCCACGAAGTGCCTTTACAATATCCTCACTGATTATATCATTACGAAAACTTCTAATATCCATATCTAAGCCTCTCCTTTAATTCAAAAACTGGATCATATCAAAAAGGATCGCTCAATTTTTGATAAGTTACATGCTAACCCATTTTACATGAGGATGCCGTTCAATGCAATAAAAACCATTCTCTTCCTTTCTCTGCAGGCTTGATTTTTCATACAGATTCTTTTATTATGGGTTTGCTATTATGACTTGCATTTGATATCATATAATCTATAGGAATATTCAAAGCCGTCAGTTTCTCAGGCGCTTTGAATCATACATTAAAAACAGATATTTAAAGAGGTGAAAGCAAGAATGGATAATCAAGAACAAAAACATCAGCGCCGCCCCAGGTATAAGGGTACTCACCCAAAAGCCTTTAAAGATAAATACAAGGAACTGCAGCCGGAGTTATATGCTGATGCTGTGGCAAAGGTCATTCAAAAAGGAAATACTCCTGCCGGTATGCATCGTTCTATTTGCGTGAAAGAAATATTAGAGTTCTTACAAATCACTCCCGGACAAACTGGATTGGATGCAACCTTAGGCTATGGCGGACATACGTTAGAGATGCTTAAATGTCTTAATTCAAAGGGGCACTTGTATGCTACTGATGTGGATTCTATCGAATTACCGAGAACAAGGGAGCGTTTGGAGCGCTTAGGTTATGGTCCGGAAATTTTAACAATCAAGCAAACAAACTTTTCCAATATTGATCAAATAACGTCCCAATCGGGACCATTGAATTTTATACTAGCAGATTTGGGTGTCTCTTCCATGCAAATAGACAATCCTGAAAGAGGATTTTCTTTTAAGACAGAGGGGCCATTAGACTTACGGCTCAATCCATCAAAAGGCATCTCTGCAGCGGATCGTCTTAAAACTATTTCCCACGAGGAATTATACGGTATGCTCCTGGAAAATGCGGACGAGCCTCATTCCGAAGAAATCGCCCTTGCCATTATTTCTGCAATAAAAAAAGGAACAGACATTACAACAACAAATCAGCTCCAGCAAATTATTAAAGATGCTTTGAAATTCATTCCGGAAAAAGACAGAAATAATGAAATCAAAAAATCCTGTCAAAGATGCTTTCAGGCGTTGCGGATTGATGTGAATAATGAATTTGAAGTGTTATATGAATTTTTAGAAAAACTTCCTGCTGCCCTGGCTGAAGGAGGGCGGGTTGCTATCCTTACGTTTCATTCCGGCGAGGACCGTCTCGTTAAAAAGTCCTTTCAACGCTTCTATCGAGAAGGGATCTATAGAGAAATAGCTCCAGAAGCGATCCGGCCATCAGCAGCTGAATGCAATTCCAATGGCCGTGCCCGGTGTGCAAAATTACGTTGGGCTATAAAATCTTAATAGAAAAGGGTAAGCCAGTACAGAAAATGATTACTGTTTTCGGTTGGGCTTACCCCTTTCTTCAATTACAGGAACAATATGAGAATAAATTAATCAATAACACTGTTTATATCAGAATAAAAATCTATAAAAGTAAAGAACGATCTACTGTTTAAGGTGGTTTAGATTTTCAACAGTCTCATCACCATTTCTCATATCTTACAATTTCATCCATCGCTTTTCTCGGTCGCTGTTTTGGTGTCTCATCTCCATATCCCAGCGTAATGATTCCGCACACATACTTATCATCCGGAATATTCAGAATAGGCCTGACAGCATCTTGCTCAAACCAGGCTGTCCAACAGGTCGCCAGACCCAGATGTTCCGCTTCAAGCAATATATGTTCCATTGCAATTGCTGTGTCTCGAATAATTTGCTTAAGCTCTTGTTCAGGGCTTCTCTCATCCAGTCTGACTTTGGTCTCCATGGAAATACGGCAGCGAATATCCGCTACGCACACAATAAATATGGGGGCTGTCATCATCCATTTTTGATGATGATCGGCAATTGAAAGCTTTTCTTTCGTTTCCTCCGATTCAATGATAAGGAACGTCCAGGGCTGCGTATTGCTTCCAGAAGGCGCTAATCTGGCACTTTCCAATAGTTTAACAAGCTTTTCTTTTTCAACTTTCTTATCCAGATATTTACGGACGCTTCTTCTGTTTTCGATTTGTTTTAGCATGGCAATCTCCTTTGCTAATAACTCACATTTTTAATGTTCAATGGACTGTAATACATCATGGCTGTCTTAACAAAAAAAGCAAATATCAGAGTGTCTTGAGTCAAGATTTACCGCTTTTTGTCCTTTACTGAAAATTTATTATAACTTCTTTTTTCTTTCAATGTTCCATCTGCTGTCATCCGATATTTCTTCTTTGATGATGAAGCGCTGTCCATGGAAGCTGTGTACAATGACTCTCTCTTTGACGATGCACCCGATTTCAGTGAAGCAGTCTTAGGTGATCTTTTTGATCTTATGATTGCATCCTTCGGGGGTTTGACTTGAGATTTCGGTGCTTTTGCTGTATCCCTTCTTGGCTGCACAATCTTTTTCGTTGGAACGTTGTTCATTAACGGGTAGGGATGATCTTTTATTTCTGTTAATTTCTTCCCAATCAACTTTTCAATATCGTTAAGCTGTCCCTTTTCGTCAAAATCACAGAAGGATATTGCTGTTCCGCCCAGTCCTGCCCTGCCTGTCCGGCCAATACGATGTACATACGTCTCCGGTGTATCCGGCAGATCAAAATTAATAACATGGGTCAGTTCATCTATGTCTATTCCTCTTGCCGCAATATCTGTTGCAAGCAAAATCCGCAATGTTTTGTCTTTAAAATTGCTTAATGCTCTCTGGCGTGCTCCTTGTGACTTATCACCATGGATTGCCTGGGCGACTACGTTATTCCTTGATAATTGCTTCATAAGCCGGTCAGCCCCGTGCTTGGTTCGAGTGAATACCAGTGCTGAAGCTATGTTTTTATCTTTCAGAATGTGCAGAAGCAGATCCTTCTTATTACTTTTATCAACAAAGTACAGATACTGCTCAATGGTATCCACTGTTGATGATACCGGAGTGATTGCTATTTTCGCAGGAGTCTTTAAAATCGTACCCGCCAGTTTGGCTATATCTGGCGGCATCGTAGCCGAGAAAAGTAATGTTTGCTTTTTCGAAGGTGTTTTAGCAATAATCCTTCTGACATCGTGAATAAATCCCATATCCAGCATACGGTCAGCTTCATCCAATATAAATATTTTAATATGTTCAATATTTACAATCTTTTGATCAATTAAGTCCAGCAGTCTTCCTGGTGTTGCCACAAGTATATCTACCTTTTGCTTTAAATTTTCTTCCTGCGGCTTTTGAGATACTCCCCCAAAGACTACACAGCAATTTAAATTGGTGAATTTTCCATAAGTATTAAAACTTTCATAAATTTGCAAAGCCAGCTCTCTGGTGGGTGTTACGATCAGGGCCCTTATATTTTGTCTTTCCTGATGAGACACTTTTTCTTCGCTGAGCAGCTGAATGGTTGGTATGGCAAATGCAGCTGTTTTTCCGGTACCAGTCTGGGCACAACCAAGTAAATCCCTGCCGCTTAATATAACAGGTATAGCCTCTTCCTGTATTGGTGTAGGAATATCGTAACTTTCTTTTTCTAATGCCATTATAATTTCAGGCATAATATCTAAATCTTTAAATTGCATAAACTCTCCTTTTGATCTGTATTGTTTTTATTTATTTCTTATCTGATGCTTGACCAAGCCAGTCTGTTTCCAGCCACATTACATCACATTCAGTATACCCTAAGCACATAAAAATGATGCCGTTTAAAACCGGTTCGGCATTTACTGCAATGGAATTTATTCAATGCTCAGTATGATTTACTTTCATATATATGAAATGCTGAAGAAGTAGTTTAACTTCTAAAATGGCTCTTACAAGATGAATTACCGCAAATACCCGCTATAGTTCCAGATAAGGCTGTATATAGATTGTCCATATTTCTTTTACAGCCCCTTCTGTAAACATGGCTTTCTGTACCATGGACATAGAAAGCCATGAGTATAATGATTATTATCTTTTCCACCAAAACAAGTTCCTTAGAACAATTTTAACATTCTGATATGGCTGCCGTTTTTATAGAATTCATAAGTTACTGTTCTTGTATCTATGTCTTCTATTTCGGCCTGGAAACTACTATTCTCTTTTACTAATTGCATACAAAGTTCAATAAGAAATTTACTAATGTTCCCTAAGCTTATTCTCTATTGAAACGTTAATATCTGATATAACCGGATTATTCATATCGGCTATTTTACATAAAAATTCATCTATATTAAGAATGATGTTTTGTGTTTTTTTCTTCCCAATAAGTAATATATTGTATTCTTCCAATAGCACTATAAATCTTCGTTTCTACAACTGCTGGAAAAATCCTGTCTTGATAGTCCTTTTCCTTCATTATTTCCAATACCTCATACATGCAATGAAAGGACTTTAAGTAATTATCAGTTATAATCAGTATAGCATAATCCATATCTCTGATGCTTTGCATGTATTCACGAATGCTTTTCCATTGACTAATATCTCTAATATCTTGATGTATACAAATATCTTCATCCTTAAAATATAAATTAATATTATCGGCAAAGATTTTATCCTTTTGACAATAGGAAACAAATATATTTATCATTATTCTCCCCCACTTTTATGATCATTTGTTTCATATACTGTAAATCAAATGATAAATGAATCAGCTTTGGCGAAAAAGCGACCACATTTTTTCTACATATGATTTTTTATTTTCCTCAAATTTTGTTTTTGCTTCATTTATGCTCTTTATATACTCCATTCTATTGTTTTTAATCTTTTCTCCCAGTCTGTTCATTTCGTCAATACCAAATGTGGGGATTTCAAAATTTTGGAGTTGGGAGTTATTAAGTATTTTTACTGTGGTGCCCGTATGGATCCCATTAATCATCTTCATACCAATTTCACTTTGAAAAAATTCAAAAAGAACATAGGGATTGTATCTTTTTTGATCTACACGTATAATCGTAAGATTGGAGCTAATTAAAGAAGGCTTAAATTCATTCTCCACAATTGCAAATTTCAGACTCCAGCCTTTTGATGTTACCAGGATGTCATTTGGCTTAATATCATATCTTCCCACCCATTCCCTTTTGACATGCTGAAATGTTACGGCTGAATCATAATTTACTCTCCCATTTTCTATTTCTTTTATATTAAGGCATAAATATCCCTCAGAATTGTCCTTGCAAACATCCTCATTTTTGACGTTAAGCCCTCTTTTAACCTCTGCTATATCTTTCAATAAGACTGTATCTAAAAACGATTTTTTAACGGCATCAAAATCAAGATATTCAATCGGATTTATTCTATATCCAAAGTCCTTAATCTTACCAATGTCAACAAACATACTGAAATGTTTTTTTTCAATGCCTTCTTTATAAGCTTTCGCTATTTCATCAATGCTCTCCATTGGAATGGCATACTGCATTCTATTGATTTTAATTGAATTTTGGCTGGCATTTATGAAAAGTATTTTGTCTCTTCTTTCATGCGACTTATTTTTGTTTAAGATAATAATTTCTGAACCCAGATTGGATTTTTCATACAAGCTATTTGGCAGAGTAATTATGCATTCAATTAAATCATCATTAATTATATTCTTTCTAATCTCTGATTCGCTTCCTCTAACCAATGCCCCTTTGGTCCCGATTAATATTCCAATTCCATTAGAGTTCATATTATATATGACATTTTGCCCAAAGGCCCATTCCGCACTATTTTTGACTGGTTTTCCATATTTCAGCCGAAAATCATGATTAAAAGAATTTTCTTCTGAATATGAACTTTGAGGCATATCTGATATAACTAAATCATATTCCGAACCATTTTTCAGATTTTCTTCCGGCAATAATACATCTCTATTCACAATATTAGAGTTCCTAAGTTCAAAAATTATCATTAACAGCTTTGAAACCAGAGTTGAAGAAAGAACGATCTCTTCTCCATGGTAATAAGGTAATTGCTTACTTGAAGTCTTCCTTATATTTTCAGAAAAGGTAATAGCAATTTTAGAACATCCACAGCAGTAAACGGCCATATCCCTTACTTTGTCTATATCAACGAGTCTATATATAAGCTCAATAACAGAATCGGGAGTATCATTGCTTCTATTAAACTCAGCTTCTGAAGACAAAATCAGCTGAAATACGGATTTCACCATATGCTTATCTAAATGCATTTCAGATATCAGTTCATATATATTTCTGAGTATTTTATTTATATTAATATCAGGATAGTTAATGGCATTATTTATTAGTTCTGTAAGTGCATTTTGAAATTCCCCATGCTCTTTCTCAAATTTTATAAGTGCCTTTGTTAAATTATCTACAAATCCTTTTTCATCGCATCTCTCAATCAGGAATGTACTATCACAATAATTTTTATTATCTTTAATCCATGCTATAGTGAGCATTACAGCAATGATTTCAAATGATTGGTCATATGAGAAATAGGGATCAAGTTCTTTATAGCATAAATTAATTCGTGAATAAAAATCACTGAGATTACGAATCACATTACACCTCCCAAAAGTATGTACATACTTTATACCATCATGTTTGTCATCAGTCAATAGTTTTTTGTAAAAAATTGAAAATTTCCATTTCCCGTATGGTTTCCCGCCAGTTTCCGGTTAGGATAGAAAACACCACCTTTTCAGTATTGAGCAGCGCAAATTTTATCGCCCTGTTGCAAACCATTGCTGTCAGTTCCTGATTTTGTACAGATCGGTATGCTCTATAGATTGTCAGTTTATAGTAATCCTATTTGGGACCACCTTTTTTTTACACCAGCATAGCTGTCTCCCTTATGCAGAACAAAAGGCTTCAGGCCGATTCCAAAAATCAATTTCCGTTTTATTCGTTGAAATCTATAGTCCTTCTGTTGTTCAATATCGTTATATAGCCTTTGGACACATCGTTTCACCTTGGAATTGAGTTTTGAATTTGAAGAGCAATCACTATTAAAAGGGATTTTTTCCACAATTGAACCGCACATTACTGCGCCAGAAAGCCTTAAAAGTTTGTTTAATACCCCTGAGGCTTCTTTTCCGCCATAATTCTCATAAGTTGTTACGCTTAATGCGTATTTCCTGTGCAGAAGCTGTTCTATGACAAAATGCCCTCTATCTATAAATACCTTTAGCACACCAGGAACATTGCTTGCGATTGTCGAAGATCCAATGATTACTCCATCGGCATTACAGAGTTCCTGTGATATTTTTTCAGCATCATCGTTTATAATACAGTGTCCAGTCTTATAACAGCTGCAACATCCTTTGCACAAAGTAATCGACTGCTCGCTTAAGTCAAAGAAAATAACACTTGCACCTTTCTGCAGCAGATTCTTTTCAATTACATGTAGAATATAAGCAGTTGAACCGCACTTTCTTGGACTTCCATTTATAATAACAATTTTCATCACCAAAGCATCTCCTATTTCAAATATTAATAATCGGCAATACTTTTTCGCCTGATTATCCAATATAATTATAGCTGTCTATGAAATCGCGCGGAGTTTCCTTGTTGTGAATGAGGTGATCTTTGCTACGAATTTATGTTATCAAGCGGAATTTTGCCGGAAGGAAACTGTCAGGATTGGCTGGAGGCTGTAGGTATGGAGATGCCGGCCACTATAGAGGAACTTCACGACGTTCTCTATGCATTCACCTACAATGATCCTGATCAGAACGGCAAAAACGACACCTACGGCTTTTCCTTAAAATACAGTGCCCTTCCCCGCTTTTCCACCCAGTTAAGCATCTATATGGGCTGACCGAATACATGGGGGATTAATGAAGCAGGAAATGTTGCACCTGAATTCTATTATGATACCTACACGAAATCCCTTACATGGTTTAGGCAGGCTTATTCCGAAGGTTTATTCAATCAGGATTTCCCCATCTGCAAGGATGAAATGCAGAACGTTACATCAGGTGCCGCCGGCATGTTGTTTCTGGGGAACTTAGAGGATGCTGCAACCCGCGTTACCGACCTGACTGCCGTTTACCCAAATGCTACGACCGATATCTTCCAGCTGTTAAAAGCAGAGCCTGACGCACCCTATCATATTACCGGCTACCAGGGATATACCGGCGGCGATCTGGAAAATCAGATCAATGATGCCAAAATCAAATATGTAATTGGAGAGCTGGATTTAGATGGTTGAAAGGCCGCCATTGAGGACTGGAAAGCTGCAGGCGGTGAGCAGATTATCAAAGAATATTCAGAGCAGTATAAAGCAGGTAAATAATATGGCATTTCTCCATTGTGAACTGAAAGCCGAATCAATTCGCATGGTCACTTCCGTCTGTGTGGTCCTACCGCAGGATTTCTACCGGACAGACTGTCCGGTTAAGACGCTGTATCTGCTTCATGGGCGTTCACATAACTATTCTGTCTGGACCCGCTATACCAGCCTGGAGCAATATGCACAGGCCCATAATGACGCCATTATCATGCCGGATATAAACCGGAGCTTATACAGCAACATGAAATACGGACTGGACTACCAGACCTATGTATCGGAAGAATTACCGGATCTATGCGAATCCATGATTCATTAGTCTATCGTCTATATTGGTCCAGCAAAAGCCGTATCCGGGAAAATACGGGCAAAAGCTATATTTCTCTTACTTATTATTTGCCCGTAATGCTATCATTCTTTTTACGTCATTAAGTATATCTATACTTTTCACATCAAGCATCAACCATTTTCCGCTATACCCGGAAATAGTTTGTTTAAATAAGATTTGGGTGTATTCAGTGCATAATGGCATTAACAGTTCTGCTTCATTCATTTCACGCATTCCTATCACCACCAACGCAATAAAATAACCTTTCATTGGATAAAGTATGCATAGCGGCTTCCCGCCTTTTTGATATTTGATATTCCAACCGCTTTGCATGGAACAACCGCTATAAGCTTTTTTAGGTGGTGTCCTATACGTATCTTCAAGGTAAGTGGTTATGTTATACCATAAATCGTTGTTTATAAATTCTTGGATATTTTCATCTGTTGGTGGGTGGGAGTTATCATATAATTCGTTCCATTGCATGTCATCACCTGATTTCTGATTCGGCTATGGGAACAGGTATTACCCATATCTCCATTTTGCGGACTTCCGGGTTTGTCGCATAATACTTTTCCACTGAAAAAGGCTGCGCCGTTAAACCGTGCTTTGGGAGCCAAATGTCAAATAAGTAATTCATGCTTTTATAGAGCGCGGATGATGTCAGTTCCGCGAAATTCTCCGCTTCAAATGAACAGATCACATATTCTGCGGCAGGCAGTTCCCACACTTCAAAATCGCCGGACGCTTTTGCTTCAGGCATTGCGGACGCTCCGACAAAATAGGTGAAGTATTTTTCAATCTTACCGCTTAACGATACCGCCAGTTCTATACCGTTCGGCACGAGACCTTGTATATCAGCCTTTTGATCGTGGAATTTATCCCACAGCAGACCGGGAACATCAACGCCCGTTGTCTCGCTGAGAGGAGTTTGTTGAGATAACGGCACCTGTCCGGAAAAACCAATGTAAAGCTCTGGAACATTTAGCACTTTACGTGATATATCCAAAACGATACTGTCAGTAATAAGCGGTACATTTTCGTCAATCATAGTGTAACCAAGTAACAAATCGGGCTTTACAATCTGATTTAACCGGACAGGATGATTGCGGTACTCCTCCGGGGTTATCCCGAAAGCGCTTTTAAAGGTTTTTGTGAAGCTTTCGTGGCTATTGAATCCGTACTCAAGGGCAATATCCAGTATACGCCTGTCCTTATCGCTAAGCGTTTCACATGCCCTTGCCAGTCTGCGCATTTTTACATATTCGTATACCGGACGCTTAACAAGTCGGGAAAAAAGGCGCTGAAAATAAAAAGGCGATAGTGCAGCGACTTTTGATAATTCTTCAGGCGTATTGTTTTGCGCTAAGTTGTCCTCGATAAAGTCCAATACATTTTGAATTGATTCCCATGCGTGCATAATAAACCCTCCATATTTTTTATGCCACAATTATATCAAAGCAAAAATTATTCCCGCTTGTCTGTCAATGCTCTTTTTTCTAGAACTGATACCGTAATTGTTTCGACATATTGCTTTGTTATGAATCGGGAAACAAAAGCGAACCACTGAAGTATGCCCTTTAAAATATAGATATTAGGCATTTCTATTCAATTTGCCGGGTTTTGAATTGTGCTCATAATGCGAAATTTGTTATCAACAAGAATTGAAACTCTGTATTTGATAATTCAGTTTTTTACTTTTCGCCAGCCTTGAAGTTCAAGAATATTGCCTTCTGGATCCCTCGCATAAACAAATACTGCTTCTACATTATTCGGATATCCAGCTTCAAAAGCTAAATGTGCAATACCTGGACGGTTAATTTCTGCGGGAAGGCATTCTTTTAGCTCATCGTAAGAAAAAATCCCAAGAGTAGGATGCTCTTGTCCATAACCAGGCAAAAGCAAATGCTCACCAATAATATGCGCTCCGCTCAAACAGGTCAGTATATCTAGCCACGCCCGCTTAGATTACGTGTCTCGTTAATGCTCTTGCAATGAAGCACTGTCTTATAAAAATCTATCAGTTTACCCGCATTCTTAGCAATGATATTAGAATGAACGTATCTAAACATATTCAACAGTTCCTTTTCACTTCTGCGTATTATATAAATGATAAGCAATAAAGGCGGCACTATCAATTCCTGTTTCTATCTGTCGCTTTCGAATTATCGGCAAAAAACGCAATAACCTAATCTCTATTGGGCCTTAAAGGTTTTTCCCGCTCTTTTACTAATTTATTTTCAGAGGTGACTACTACCTTTGCATAGTTTATTTTAATTCCAGTAAATCTAATGACATATTCCTTATCCTTTTCAAGGGTATCAAGAGAAATAGCGAAATTAGTTTTATCGACATTTCCGTTCCATTCTTTGCTCCAAAAAACTTGTCCAGTTTCATTGTCCGCAATCTCTAAACTACTGCGTTTACCTTTTATCTGAATAGAAATATCTAAATCTAATATATTGATATCATCGGATACATATATTAACTTTTCATATATAAAAGGGTCAGATGTATCATAATTTTCTGTTAATTCTATTTCAATAATTGTTTTCGCAGTTGATCTATTACATGAAGCAGACACAGCACTGATTAAAAATAATATAAGACAAGTTGTAATTTTATTGTTTTTCATTGTAAAACACCTTTCACAATTGTACCCTTGATTCTGTATAAACTCATTAAATGGAATGGGCTAGCTCACCTTTTTCCTTAATAAATTCCAGAAATTTTAGTTTTTCCATTTCTTCTGAAAAAGCGGTTACCGGAAGAATATATGCCTGTACAGAGCTAAAATAAATATAAATAGCTTTTTCTGTTATAGCAACTTTTTCAATCAACGAATACTTTATTACATTTTCTGTATTTGGTGTGATTTCATGTATTTTCTCATTATCGAACTTTAAGATTGCCTCGTTGCTGTAAGGGAGCCTACCTTCCTTTTTCATTTGTATCACTCTGTTATTCATGGATTTTAGAATTATCTTTTTGCTATACCCAATCCACAAAATAGAAAAAACCGTCATCATAATAGCTTCAATCAAAATCAGTTCAAAATCAGAGCCTGCAATACAAAATATAACAAGGACCATAAAACAAAGGAATGGAATAATTAATCTAAAGGACATCAAAGATTTTTTACCAGAAGGACTATTTAATAAATGATATTGATTAAATAGTAAATAATCATTATCATCTAAAAATATATTAAACTCAAACATAATTTTCGCCTCTTATTCTACAAATACTGTATTATTTCAGCATATACATTCAGGGCACTCTTAATCAGATGTGGCTTACGCTGTATAATGCTCTAAAGTCCAATTTACCACGCATTAATCATAATAATATTAAAGTATCACTATAAATCATTTAATCAATCCGTTGTGAGGCATTGTACTTAATTCATAAATTTTTGTTCTCAATTTATTTTCTTTTTAAGAGGTTCAAGAGTTATTGCTCGTATTATTAACAACGTTCCATTTTGTAACAAGTTACAGGAATAAGGCTGATATCTCTGGCCGTGACTTCATGGCCTGCTGATCAACTTACTTTGCTTCATTTCTTGCTTTTAGGTATTGTGCACTGAAAATATAAGTATAAATACGGGTTCTTTGAAATCTCCTTTCCTCTGATCTGTTCTTCATGTATTTGTCCATGTTTATCACCACATAGTTTTATAGTGTATCCAGCTAAAGTCATTTAATGCCGGACTTTCTTCACCGCACTTCATTAATAGCTATTTTGCAAACTAAATTACACACGAAATGAAAGAGTTTGGGGAAGTTACCTGGCTTATAATGATAGCAAGACAGGTGATAAAATGATTGATGAGAAATACACCTTTGAATGGGTGAACTCAGAAGAACAAAATAAACAACCAGCAAACCAAACGCTGCGAAAAGTAACATTTGACTTGCTGGTTGTTTGGTATCGCTTCAGTATTCTCAACTCCCTCTGGGTGCTATATTTTCATATTGTAAGCCAGCTGGCGGAGCCATTCATATCATACCTCTGCCGCACTTCTGCAGCAATTTTTTCCCTGGGATTTTGCCAGATAAAGGGCCTGGTCACAAAGCTTATAAAGCACATCAATATCTGTTCCTTCGTCAGGGAGAATGCTGAAAAAGCCTATGCTTATTGTATACTTTATCGTAGGATCAGCTTCTACGGACGAATTCTCTACCGTGAATCTCAGCCGTTCTGCAACTTCTTCCACATTTTTCTCATCTGTCCCGGGAAGTAATATTGCAAATTCCTCGCCTCCATACCTGCCGAATAAATCGCAGTTTCTCAATTGTTTTTTAAGAGTACTGGCAAAATCCTGTAATACAATATCACCCACAAAATGCCCGTACTTGTCATTGATCTTTTTAAAGTCATCAATATCAATCAATAAAAATGAGATTTTTTCTTGCTTCTTAAAACACAGGGAAATAAGCTCTTTTGAACGCAATATAAAGGTCTTTCGGTTCAAAATATCTGTCAATCCGTCAAAAGATGCAGCTCTTAAAAGCTCTAAATCCTGCTTTTCCTTATCTAAGAGGATGAACCCGGTGCTTCCTGCAAGCATCACAACGTAGAGCAGCAAAAACAACCAGGTATTAAAAATGTTTGTTGATGCCAGATTCATATCCAGATCTGTGGTCAATGCTGCAACAGCCCGGAATATCAAAAACAATATGGTAAGGCTGTATAAGATGGCAATTACTATTTGCAGCCTGGAAGCTTTCTTATCGGTAAAAAGCTTATACACGGGGAATACCATTAATATTGCTGTAATGGAGGATGCAAATGTAATCCTGACGTTCTCAGGAAATCCGTATCCTGTCGCAGCAAGAAATACGATGATGCAGCCAATAAGTAAGGCGGTATAAGAACGTTTTACCGTTTCAGTATAATTGCTTTTCAGCATCATAAGAGCAATCAGTTCCAAAGCCGCACCGGTAAACAAGGTCGAGTTGCCCACAGCGACTAAAATCATACTGGGTATTATGCCTCTCAGACCAAGCATAACCCATGCGGCAGGCTGCAGCAATTTTGAAAGCAAAAACATATTGACCGCCTTGCTTCTCTTCTGCTGCTGGGTATAAGCAATAATGAGCGCACCTGTTAAAAGATGGCCTAATACAAGAACAATTAAAATTGTTGCCATGTTAATATTGAAAAGAATCATCTGTATCCCCCACAGTTCCAAACTGACTTTTTTAATTAATATTTTGTTTTATTCTTCATCATGATTATTGCTTCAATACAATCCGTTGCAGGAAACATATCTACCCCCCATCCCATTTTCGCCTCATACCCCTTCTTTTGAAAATACTCCAAATCCCTTGCAAGCGTTTCAGGCCCGCAGGACACATAAATAACTGTTTCAGGCCTCATTTTCGCTACAGAATCAATAAACTCTTCCGTGCTTCCGCTCCTTGGCGGATCCATAAACACCACATCCACATGTTCTCCGCTCTCCGCCATGTTCACCATAAACTTGCCTGCATCATTGCAGAAGAATCTGGCATTCTTAATCTCATTGAGCTTGGCATTTTCCAACGCATCCCGCACTGCTTCCCGATTCAGTTCAACGCCAATAACTTCCTTTGCATGCTTACTGG
This sequence comes from Lacrimispora indolis DSM 755, assembly GCF_000526995.1. Classification (NCBI taxonomy): domain Bacteria; kingdom Bacillati; phylum Bacillota; class Clostridia; order Lachnospirales; family Lachnospiraceae; genus Lacrimispora; species Lacrimispora indolis. The sequence goes on along the minus strand of NZ_AZUI01000001.1, from coordinate 3,997,104 downwards.
CAACAATTCCTATGGTACCAATCCCGCAATAGGCGTCGATCACCCTTTCTTTACCTGTAAGCCCTGCAGCCTCAATGGCTTTGTTATAGAGAACCTCCGTTTGTACCGGATTTACCTGGTAAAAGGATTTGGAAGAAATACGGAAACGGCAGCCGCAGAGAATGTCCTCAATATATCCTTTCCCATACAGCACATGCTCCTTATTCCCCAGCACCATGCTTGTATCCCGGCCGTTTACATTCTGTATGATCGTAGTGATCTCCGGGTGTTTCTCCCGCAGGGCTTTTACAAAATTGTTTTTAGAAGGAAAAACCGGTGAGGCAGTTATCAGAACCACCATAATTTCCTCCGTAGTAAATCCCCTCCGTACGAGTACATGGCGCAGTAACCCATACCCGGTATCCTCATCGTAGGTACGTATTTTAAAGGACTTCAACATGCCCCTTATGGTTCCGATAATCTCATCCGCTTTTTGATCCTCGATCATACAGCGTTCCACCGGAACAACCCTGTGGGAGCTCGCTTCATATATGCCTGAAACAGGATTCCCTTTTTTGTCATGGTCAAACACTGCATGAACCTTATTGCGGTAATGATAGGGATTCTCCATTCCAATGATCGGTGCAACACGGCAATATGGTTTCAGCAATTTCTCCAGATATTTTTGCTTTTGCTCCAGCTGTTTTTCATAAGGCATGTCCAAAAGCTGACAGCCTCCACACTTACTGGATACAGGACATTGGGAAGAAAATCTTCTTACTCTTCTGTTTTCCTTTTGAAACATCATACCGTCCCCGCCGCTTTTACTGCTGTCACTGCCATTTTTGCCGCTTCCACTATGGTGGCTTCCAATCCTTTCATCGTAGCCGCCGCTCCTGCCAATGGGGCTGCCGCTCTTACTGCGGTTGCTTCCGACCCTGTCATCGTTTTTGCCGTTCCAGTCATTGCTGTTTCTGTTATTACCACTGTCTTTGCCTGTCTTGCCACCGTCGCTTCGGGTTTTACCTCTATTCTTGCTGTTCCTATCATTATAGCTGCCGGTCCTGCCATCGCTATTTCCGGTCTTGCCTCTGGTACTGCTGTTCCTGTCATTATAGCTGCCGGTCCTGCCATCGCTATTTCCGGTCTTGCCTCTGGTACTGCTGTTCCTGTCATTATAGCTGCCGGTCCTGCCATCGCTATTTCCGGTCTTGCCTCTGGTACTGCTGTTCCTGTCATTATAGCTGCCGGTCCTGCTGTCTTCCTTTCCCTTCTCTCCGCCGATCTTCCTCTTATCACTGCCCTTTACCATTCTGTCATTCCTGAATTTCTCTTTTTTCAGCCTGTTATCTATCATAAATACAATCCATCCTTCCTAAATCTGATCTCTTTCAGCTTTTGATCTTTTCCTATATTTATTCATTTCCTATCCTTATTACCTTCCAATTCAACCTTTCCACATAATAAAACCCGGCCTTTTATAAAACCATTTTAATTACTGTTTTTTCGCCGGGCTTTTTATCTGTTTTTTTCTCCACAGCTATTATAATACATCTCCTTCTCCAAAACCACTGAAATTCTTACGCACATACAAAAAATACTTGTAATTTTTTCTACCTCGGATATAATAAATCATAAAAAGACAAAAGGAAGTGCAACACATGGTTGATACATACGATAACTTTTTCCTGGATAAAACCCTTTATAACGGACGGCCAGGCAATTTAACAGGACGTCTTCCCAAAGAAATCCGCACCTATGACCTTCTGGACAAACTGAACATATCCTATCAGCGTGTAGATCACTCTCCCCTTCCCACCATAGAGGCCTGCCGGGAGGTTGATGCGCTGTTACAAATAGACATCTGTAAGAATCTGTTTCTGCGAAATGCCCAGAAAACTGATTTCTATCTTCTCCTGCTGCCTGGGGGAAAGAAATTCCGCACCGCCGCTCTTTCCAGGCAGATCGGCTCCGCAAGGCTCTCCTTTGCAGAGCCGGAATTTATGTCCCAATTTCTGGACATCACCCCTGGCTCGGTTTCGGTCCTGGGCCTTATGAATGATAAAGGCCGCCGCGTCAGACTGCTGATCGATAAGGATGTGCTTTCCAGCGAATTCTTTGGCTGCCATCCCTGTATCAATACCTCCAGCCTGAAGTTTAAAACCGTGGATCTTTTGGACAAGATCCTTCCGGCTATTCCTTGTGAATACACATTAGTAGACTTACCTTCCGGACAGGATTGATCCCTGTTTGTGCAGCCGGGTCTATTATATTATAATAATAAAAGTATAAAAGGGGCTGTTGCACTAAGCAACAGCCCCTTTCATGGTTTTTGACAGTCAGGCTATCCAAACGTCCGAAAACGCCTTAGACCCTTTGACTTTGGTTCCCCACCTTTTGGTGGGTTTGCCCTTGGCTCTATTCTGTTGTTTTGGTTATCCTCTTGTTTTTAGTACGGCGATACTTGTGTTGGATCATAAGAAATCCAACACATTTTTTTGCATTTTTCACCATATTTTTGCTTTCCGTTAAATCGGTAAATGGAGCAAAGCGTATCCGCGCTTATGACGCGCTCAATAGCATCGGCATTTAATACCGCTATTTATTTTGAAACAGACAGGGTCTCCACAAGAAAATCTTCAATGTTTGCAATCTTCTCCACCATAGAAACAGAGTAACAGCAATATCACATAAACGCACAGTGTCACCGATACTGAAGGAAACTGAATAAACAGCTTTCAAATAATTCCTAATAGAATCTGTCAATTGCTTCATAGGAGTCCCCCCTTATGCTGGTTTGGCGGTCTACTGCATAGCCTGATTTGTCTGCCACAGGCTGACCTCCTGGCTGATATCCCACAAGTTTTTATAAAGACCATCTTCCAGCCGGAGTACATCGTGCTTTCCTGACTCTGCAAGCTGTCCATGATTAAGAACCAGAATTTGATCCGCAGTTCTAACAGCAGACAAGTTATGAGCGATAATGACAAGTGTCTTATTTTTAATTAAATGGTTGATCGCCCGTTGTATCAGCGCTTCGTTTTCAGGGTCTATGCTGGAGGTCGCTTCATCCAACAGGATAATCGGAGCGTCCTTCAGAATGGCTCTCGCAATAGATATTCTCTGCTTCTGTCCGCCAGAAAGAGTATTTCCACCTTCTCCGATCATCGTGTCAAAGCCATGCTCCATCTCCATAATAAAATCATAGCAACAAGCCTTCTTAGCCGCTTCAATGAGTTCCTCCATAGACGCGTCCTGCTTGCCAAAACGGATATTGTTAGCTATCGTATCCTGAAACAGATACACCTTCTGAAATACCATACTGACATAGGAGAGGACTTGATCCAGGGACATATCCCGTATGTCGATACCGCCAATTTGAACCTTTCCCTGGGAGACATCATAAAAACGTGGGATTAGCTTTGTAATGGTGCTTTTTCCGCTGCCGGACGAACCAACCAGCGCCGCAGACGTATACTCCGGCACATGAAACGACAGATCCTTAAGAACCGGTTCCTTTCCATATCCGAAGGTTACATGATCAAATGTGATATCAAAGCGCTCCGGAATGGTGCCAGCTGTCTTTTCAACGTTCCCTTTTAATCCGGCGTTGGTGATTTCTTCAATTCGATCCAAAGAGGCCTCCATAATACGCAGCATGGGCGTTTGGGAAGCACACTGCTCAAGTCCTGCAAACATCGTTAAGGATGCAACCAAGAGCATTAGATAAGCAGATAATTCAAGACTGCCAGACAGCGCGGCCAAAGATGAAACAAGGACTGTAACACAGCCTGCCAGCTTTACAACCATCTGAAAAATTGACACCCACTGTACAAACCCGCGTTCTACCTGAAAGGAACGGATATTGCTGTTATGAAACGCATCAGAAATACGCTTTGCCTGTCGGCCTTTCATTCCATATGCTTTCGCCGTAATAATTCCCTGAGCAAATTCAATGGCCGCTGAGCCAAGCTCCGCCTGGGTGTTCTGCCGAAGAGGGCCCAGTTCTTTCCCTTTTTTCTGAAGCAAAGCAAAGATGAGCACGGACGGCAATAACGCTATGATGGCGGCAAGACCGATTCTCCAATCAAAGGCAAGCAGGAACACAGCGGTTACAGCCGTCATCAAAAATCCGTTTACCACCTTATCCAGAATAAACATCACATACATCTCAATAAAACTGAGATCGGTGGTCATGCAGGCGGTTAAATCGCCTTGCTTATGCGCATCAAAAAACGACATGGGTGCCTGCCTTAATAGGCTTCCGATTTTCAAGCGGCTTTCCGCCACCATTTCAAATCCTGCAGAGGATTGAAACCTGGATAATAAATAACGGAACAGTATCCGCCCTATGAGTCCCATCAAAAGCAAGCCTATCGCGATGGCAGCCTCCCAGCCGGTAATGACACCGTTTTGATAAGTATTGATGATATAAAAAATTGCTATTAATGGAAATACATTAAAAATACCCTCGATAAATCCAAAGACGAACCCATAGATAATTCTGGGTCTCAGGCTGCCGGACATTCTCAGTATGCGGCGCAGCAGCTTAATCATGTTCACACCTCCCAATGCTCCATTTCTCCGCACTGACGCAGGCGTTCCATAGCCTTGCGTAATACGGGCAGCGCCCAAGCAGCGCGTCATGGTTTCCTGTATCAATCAGCTTTCCATGATCCATCACCAGAATTTGTTTGGCTCCCGCAACTGTTTTTAGCCGATGGGCAACCATAATGACCGTTTTCTCCTGTACCAGCTTCTGCAGGGCCATCTGCACCTTTCGTTCGTTCTCCATGTCCATGCTGGCGGTAGGCTCATCAAGCAGTAGAATCGGGGCATTTTTCAGTATGGCACGGGCGATGCAGACACGTTGGCGCTCGCCTCCGGAGAGCAAATCACCGCCACTGCCCACAACGGTATCCAACCCCTCTTTCAGCCGATGAATGATTTCCTCACACCCGGAAGCTCTCACCGCTTCCGAAATCTCCTCCTTCGTGGCGCCGGGCTTTCCAAGCAGAATATTGTCGCAAATACTCATGTCAAACAAAAAATTATCCTGATCGACAATGCTGATGATATTCATTAGCTGTTCCTGTGGGATTTCCCGAACGTCCCTGCCGCCGATACATATTCTGCCGCTGTCAATTTCCCAAAACCTTGCAATCAGCCGCAAAAGCGTGCTTTTTCCAGCTCCGGATTCTCCGACAATTGCCGTAACGCCGGAGGAGGGGAACTCTGCGCTCACACTGTCCAACGCAAGCGACTGGTTGTAGGAAAACCGGACATTTTCTAAGGTAATCCGGAAATTGTTGATGGTTACTGGAACGGAAGCGTACTGAGGCTCTTCCTGTTCAAGAAAATCATGTACTTCGCGTTCTGTTTTGACAATGACAGCAAAGTTATCAATAAATTCAGTCAGCTTAATCAGCGGCGGAATTAAGGCAAAGGAGAGCAAAAAGAATAAGAGCAAGGTAGCCAGAGAAATCTCGCCCTGCCCGAGCAAGACCATGCCTACCGGCAAAACGCCTGCAATGGCAGAAGGAAGAATCACATAGTATGCCGAGTTATAGGGCCAGTTGTGCCGATACCATGCCAATGTAAACTCCTTATAATAATTCACAGCCTGATGGAGCTTTTCAAAACTTCTGTCTGCCTGATTAAAAATCTTTATTACATCAATTCCATCAATATATTCCACTACGGTCTGGTTAAGGGCCTCTCCTGCCTTCATAAATTGCGCATACCGTTGCCCATATCCCCGAAACATGGCTTTCATAATTATTAGTCCTATAGGTACAGTAATCAGTGCGCTGAAAGCCAAGCGGACATTCATAAACAACATGAGAGAGAACGTTATCAGAAAGGCCGACAGATTTCCTGTTACCTCTGGGATTGCATGAGCAAGAGGATATTCCAGCTTCTCAACCTCATCCAGCACAAGATTTTTGTATTCGCCCGATGAGTACTTCCGAATTGTCCCCATGGAGAGCCGACTCATTTTGTCAGTTACACTTTGACGAATATTTTCAAGAATCTCAAAAGTGTACCGATGGGATAGCAGCGTACTCCCGCCATGCAGTATACCTTGGAGGATATATGCCAATGCAGACAAGACCACCCAAAGCAGCAAGCCTTGATAGGTCAGATTACCGGCAAGATAGTTACCGGCAATCTGGCCTATTATAAGATAGGGGACGAGACCACTTACAACTCCAAGAATAGACAACAGAGCAGAAAGCAGCATAGGTCCCTTTTTTCCCCGCGCAAAAGTCATGATTCCCCGCACAGTGGAATGTTTTGCAGCAGTTTTAATATTCAACTTCTCTCACCTCTCTTTCATTATTTACTCTTAGCCTGATTGATACAATCCTTTACCGCTGCCTTGATTGCGTCACAGGATACTGTTGCTGAGGTAATCCCATCTACTTCCCAAGTTTGTGTCTCCACCATTTTGGATGGCAATTCTTCAATTGCTCTGTCACCAATGCCAACCGTTTCATTTTGATCAGTTACTGTTACAGATACAATGGAATCCTTATCAAACTCCACTTCCACCGAAACATCGCCCCCATATCCTTCGGCAGACGCAGTATAAGTCCCGGCTTCATATATTCCCGAAGAACCGCTGCATCCGGCCAAAGAAACCATCATGCATAAGACTATCATTAATGCATAAATCATCTTTTTCACTGTTCATTTCCTCCATTTGCTTATCACTGATCCTGTTTTTGAAAGACTTGCCCACGCACACCATAAGGCAGGCATACGGGCACATCCAGAACGGGATGGCGAACAACTGCCGCCTCCACGTTGAAAACCTCCCGAAGCGATTGAGGTGTGATTACATTCCCCGGTGAACCAGAGCAGTGCTTTTTTCCATCCTTGACTGCCACCAGATAATCGGAAAACATGATGGCGTGATTTAAGTCATGTAAGACCATAACCACAGTAACATTCTGTTCCGAATTCAGCCTTTGCAAAAGCTGTAAAATTTCCAGCTGATGCGAAATATCCAGATATGTTGTTGGTTCATCTAAAAACAGAATATCTGTTTTCTGTGCCAGTGCCATGGCTATCCAGCCTCGCTGCCGCTGCCCGCCCGAAAGCTGATCCATTTCCCGGTCAGCAAGCGCTGACATACCTGTACTGGATAAGGCCCATTTGATAATTTCCCTATCCTTTTGCGTAAGTCCCGATAATTGACTTTTGTAGGGGAATCGCCCGTATTCCACCAAATCGCTTACTGTAATACCCGTGGGTGTCTGCGCACCTTGGGGAAGGAGCGCCAGTCTTTGCGCCACCAATTTGGTGGGCATGCTGTGAATGGACTGCCCATCCAGATAAACCGCACCGGCCGACGGTGCGATCAGACGGGACATGGTTTTTAAAATGGTTGATTTTCCGGAGCCGTTGGAACCGATTAGTGTCGTTATTTTCCCTGCGGGGATTTCTATATCCATATCACGGAACACTGTGACACCGTTATAACCGGCGGACAGTTTGTCAGCTGTAATACAGGATTTCATGATTTGTTCACCTCCTTATACCTGCCTGCGAAGCAGAATTAGAAAATAGGGCGCGGCCAGAACAGAAATCACGATTCCGACCGGTATTTCAATGGTTCCAAAAAGTGAGCGCCCTATGGTATCCGCAAGAAGCAGGAGCAATCCTCCAAACAGCATGGATACAGGCAGAAGTACATGGTGCCGCCCGCCTACAAATCTTCTTGCTATATGGGGTGCAACCAGTCCGATAAAGCCAATACCGCCGCTGACAGAAATGCAACTGGCCGCCAGCGACACTGCCACAGCCAGCAAGACTTTTCGTTCTCTTTCCACCCGGACGCCCAGCGCAAGGGATACTTCTTCTCCCAAAAGCAGTAAGTCCAAAACACCTGCTTTTGTGAAAAGCAAGGGAAGCAGAATCAGTAGATAAGGAAGCAGCGCTTTCACCTGATACCAGCTGGTTCCCCAGATATTACCTGCCAGCCACCTGGCCACCAACTGATAACTGCTGTTTTCCATGTCGGCAGCCATAATCAGCATTACGGACGAAAAACCAGCTGAAAGACCAATACCGCCAAGCAAGAGATAAGCCGGCCTGACTTTTCCGTTTCTTTTTGAAAAAACGTATAGCAATCCCGCCACCAGCAGCCCTCCCGCCATGGCGAAAAGCGGCTGATAGATCATGGTGCTGGTGTGCAAAGCAGGGAAAAGCGTCAAAAACAGCATGACCGTAAAGCCCGCTCCTGCGTTGATTCCCAATACACCCGGATCAGCCAGCGGGTTTTCTGTCACCGCCTGCAGTATGCAGCCGGATAGGGCCAGCCCCATTCCGCACAGAACGGCAAGGACTATGCGTGGGAGGCGAATCTGCAAAAGAATAACGGATGCATTTGGAGCGCTTGGATGTAATAGGCTTTCTGCCACATCAGAATAAGGAATGCTCGAATAGCCACTGTTGATGGACAGCAGAACAGCCGCAATTACCGCCACCAGGAGGACCCATGGTACAAACTTCTGCCTGCATTTCTTTTTCATAGAATCGCTCCTTTCTTCTGGTATGTCAGTGCCAGAAAAACTGGGACACCAATGGCTGATACCAGAGCACCTACCGGCGTATCAAAAGGAGCGTTAATGGTACGGGCTGCAATATCGGCAAGCACAAGCAGAATCGCCCCCAGAAGCGCAGAGATTGGTAAAAGCCTTCCATAATCCTCACCGGCGAGGAATCGTGCAATGTGAGGCACAATCAGCCCCAGAAATGATATTCCGCCCACTAAGGATACGCTCGCCCCGGCCAGAATAAGCACCACCACAATGCCGGTGAGCCGAACTGCCCATATGTTTACACCAAGCCCCGCCGCGCTTTCCTCTCCCAGAGCCAATACTGATAATCTCCCTGAAAGGAGCAGACTGACAAAACCTGCGCCCAAAATCCATGGAATGGTCAGGAGAAGGTTCTGCCATGTAATGCCGGACAAGCTTCCAGCTGTCCAAAAAGACAGCGATTTGGAAAGCCCGAAGGTAAGAGAAACCCCCTGGCTCAATGCAGTCAGTAAGGCAGAAACGGCAGAACCTGCCAATATAAGCCGGATAGATCCGGTTTTGTGCCTGCCGATTCCCAACCCATAGACCATCAGCACGGCCAGGGCCGCTCCCATAAAGGCCGAAAGCATCGTACCGAGGCTTGATAAGGACGGCAAAAGAACTGCGGTCAGAGCAACGAGGAATCCTGCCCCCGCATTGATTCCCAAAAGCCCGGCATCCGCTAAAGGATTTCTTGTCACACCCTGCATCACGCCGCCGGCAAGGGCAAAGGCCGCCCCGGTAAAGCAGGCGGCCAATGCTCTGGGCATACGCATTTCAAGCATAATCCTTCCCATGTCGGTTGATCTTACCGGATGCAAAAGCGCATCTATCAAAACATTCAGATTTCCGCCTGCCACACCTACACTGGCTGAGAGCAGGAGGGAAAACAGTAAGATACACACCATCAGAATAAGGGAAAGCGCAAACCCCGCTTTTGTCCGAATCCATTGTAAGGGGATAGGGGGAGGGCTTGCCGGGGCCTGAGGCTTACTCGACATTGTTGTGGTTGATAATGGCGTTTGCCAGTTTCTCCATGTACAGTAGCTTGCCGTTCGCCGTGTACGCCATATTATACTGCGCCTCATTCTTACCGTAATATACGTTTCCGTTTTTTACTGCCTTCAAGTTCTGCCAAACAGGGCTGTTTCCGGTATCTCCAACCCGTCCGTCATCGCTAAAAAAGAAGATGTGATCTGCATCGATTTTCGAAAAATACTCCGCGTCAACGACCTCTCCCCACACGCCTTCCGGAACTCCGGACGAGGGAGCCAGCTTCAGTTCATCGTATATCAACTCACCCGGGCCTCCGGTCCGGTAAACGTAATAGGAACCGAAATGTACCGAATTAGCTTCCAGAACGGCAAAGGTGCCATCGCCAACCACTTCCTTGACCTTTGCTGAGAGCTCGGCTGCCTTTGCGTCATAGTCAGAAAGCCACTGCGTTACAATATCCTCTTTGCCGAACCACTGGCCAAGCTGCTGAAAACGTCCCCTCCAGTTGACATAGCTGATGTCGTCGTTGATCATGACCGTAGGGGAGATAGCTTTGAGCTGCTCATATACCTTATCATGCCGGATATTCATGATAATAAGATCTGGCTTTAGCTCGGCAATTTTTTCAAGGTTCAAATCGCCCGATGCGGAAGCTCCGGAGTAGTTGCCCACTGTCTCAATATTGTTTTTAGTGAAATATTCCTGAAGATAATCCGGCACTGTTATACCGTCAAACATACTGGTGTTGGCCGAGGCGATAAATGGCATGTCCAAAATAATCAGTTCATCAGCCAAGCCCGAAACATCTACAATACGCTGCGGATTGGCAGGAATCTCAACCGTGCCCTTCATATCTTCAACCGTAATGGTACCGCCATTTTGACCTTCCGGTTTTGTATCCAGAACGGAAGATGTTGGCTGCCCTGATGTTTGCGGGTTATTTGCTGCGGGCGAGCATGCGGCCAGTGCCAAAGACAGCATGAGGAAAATTGGAATTATAAGTCGCTTCATCACTTTAAACCTCCTAATATTAATTGTACTTTGATTAGTTAGAGAAAGCTAACCTTGGTCAGTATACGAAAAAGCAGGCTTTCTTTCTGCCCTGAAACGGAGGTTCCCTGCCCCTTAACGGAATTACATGATTCAGCGGCTTTTTGTATTGCTGATCAGCATTAGATGTTTATTGTAGATAGTCCCTATTGACTGGTTAGGTAAAACTAACTATAATAGTAATGGATTCATAGGTCGTTTTCTGCCTTCCGGCGGATTTTCTTTGTCCCAAGATGGACATTATAAAGGTTGATAAAATGTCATATTTACCGTTAAAATTTGAAGCATCAAATATATTTCCAAAAGAAACAATTGCGATACGGCCGGATGTACATATCGTGGTGTCCTCTGGTACATTTTCCAACATAGTAAAGAGAAAATCCGGCACCACATCTCCTGTGTTTGAGCTAAGCTATACGCGAAAAACTCCCATTTGCGGCGAAGTGAGCCGCAAACCTGTGGAGCTTCGACCCGGATATGCATCGCTGGGTTTTCTGGGAGAAACCAACGCATATTCAGAATACAATAGCGGCCAAGAGGTGCATCTATATTCTATTTGGGTCAGCCCACGCACGTTTGATGGCTTTTGTGAAGCTGTCTGCGGTAAAAGTAATATTGGGTTCCGCTCTTTCCAAAAGGATTCGTATTCCTTCTACGGCTTTAAAAGCGATGCGCGGGAAGAAAGCATCGTAAACAAGCTGGATCTCTGCTTCATAAAAGAAACAAATCAAATAAATAAGCTTTTGCTGGAAAGCTATATTTTAGAGCTGTTATCCATCAACATTGACAGACTGCTTTGTAAGGACAATGGAAGGAATTCCATAAGCCAGCTTTCCAGAACCGATATTGATAGTTTGACATATGCACGCGAGATTCTGCTAAACCGGCTGGAATCCCCCCCTTCTCTGCTGGAACTATCCCGTATGATTTGCATGAACGATTGCAAACTTAAGCGTTCTTTTAAGCAGTACTTCGGAAACACTGTTTATGAATTTGTCCGGGAGCAGCGGCTTGAAAAAGCATTTGCGTTGTTAGAGCAAGGAAAACATAACGTGAGTGAATCGGCCTTTGCTGTGGGGTATACAAACGTAAGCCATTTCTCGGAGGCATTTCAAAAAAAATTCGGTATTCTGCCGCGGGAGATGATAAGGTGATCTTCACAAAACAGATTTCCACCTATTATCCGTCAGAAGCCGTGCGAAACGGTCAATGAAAAGGAGGGGCCCGCTAAATACGTAGCGGGCTCCTCCTTTTTTGCTTTTCCATTCTTCTATATTTCTGATTCTGCTTCATTCAAATGCCGTCAATCGTCATAAAAAAGCAATCCGGTTTTTACCAGCCTGTTTTGCCTGATACATGGCCCGGTCCGCTCTGGAAAATAACTTTTGATAATCCTCTCCGCCCTTTTCGGTAATGGAAACGATTCCAATGCTGACAGAAAGATGGCCCCTTTCTTCCGGTATTATCCTTTCTACCTTGTCCAACAGATTCTCCGCCCTTTCCCGGACATTTTCCTTTGTCGTAAAAACAACAAATTCATCACCGCCTACCCTTCCTACCAGATCCGGCTCCGTGTAAATATCGCAGAGCATTCCACTTACCTGCATCAGGATCCTGTCTCCGGCCAGATGGCCGAAACAGTCATTGATTTCCTTGAAATTATCAATATCGATCATGCAAAGCCAGCCCCAGCCTCCGTCCTTTAATTTTTCTTCCACCCGGTATTCAAAGGCTGTTTTGTTGTATAAGCCCGTGAGTCCATCCTTTAAAGACTGAAGCAAAAGCTGCTCTTCCCTCGCCTTCAGTCCGGTAATATCCTGAAGCTTTCCAATAAGCTTAACAGGACCTGATGTCCGATCCTCCCACTGAGCGGTAAGCTTGCAGCCGCACCAGTGATATGGTTCACCCATTTTTCCAAGGCAAAATTCAAAGGAACGGATTTCTCCGTCTTTGGGAGCATTGTCCCGATGCTTTGCAAGAATCCTCCCAAAAGTCCTCAAATCGATCTGTCCCCTGGCATTTGGTGACAGATATAGCCTCTCATCCATATAAGAATACTCAAATAAAACCGTATCTTTAAAAAAACCAATGTTTCTGTACATTTGCTCCGTCTCACTAAAACGGAAGAACTCATGCTCGTTTATCGTACTCCGCTCCTCGAACCGACTTCCTGAATTTCCTGTCATGATCCTTCCCCCTGTACCTGCTGGAATCCTTCATTCAGCATCTTTTCCATTCGTATATGGTATATGATAACGCTTTTCATCCGTATATGCAACCAGTTTTTCAACCATTATTACGCATATAATACGTAGCATCTGCATAGAATATCCTTTATGATTAACCTAGAGGTGATAATGTTGGATGTACAGTTTGTCAGGAATAGAATCACGGAACTTCGCCTGAAAAAAGATATCTCCGAATATCAAATGAGCCTGGATCTAGGGAAAAACAAGAGCTATATCCAGGGAATTTCTTCAGGACGTTCCATGCCATCTATGAAACAATTTTTTGAAATCTGCGATTATCTTGAAATTACTCCCATAGAATTTTTTAATACGGAAATAAAAGAACAGCCTCTTCTAAGGGAGGCCGCTGCGCTGATGAAAGACTTGACCAAAGAAGATTTGGAAGCGGTTTTCCCCATATTGCTGCGGCTCAGAGCAAATGCGGACAATCAAAAACAGGCAGAACCGTAACTTACGGTCCTGCCTTGTTTTATCCGCTAAACAGCTCTAGTATTCTCTTTCAGCCATAAGGCTTCCTCCCCAGTGAAATACGGGGAAAGGGCCTCATAAACAGCCTTATGATAATCATTTAACAGCTTTACATCACGTTCTGTCATAATGGATGTATCAATGGCTTCCAGATCAATGGGAACCATGGTCAGGAATTCAAACTCCATAAACTGTCCATACTCGTTCTTTTCAGCCTTTTTGCACACAACCAGGTTTTCTGTACGGACGCCGTGGCTGCCCTCTATATATACTCCAGGCTCATCGGAAGTAACCATACCTTCCTCCAAAACACTGTTATCCTGACGTTCCGGAACCATTCGCCATCTGATTCCATTGGGGCGCTCATGGACATTCAGCAAATATCCCACTCCATGACCGGTTCCATGGTCATAATTAATGCCGCGGCTCCAGAAGGGTTCCCTTGCCACATAATCCAGGGTCAGCCCGCGGCAGCCATAAAGGAATTTCACTGCTCCCAGGCGAAGCATGCTGATGACCGTAAGTGTAAAATGTTCTCTCTCTTCCTCTGTCAGCGGTCCTACTGCAATGGTCCTGGTCACATCGGTGGTTCCTTCATAATATTGTCCGCCTGAATCTACCAGATAAAGGCCTTTTGTCTCTATTTTCACATCGCTCTCCCCAGTGGCTTTATAATGGCACATAGCCGCATTTGCCCCATAAGCGGAAATCGTATCAAAACTCTGTCCCAGATTTCCTTCCTGCCGGGAACGCAGGTCATCTAAATACTCCTGTGCGCTGACCTCTGTGATGGTTTCCTTTCCCACATTCTGCTTCAGCCAGTAGATGAATTTTACCATGGCCACGCCATCCTTGATATGGGCTTTTTTCATGTTTTCCACTTCCACCGGATTTTTCATAGCCTTTAACAAAGCGGTTGGGTTCATCTTATCAATGATTTTGTTAGAACCGTCAAGATTTTTTACTATAGCGTAATTGGTCCTGGCTGTCTCTAAAAGGACTTTTTGATTCCTTAACTGCTGGACGGCTGTATAAATATCGTTATAAGGGCATACAGTTACGGAAAGGCCCTTAAAATAGGCTTTCACCTCTTCCTTTAACACCGTTTCATTGATGAAGAGATAAAAGCGGTCCAGAGTGATCATTGCATAGGAAAGCACTACCGGATTGCACACCACATCATTTCCCCGGATGTTTAAAAGCCATGCAATGTCATCCAATGTGGTAAGAATATGAATCGTCGCCTTTTCCTTCTTCATCTGGCTTCTCAATTCTTCTATTTTCTGAGCAGAAGACTTTCCACCATACTTCTCCTCAAGAATCCAGGCCGGCTCTGCAGACAGCTGCGGACGTTCCTTCCATATAACATCCACAAGATCAGTCTGATAAGCCAGGGTCACATTTTTTTCCGACAGCAGATTTTCCAGTTCCTGCCCCAGCTGGCAGTTTATCACACGGCCGTCAAATCCCAGGCAACCGCCTTCTGGAAGGACCTGCTCCAAATATTCCCCAATCTCAGGAACTTCCGGCTGTCCCATTTTCTGCAGGGTAACTCCTGTCCCTTCAAGCTGTTTTCCGGCTTGTACAAAATAACGTCCATCGGTCCACAAGCCGGCCCCATCCTTTGTGATCACAGCCGTACCTGCTGATCCGCTGAATCCAGTCATAAATTCTCTGCATTTAAAATATTCTCCCACATACTCAGATTCATGAAAATCCGAGGTTGGGATCATATAAGCATCCATTTGGTGCTCTGCCATCAGGCTTCTTAATTGTTCCAGTCTTTCCTGAATCATTGCTTTATCTCTCCTTTGGTTTCAAAATAATTCTCTATAGCCGCCCCAATTCCTTCGCTGTAGGTGGGATGGGCACGCATGGCAAGCATAAGCTGTTCAGCTGTCAGCCCGTTTGCAATAGCCGTCGCCATCTCACTGATCATATCCGTTGCCCTGGAGCATACGATCTGGGCCCCCACCAGAGTGCCGGAATATTCCTCAAACACCAGATGGATAAACCCGTTCTGCTCCCTGCTTATAATAGACTTTCCATTTCCGCTCATGGAATAGCGGCCACAGCTCACCTTCATGCTGCAGGCTCTTGCCGCCTCCCTGGTAAGCCCTACGGAAGCGATCTCCGGTTCTGTGTAAATGCAGCTGGGCACCACAGGCAGTTTGACAAACATGCCGTTTGGTACCACAGAAAGCCGGATGGTATGCTCAACTCCTGCAATCTTTTCTACCACATAAGTTCCTTGTGCAGCTGCCACATGGGCCAGCTTGATATGAGCCGCCACATCACCGATGGCATAAATCCCAGGTTCACTGGTCATAAATTCTGAGTCCACCTTCAGATGCCCATTCTCTGTTTCAAGATTTACATCCTGCCCCATCAGCCCATCCAGGCAGGGGGCCCGTCCTGCCGCCATGAGAACCTGCCCGGAACGGACGGTCTGTTCCTCACCGTCCACTTCAAACATACATATGAGTCCCTGATTAGGCTCTTCCCGTATCTCCTTAACCTTTGCCTTGCAGTGTATGGCGATTCCTTTTCTTCTAAGTTCCTCTTCCAAAGCCTGGGAAACTTCAGAATCCATTGGTCCCAATAAGTGGGCCTCGCTCTCCAGTATGGTCACATGGGAACAGAGGGCACTGAAAATGGTGGCAAATTCCACCCCGATCACCCCTCCTCCGATGATGGTGAGACGATCGTAATTCCACGTATCAGAGGCCAGCAGCCGGTCACTGGTCAGCACTCCGGGAAGGTCT